>NZ_JAHLEM010000017.1 GCF_018883605.1 Streptomyces niphimycinicus | reverse complement strand
CGCGGAAGCCCGGAAGACCGCGGCGAGGAAGAGCGCCGCGCCGGGCAGGAAGACCACGGCGAACAAGAACGCCGCGCCAAGCAAGAACGCCACGACAGCCAAGACCACCACCACAAGCAAGAACGCCACAACAGCCAAGACCACCACCACAAGCAAGAACGCCACAACAGCCAAGACCACCACCACAAGCAAGAGCACCACGGCAGCCAAGACCACCGCGACACGCAAGAAGACCGCGGCGAACAAGAACGCCGCGGCAAGGAAGAACGCCACAACAGCCAGGACCACCGAGGCCCCCGCGCGAGGTCCGCGCCGCCGCCCGCGGTTCTCCGTGGAGCGCGGCTGGTTCCCGCCGCTTGGGACCAAGGGCAGAATCGCCCTGGTCGCCTCCCTGCTGACCGGGCTGCTCACCCACGGCTACCACCTGTTCCGCTACCCCCTCTACCTCACCGACGAGGGCATCTACATGCAGCGGGCGTGGTCGCTGGTGCGGGAGACCAGCCTGTCCCCGTACACCTACGACTACGACCACGCCCCGCTGGGGTGGATCACCCTGGCCGGATGGGTCCTCCCGCTGCCGAAGCAGTTCGAGGCCTTCGGGAACGCGATCAACACCGGACGGTTCCTGATGCTGCTGGTGCATGTCGGCAGCGTCTATCTGCTGTTCGAGATCGCCCGGCGGCTGTCCGGCAGTGTGCTGGCCGCCACCGTCACCGCGTTCCTCTTCAACGTCTCGCCGATCGCGGTCTACTTCCAGCGGCAGGTCCTGCTGGACAACCTGATGATGCTCTGGCTGCTGCTGAGCCTGTTCATGCTGCTCAGGCGAGAAGTCACGATCAGATCGGTGTTCGGCGGCGGGATGGCGCTGGGGATCGCCTTGATCACCAAGGAGAACGCGATCTTCTTCTTGCCCAGCTTCATGTACCTGCTCTACCGGAGGGTCAAGGGGTCGGCCAGCAGCCGGTTCACCAGCACCCTGTGGCCATTCGCCGCGGCGGCCCCGATCGGCGCCTATGTGACCTACGCACTGCTCAAGAACGAGCTGCTGCCGAGCGGTTTCGACTTCGATCTGAACAATCCACCAGCGGACCACGTCTCGCTGCTCTACACCCTGTGGTGGCAGCTCAATCGCAGCCAGGGCACCCTCTTCAGCCACTCCGGGCTGTTGCAGACGAGCTGGCTGGTCCGGGACAAGTTCCTGCTGATCGCCGGGGTGTGCGCGATGGCGATCTGCCTGTGGATCGGCATGCGGGACCGCAGGCGCAATCTGGGCTTTCTGATCTCCGGGACACTGGCCCTCGGATACGCCTTCTATCTGGTGCGCGGCAGCGTGGTGCTGGACTTCTATGTCACCCCGCTGATCCCCATGCTCGCGCTGAACCTCGGTATGGTGACGGACCGGCTGCTCAAGGGCACATTCGCCAATCGGTTCCTGCGCGGCGCGCATTCTGTGACCCGGGTCGCCGTGCCGTCGTTCGTGGCCATTTTGCTACTGGCGTCACCGGCCACCGGATATCTCGTCCACACCAATACCGAGGGCCATACGCAGATCGCCGACCAGTACCAGTCGAAGATCAATCTCACCGGAATGCAGCATGCCCAGATCGCCTGGGTGCGCAAGCACGTACCACCGAATTCGCGCATCATCATGGACGACGACCTGTGGGGTGATCTGCACGATGTGCGCCCGTTCTATCCGTACGCGCATTCCCACTGGAACGCCTCGTCCGACCCGGATGTCCGCGACAAGCTCTTCAAGAAGAGATGGCAGAACGTCGACTACATCATCATGTCGAACAAGATGCGCAGATCCATGATGCTCAACAATGGCGACGGCCGAGAGAACTGGATTCTCAAGGCGCTGCAAAATTCCACCCGTGTCTGGTCGGAGACCCGGGGCAATATCAAGCTGGAAATCTACCGTGTGCAGTAGCCATGGGAAGAGGAGGTGAAGGCCATGCCTGAGTACGACGACGACTGGGATGTTCCGGAGGACAGGGATGATCCCGAGAACGAGGAGGATATCCTCGAGGACGAGGACGTCCCCGACGAGGAGGAAATCCCCGAGGAGGAGGAAATCCCCGACGAGGAGGAAATCCTCGAGGAGGAGGACATCCCCGACGAGGAGGAAATCCCCGACCAGGGGAACACCCTCGGCGAGGAGGACACTCCCGACGGCGACAAGAAGAAAAAGCTCTCCTGGAAGACCGTCCTGCTGGCTCTCGTGGTCTTCGCGATCGTCGGATCGCTCGTCCAGGTGGTCGCGCGCGGCGGCTTCGGAGGCGCCCTGAACACCACCGGCGGCGGGGGCGGGAGCGCTCCGAAGAAGGAGCACTCCCGGCAGGAGCATGAGATACGCCCGCCCAAGCAGCCCAAGACCATCAAGCTGGGCAACCAGCGGGTCCCCCAGGCATCCGGGCCGATCATCGTGATCAACCCGGGTCTGGTGAACCCCGGCGGCAGCGCCGCGGTCGAGGGCGGTGGCTTCGACAAGAAGGCCACGGTGGACATCCTGCTCAAGGCCCGGAAGTCGGACACCAAGGGCCGCGCCATCGGCAGCGTGCGCTCGGACAAGTTCGGGTCGATCTACGCCCGGTTCACCATGCCCGAGAGCGCGGGCAACCGGCCCGCGACCCTGGTCGCCCAGCAGCGCGGCAGCACCAAGACGGCGGAGGCCAAGGTGGTCACCGGTGGCGCGGTCGGCACCGCGAAGATCAACAAGCTGGTCGGCCGCCCCGGCGACGTGGTGACGGTCACCGCCCGCGGCTTCCGCCCGGGCGAGACGATCGACGTCTTCTGGGGCCGGACCACCGGTGTCCCCGTCACCACGCTGCACACCGACAGCAGCGGCGGCGTCGGCCAGGCGGCGATCAAGGTGGGCGTGGCCCCGACCGGCTCCAGCACCCTGGTCCTGGTGGGCAAGCGCAGCAAGACCACGGCCACCGCGCCCTTCCAGATGCTGGCCATGTACCCCTCGATGAAGTCCAAGCCGTACGCGCTCAAGGCCGGCCAGCGGATCACGCTGTCCGCCAACAAGTTCGCGCCCGGCGAGCGGGTGCTGGTCTACATCAACTCCACCGGCGGCCTGCCGGCCTTCACCGCCCAGGCGAACGGCATGGGGCAGATCCGCGATGTGGCGTTCAACGTCCCGTTCGGCCTCAAGGGGCGGCAGACGCTGATGGCGATCGGCGACCAGAGCCGGGCCGTGGTCCGCTCGGGCTTCACCGTGCTGCCGTACACCCCGTCCGCCGAGCCCAGCGCCTTCGGCGGCAGGGCGGGCACCACGCTCAGCTTCTATGTCGCGGGGTTCGCCCCGGGCGAGACGGTGGACGCCTACGCCGGATCGGGTTCGAAGGGCCAGCGCAAGATCGGGACCTTCCAGGTGGACAGCCGGGGCAAGGCGTCGGCCGTGGGCTCGTACAAGATCACCACGGCGGACGAGAGCGGTGTGGCCTTCCAGCTCATCGGCCAGAAGAGCGGTGGCGTCGCGAAGGCGAGCATCAACATGTCCCAGGGACACGGAGGTTAGGTACAGCCAACGGCACCGAGGAAGAACGTGGGCCGGACCGTGCCGAACGGCGACTACGGCCCAAAGGCAAGGCCCACGTTCCAGGGAGCGGCCGGCCGCCGGCGGCCGTAGGGCGGCTCACCAGTTCCGTAGATGTACCATGCGTCCTGGAGTGTCCTATGAGCGTAGTTTTCGGACCTAACTCACGAAGAGTCCTACAATTCCTGACCCATATCGAGGACCTCACCCCAGAGGAAATCGACCGGGTGGCCGATCTGTGGAAGCAGACGTCCAGCCAGACCCGCGCCGAGGGCTGGGCAGTGGTCCATCGCACCACCACGCCCGAGGAGCGGTACCGGATCCTGGTCGCCGCCTCGGTGGCGCGCCGGGCCGCCCTGGACACCGCGCGGAACCACCAGAGACACGACTGGGCCTTCTGGGCCGCGGTATGGGACGCCGCGACGGCGGTCGCCGTATGCGACCGCATCGGAAGCCACTACAACGTGCTGGTCGCGCCGCTGGCCGCGGTCATGCCCTCGCTGGCGCACTGCCGGCGCGATGAATTCAGCCCCCGCGAATTGCAGGGTGCCGTCCTCAAGGGAGGTGGGTAGTGATGGGCGACAACCGGATCGATGTTGTGGTGGCCGATGACGACCCGGCCGTCCGGGAGGCGCTCGCCGACCTCATCGACTCCCACCCCGACCTGGAGCTGGTGGGCCTGGCCATCAACCATGAGCAGGCCGTGCGCGCGGCGGTGGACCACCACCCCCGGGTCGTGATCATGGACGTGCATATGCCCCGGGGCGACGCCCCCAGCAGCGTCCGGGCCATCCGCGACCAGGTCCCCGGCGCCCGGGTGGTGGCGCTGTCCGCCCACGGTGAACGCGAGACCGTGCTGAACATGCTCGCCGTCGGGGCCAGCGGCTATCTGGTCAAGGGCACCCCCGCGGAGGAGATCCTCGAAGCGATCATCCGGGCCGCCCGCGATCAGTTCAGCATGTCCGCGGAGCTGCTCGCGGACTGCACCGAGCCGCTGCGCCGCGCCGAGCGCGCCTCCTGGCGGTTCGAGGACCTGGTCGGCAACCGCCTGGAGGACTCGTTCCTGGAACTGCTCGGTCACGCACCGTGCGGCGTCCTGATCGTCGGCCCCCGCGGCCGGATCGAGTACGCCAACGCCCACACCCGGCACATGTTCGGCTACAGCTCGGCGGAGCTGCGCGACAAGCGGCTGCGGGACCTCGTCCCCGAGCGCTACCGCACCGCCTCCGAGCAACTGATCGGCCGGGTCTTCTCCTCGCCGTCGGCGATGAGCGGGCGCCGCCGTGACGGCACCGAGTTCCCCGCCCAGTTCAGCGGCGGCCATCTTCAGGGCCGGCAGCCCCGCGGGGTGGTCTTCATCGCCGACCTGAGCCAGCTCCGGGCGGCCGAGAGCCGGTTCCGCCAGCTCATCGAGTCCGCCCCGGACGCGATGCTGATCGTGGACACCGGCGGCCGGATCCAGGCGGCCAACAACCGCACCGAGGCGCTCTTCGGCTACGACCGCGACCATCTGATCGGCCGGGCCGTGGAGGCCCTCCTGCCCGACCAGCCGCTCACCGTCTCGCTGCGCGAATGGGACGACAGCCTGGAGGAGCCGGTGGGCCACAGCATGGAGCTGGTGGGCCGGCGCAGCGACGCCAAGCAGTTCCCCGCCGACGTCAGCATCAGCCCGCTGCGTACGGAGGAGGGCCTGCTCACCGTCCTGACCATCCGGGACATCACCGAGGTGCAGCGCGCCCAGTTCGTCCTGGAGCGCAGCCTGGAGCTGCTGGAGGTCACCGACCGCGACCGCCAGGCGCTGCTCAGCCATCTGGTCCACGCCCAGGAGGCCGAGCGGGGGCGGATCGCCGCCGACATCCACGACGACACCATCCAGGTGATCACCGCCGCCAGCCTCCGCCTCCAGCAGTTGCGCCGGCGGCTGCGGGACCCGGACGAGCAGCGGGTGATGGACAAGCTGGACGAGACCCTGAAGCTCTCGCTCAGCCGGCTGCGGCAGCTCATCTTCGACCTGCGGCCGTCCAGCCTGGAACACGGCTGCCTGGCCGGGGCGCTGCGCGGACTGCTGGAGCAGATACGCACCGAAACCGGTATCACCTACCGGCTGGAGGACCGGCTCACCGCCCATCCCCCGGCCGAGACGATGGCACTGATCTACCGGACCGCCCAGGAGGCGCTGGTGAACGTGCGCAAGCACGCCCACGCCAAGACGGTCCACGTACAGCTTCTCGGGCTCGACGACGGCTGCCTGGTGCGGATCGTCGACGACGGCGAGGGCTACAACCCGCTCGAGGTGGAGTCCCGCCCCGGCCATCTCGGGCTCTCCCTGATCCAGGAGCGGGCCCAGATCGCGGGCGGCTGGTGCCGGATCGAGAGCGAACCCGGCTCCGGCACCACCGTGGAGTTCTGGGTGCCGCTCGGCGCTCCACCGGGCGCCCCGCTCGACCCCGCCGACTCCCCCGAAGGGGACCCCCAGCCGTGACCGCACCTCCCGAACTGACGAAGGTGCTGATCGTCGAGGACCACCGGGTGGTGGCCGAGGGGCTGTGGGCCCTGCTGGCCGAATACTCGGATCTGACGGTGGTCGGCTGGGCCGACTCGGTCGCCGAGACCGTGCCCATGGCCAAGGAGCTGAAGCCCGATGTGGCCCTGGTCGACTTCCGGCTGCCCGACGGCACCGGGGCCGACGCGGCGGCCGGTATGCGGGCCCATGACCCCTCCGTCGCCATCGTGATCCTCAGCGCCGACGCCAGCGACTCGGCGCTGCTGGCCGCGGTCGAGGCGGGTGCCTGCGGCTATCTGCTGAAGTCGGCGAGCGGCGACGAGATCGCGTCCGCCATCCGCTCGGCCGCCGAGGGCGAGACCCTCATCCCGGCCAGCACCCTGGTGGAGGTGCTGGCACGGCACCGCGAGGACGCGCGGTCGACCGCCGAGCAGACCGAGCGCCTGGACAGCATGACCCCGCGTGAGCAGGAGATTCTCACGCTGATGAGCCAGGGCCTGGACAACCGGGCCGTCGCGGAGCGGCTGAGCATCAGCTACGCCACCGTGCGCACGCATGTGCGCAGGATCCTGGAGAAGCTGGACGCGCGCTCACAGCTCGAGGCGGTCGCGAGGGCCGCCGAATTCGGCTTCAAGCCCGCGCAGCCGGGGGGGCCGGAGGAGTGACGGGCCGACCCCCGGAGCCGCCTTCGGCTTCGGGCATGGCCATGGCCCCTTCCGGCGCGGGGGCCATTCGCTTCGGGCCCCCTGCCGTTCGCTTCGGGCCCCATGCCATTCGCTTCGGGCCCCATGCCGTACGTACGGACTCCTCCCCCGTCCGGGTCCGTACGAAGGGGGCGGGACCACCTGGGGCGGACCCCCGAGGGCCGAATGGGGCAGAAAGTCCCCCTTAGGATGGAATCGCGGGCATACCGAGACGGGTTTCCTCCCCATGCGAGTCCATGGACGGATCCGATGCCCGCTCAGCCGCGGACACACCACCGCCTTCCTGGTGGCCGCCGCCTGTTACGCGGCGGTGCTCGTGGCCGTCCTCACCGGCTCGCAGCTCGTCCGGCTCGACTGGCAGGTGGCCCTGTTCAAGCCGTACAAACAGTGGCCGCAGCTCCGGCCGTTCCTGGACGCCTTCGTCATCGCGGGCCAGCGCGGCCCCACCGCCCTGGCCGCCCTGGCCTGGGTCTCCTGGCGCGCGGGGCGGATCCGAAGCCCGCGCCCGCCGCTGGTCCTGTGCCTGGCGCTGCTGCTGCTCAATATGAGCGTCGGCGCCGTCAAGATCCTCACCGGGCGGGCGGGCCCGCACTACGCCCAGACCCCCGGGGCCGCCGAGCTTTTCCACGGCGGAATGGTCTTCCCCTCCGGTCACACCGCCAACGCCGTCGTGGTCTGGGGCACCGTCGCCTATCTCGCCGGCCGTCACCGGCGCACGGGCGCGCTGATCGCCTGTGTGATGGCGTTCGGCATCGGTCTGACCACCGTCTATCTGGGCACCCACTGGGTGAGCGACGTCCTGGCCGGCTGGCTGGCGGGTGTCCTCGTCCTGCTGGTCCTCCCCCTCTTCGAACCGCTGATCGCGACCGTTTCCGCGTCCGTCTCCGCTCGTGCGGCGATGTACTCCATGGGCAGGTGAACCAAGTGGCGCTTCGCGTGCTGATCGCAGACGACCATGCCGTGGTCCGGCAGGGCCTCCGCATGATTCTTGGCCTCGACAACGACATCAAGGTGGTGGGCGAGACGACCAACGGCCGGGAAGCCGTGCGGCTGGCCCGGGAGCTGTGCCCCGACGTCGTCCTGATGGATCTGCTGATGCCGGTGATGGACGGCGTATCGGCCACGGCCGAGATCCGCCAGGACCTCCCCGAGGTCGAGGTGGTGGCGCTGACCAGCTCCCTCGACGACGCCATGGTCATGGGCGCGGTCCGGGCGGGGGCCATCGGCTTCCTGCTGAAGAACGCCGAGGCCGACGACCTCCGTAACGCGGTGAAGGCCGCGGCCGCGGGCCAGATCCATGTCTCCCCGGCCGCGATCTCCCGGCTGATGGGCCAGGTCAGGGAGCCGAGCGGCCCTGAGCAGCTCACCGAGCGGGAGACCGAGGTGCTCACCATGCTCGCGCGCGGCAAGGCCAACAAGGAGATCGCCCACGATCTGCGGATCGGCCAGCAGACGGTGAAGACGTATGTCAGCCACATCCTGACCAAGCTGGGGGTGCACAGCCGGACCCAGGCGGCGGTCTACGCGGTGCAGTCCGGCCTGGTACCGGCGGGTGAACTCACCCCTCCGGAAGCACTGGAGTCGACGACGAGGGAGCAGTGGTGGTCGGCGTGATCAATACACGATGGACCCCGATCCGGCGGCGACGGAGCGCCACCGCGCTCGCCGAGGTCACCCAACACATCCTGGCGGGCGAGACCGCCGACGACACGCTCCGGCTGATCGCCCGCCGGGTGCGGGAACTCCTGGGCGCCGATATGGCCCGGGTGATGGTGCTGGAGCCGGGCGACGTCCTGACGATACGAGCCACCGACGGCGCCCCATGGACCGCGCCGAGCGGACCGCTGACGCCCGGCGGCTCCTCCCCCGCCCGCCAGGCGATCCGCGCCGGACGGCCCACGGTCTCCAGCCACGAACGGCGGCCGCGCCGGCTCGGCCGGGACCCCCGGCACGCGGTCCCGGCCTCGGTGCTGGACTCGCCGCTGCTGGTGCGCGGCCACCCCGTGGGAGTGATCGAGGTGGCGAACCGCGGCGGCGGGCGGCGGCTCAGCCACGCCGATGTGAGCACCGTGGGAAGCTTCGCGGCCGCCGCGGCCCATGCGGTCGCCCAGATCCGGCACCGGGAACATCTGCGGCGGCTGGCATCCGCGGCCGCCGGGCCGGGCTCCGGCGGTTCCCCGGGCGCCACGGGGGCTTCGGGCCTGCCGGACCCTTCGGGGTTCGCGGGGGCTTCCGGGTCTGCCGGGGCTTCGGGGTCTTCCGGTTTCGCGGGGGCGTCCGGGTTGGCGGGAGCGTCGGGCCCCTCGGGTTCCGCTTGGGGCTCGTCCGGTTCCGCGGGGTTCACCCGTTCCTCCGGCCCCTGCGTACGGCGGACCCTGGACTCCCTGGCCGCGGGCGCGGTGGCCCGTACCGGCGCCGCGAGCTGCACGGTCTATCTGCTGGAGCCCGGACCGTCGGCCAACCTGCGCCTGGTCGGCGGCGGCCACGGCCACACCCCGCCGTCCCGGAAACCGGCGCTGGAGGCGATCGCCGGGGCCGCGCCCGTCATCCACGGCGGCGGCCGTACCGGCGCGGACGGCGAGGGCCCGGCGCGGGGCGCGGTGGCCGCCTGGCCGCTGCTGCGCGAATCCACCGCGATCGGCGCGATGTGCTGCCACTTCCCGCCCGGCCGCGACCCCGGCGAGGCGGACATCACCCTCCTGGAGGTGATCGCGGGGCATGCGTCCTGCGCGGTGGAGAACGACCGGCAGCAGGGGGCCACCCAGGAGAGGTCCGTCCGGGAGGAGCGGCAGCGCATCTCGCGCGAGCTGCACGACTCGGTCTCGCAGGCGCTCTACGGCATCGCGCTGGGTGCCCGTACCGCCCGCGAGATGCTGGAACGCGACATGGACAGCGCGGAGCCGGTGGGACGGATCGAGGCGGCGAACCCGGTGGAAGGGGCGGTATGGGTCGATCCGGCGGGCGGCCACGAGGCCGTCGGGGAGGTGGTGGACCTCGCCGAGCTGGCCGAACTGGCCGAGCCCATCGAGTACATCCGGCGGCTCGCGGACGCCGCGATCGCCGAGACCCGGACCCTGCTGTGCCGGCTGCGGCCCGAATCGCTGGAGACCGAGGGCCTGGTCGCCGCGCTCACCCAGCACATCGAGGCGCTCCGGGCCCGGTACGGGATCGCCACCGAGGCGAAGCTGGACGCCGAGCCGGAGACCACACCGGAGGCCAAGCACGCCCTGTACCGCATCGCCCAGGAGTCGCTGCACAACATCGCCAAGCATTCGCAGGCCCGGAACGTACGGCTCCATCTGCTCAACGAACCGGGCGCCGTCACCCTGACGGTCGCCGACGACGGCGTGGGCTTCGACTGCAAGGGCTCCTTCCCCGGCCATCTCGGGCTGCTCTCCATGCGGGAGCGCGCCCGTGAGGTGGGCGGCACGCTGAACGTGGACAGCCGTCCCGGACAGGGAAGCCGCATCCGGGCCCGGGTTCCGGCCACGCCGGAATCCTGAGCAGCCGTCCTGAGACCGGCCACCGACGACATATGAGACATTTCTCCCCATGCAGCCGACCGTGCGGGACCGCGCGCTGGCGGACGGCCTCCGGGCCGGCCAAGCGGCGGTCGACGAGGGCCTGTTGAAGGCCACCAAGAGCGATGTGCCGTTCATCAACGAGGCCGCGCGGGAGCTGACCCGCACGGCCGGGCGGCGGCTCCGGCCGCTGCTGGTGCTGCTGGCGGCACGGTTCGGCGACCCCGGCGCACCGGGCGTGGTGCCCGCCGCCGTCGTCGTCGAACTGACCCATCTGGCCACCCACTACCACGACGGCGTACGGGACGAGGCGACCGTACGGCGCGGCGCCCAGCGCCCGGACGCCAACTGGGACAACACGGTGGCGGTGCTGATCGGTGACTTCCTCTTCGCCCGCGCCTCGCACATCCTCGCCGACCTGGGGCCGCAGGCCGTACGGCTCCAGGCCGAGGCGTTCCGGCGGCAGGTCACCGGCCAGATCCTGGAGACGGCCGGACCGCGCCACGGCCGCGACCCCGTCGAGCACCATCTGGAGGTGCTGGCCGGCCGCACCGGCTCGCTGACCGCCGTCTCCGGACGGCTGGGCGCGCTGGCCTCGGGTGCGGACCCGAGCGCCGTGGAGGCCCTCGCGCGATACGGCGAGCGGCTGGGCGTGGCGAGCCATCTCGCCGACGAGGTGGCGACCCCGACCGCCCGCCGCCCCACCCTGCCCGTCCTGCTGCTGGCGGAGCGGGCGGGGGCGGGGCCGGCGGAGCGCGCGGATCCTGGGGACCCTGGGGATCGTGCGGACCGTGGGGAGCCCGGGGATCTCGCGGACCGTGGGAAGCCCGGGGACCCTGGGGACCCTGGGGACCCCGGGGACCCTGGGGACCCTGGGGACCCTGGGGACCCTGGGGACCCTGGGGACCCTGGGGACCCTGGGGACCCTGGGGACCCTGGGGATCGTGCGGACCGTGGGGAGCCCGCGGATCTCACGGACCGTGGGGAGCCCGCGGATCTCACGGACCGGGAGCTGTATGAGCTGCTCACCGGGCCCGCCGATCGGCCGGGGTACGCGGAGGCGGTGGCACGGCTGCGCACCCATCCGGTCCTGGACCGCGCCCGCGCGGAGACCGCCCGTCAGGCCGACGCCGCCCGCGCGGCCCTGGCGACGCTCCCCGACTGCCCGGCGAGGGCCGCCCTGGAATCGCTCTGCGAGGCGGTGGTGCGGCGGGCCGACCCCGTTCCCCCGGCCGGGCCGGGCGACCCTACGGCACCCAGTAGTTCCGGCTGACCACCAGCATCGACTGGAGTTGCACCCCCGCCGCGTAGGCGCGGGCCGGATCGGGCGGGGAGCCGCACATCCGCGCCCACAGCGCGTCCAGCCAGCCCTGCGCGGCCTCGCCCGCCCCCTCGCCCCCGTCATCAGCCTTCTCTCCTTCCGTCATCGCGGCGACCGCGAAGGGCGCGAAGAAGGCGGGCGAGCCCGCATCCCCATAGGCCGTGCCGTCGAGCCGGTATCCGCTCCGGATTGCCCCGGGGTCACCGCCCGTCGCCGTCCTCGCCCAGCGGCTGAGCCCGCGCGCGGCGGCCCGGGTCCGTGCGTCGCCGCTGGTCACCGCGTCGGCGCCGAGCCGCCAGGGGACGCGGCAGGCGTTCCAGTGGTAGTCGCCGTCATGCGGGCTCTCCAGCACCTTCCCCGGCGCGGGCCTCGGCTCGCCGGACGTGGTGTCCACGACGAAGTCGGGGAGCAGCCCGGTGGCCGGGGCATGGCGGGTGCGCAGCGCACCGGCCAGCGCGAGATGCGCGTCCAGCGCCTCGTCCCACCGCGGATCGCCGGTCGCCGCCCGGAACGCCCGGAAGTGGTCCGGCATCCAGTCCGATGTACGGGAGACCTCGTCGAAGCGGCCCGAGGACCAGTCGCCGAGCTTGGTCAGCCGGGTGCCGGGGTGCACCTCGCACTCCATGACGGCGTCGATCCGCCGCAGTGCGAGCGCCTTGTAGTCGCCGTGGCCGCCGCCCCACTGCCGGTCCGCGAGCAGCAGTCCGTACGCGATGTCGAGGTCCCCGTCGGTCGCGGAGTCCCGTCCCCCGACGTCCCGGCCACCGGCGTCCTGCTGGGCGGCGTGCAGATCGGGGTGGTTGACGGAGGGGTGGGCCAGCACATGCCGGAGGATGCCGTCGAAGAGGGCATGGGCGTCGGGGTCGGCGCCCGCCATCAGCGCGGTGATCACCAGCCCGTAGCCCTGGGCCTCGGCGACGAAGGGGTGCGCCGCGTCGGGGGTGAACACCGCGCACCGGCCCCGGCCGCCCACCTCATCGCCCGACCGGAGGAAGGACGCCTTCCACCGCCGGTAGTGCTCCAGCACCTGCCGGTCGGCCGCCGCCTGGTCGCCGGAGGGCCGGAGCGTACCGGGAGCGTACGGGACGGAGTGCGCCCCGAAGGGGACGCGGGCCGCATCGCGTCCCGTCATCGGATTCGGCGCCGCCGGGATCTCCGCGCCAGCCGCACCAGGCCGAGGACCATGTCGACCACCAGCACCACCACGCCGATGATCAGCAGATAGCCCAGCCCGTGCACCACCCACCCGATGAGGCCGAGCACGATGGCCACGATCACCAGGAACAGGAAGAGCGCCACGGCCGACACCTCTCCTCGTGCGTCAAGCGTCCTCGGCCATCAGCGGCGTGCGAGCTGCCGCCCGCCGCCGGGACCCGACTGGTACGTCTTCCCGTAGTGCTGGAAGATCGCCCCCTCCTGCTCCACGGGCAGCACATCGTCGGTGCCGAGCGAGGGGGCCTTCTTCACCAGGGACCGCGTGTAGGAGACCTTCACATAGCCCGGCCCGACCACCGCGTCGTCCACCGGGACGAACACCAGCCGGTGGCGGGTGGGCAGTCCGGTGCGGACCGTGGCCATGGCGGGTTCATCGGTGGCGGTGGCCACGTAGATCGCCTCGAGCACCCCGATCTTGCGGCCCTCCTCATCGACGACATCCCGGTCACGCCACTCACGGATATCGGCTGGCTGGATCATGACATATCACCCTCTGACCTCTGCCCCTCCAGCCTGCCTCCGCTCACCGTGAGACGCCACGCCATCCAGCCACCAGGGGGAACGGGAGCGTTCGAAACAGCATGAATTGATCAGGTGTGCCGGATTCCCGATGGGGTACTCGCGGCGTCCAGGAGGTTGGTCATCATGGTTCCCCTGCTTGTCGTTCTTCTTCTCGCACTGCTGCTCTTCGGCGCCGGATTCGCCTTGAAGGCTCTGTGGTGGATCGCGGTCATCGTGCTCGCCGTCTGGCTGATCGGCTTCGTGGCCCGGCCGACGGTCGGCGGGCGACGTGGACGGTGGTACCGCTGGTAGCCCGAAGACCGTGCGGAGACTGTGCGGACGAACCCGACACAGCCGACACGGGCGCAGACCGAAGGGGCCCGGCCGGAGATTTCTCCGACACGGGCCCCTTCGGTCTGCTCGGCCTGCGTGGCCAGTCGCTAGTTCGGTCTGTGTGACCAGTCGCTAGTCGGCGAGCATTCCGCGCCGCAACCGGCCCAGCGCGCGACTGAGCAGCCGGGAGACATGCATCTGGGAGACGCCGAGTTCGGCGCCGATCTCCGACTGGGTCAGCTCCTCGCCGAACCGAAGCTGCAAGATGCGGCGGTCCCGCTCACCCAGCTCTTCCACCAGCGGCTTGAGCGCGTGCAGATTCTCCACCGTCTCCATGGCCGGGTCGACGTCGCCGAACCGGTCCGCGTACGTGGTCACCCGCGTGGCCCCGCTCTCCTGCTCGGCGGGCGCGTCCAGCGAGGTGGTGAGATAGCCGTTGCTGGCCACCAGTCCGTCGACGACCTCGTCCTCGCTCAGCTCCAGATGCTCCGCGAGCTCGGCCGTGGTGGGCGACCGGTCCAGCCGCTGGAACAGCTCCTCGTTCGCCTTGGCGAGGTCGATCCGCAACTCCTGGAGACGGCGGGGAACATGCACCGCCCAACTGGTGTCGCGGAAGAACCGCTTGATCTCGCCGACGATGTACGGAACGGCGAAGGTGGTGAACTCGACCTCGCGGCTCAGATCGAACCGGTCGATCGCCTTGATCAGCCCGATGGTGCCGACCTGGACGATGTCCTCCATCTCCACCGAGCGGTTGTGGAACCGCCGGGCGGCGTACCGGACCAGCGACAGGTTGAGCTCGATAAGAGTGTTTCGCACGTACTGGTACTCGTGCGTCCCCTCCTCCAGCTCCGTCAGCCGGTCCAGGAACGTCTTGGTCAGCACCCGCGCGTCCTTGGGCGCCACCTTTGCCGGATCGTCCACCGTGGGCAGGTCGGACGGTCCTGCGGTCTCAACTCCATCCAGGGCAATATCACATACCTGAACACCATGTGCTTGCTCAGCTTCGGCTGCCGTCAGTGTCGACATTGCCACGGGTGCCGTGTCGTTCACGTCGCACTCCCTGTATCGGCTGCATGCATAAGGCTGATTGGGGACCCGCCTACCCACCCTCGATGCCCCCATGCCTACTTCCTGCGGGCGGATGGCGGACCGGCGAGCACCACCAGCCCCCCGACGAGGGCCAACGCCATGAGCACGGCCCCGAATACGGTCGCCCCCGTCGTCAGCCCCGCCGCATCGCTGAGGTAACCCGCCGTTACCGGCAGCACGCCCGCGGGCACATAGCCGCCGACGTTGAGCGCCGCGTTGGCCTCCGCCAGACGGCTCGCCGGAACACTGGAGTTGAGCAGCGACAGTCCGCCGAGCTGCCCCATCCCCTGCCCCGCCCCGGCCAGCAGCGCGGCGGCGACGAGCAGCGGTACGGAGGAGGCGCGGACGGCGGCGATGAGCGCGCCCATGCCGATCGTCGTACTGACGGCACCGGCGAGGAGGATCGTCCGCCGGTCCAGCCGCTGGACGGCGAACTGCGCACCGGTCGCGGTGAGGAACATCACGAAGGCCATGGCGCCCGCGGCTACCGGGCTGGTGGTGTCCAGCAGCCCCGTAAGCAGCGACGGCCCGAGGGACAGCACGAAGGAGGTGGCGGTGATGCCGGGCGCGAAGACGGCGATGCCCATGAGGAGTTGCCCGCCACTGCCCCGCGGCACCCCGGGTATCCGCACCCACGCCCCCTTCGCGGGCGCGACGGGACGCCGTACCGGCATCCGCGCCACGACCAGGACGGCCGCCGCCAGCAGCACCGCCTCCAGGACGAACACCCCCTTGCCCAGCACCCCGGCAAGCAACGGCCCCAGCCCGGCGCCGAACACCATCGCGCACGAGGCCAGCAGCGCCGCCAGCCGCCGGCGCCCCGGCCCGGCCACATCGGTCACCGCCGCCATTCCGGCGGAGACGACGGCGCCCACCGCGATCCCGCTGAACAGCCGCGCCACGATCAGCGCCGCCACGGCCGACGCACTCGCGAAGATCGCGCATGCCGCCATCGCGAGCCCGAGCGCGGGCAGCAGCACGGGCTTCCGTCCCACCCGGTCCGACACCACGCCCGAGACCAGCAGCGAACCGAGCAGCCCGACGATGTAGCAGGCGAAGATCACCGTCAGGGTGCCCTTGGAGAACCCGATCTCGCGCTGCCACCGCACATAGAGCGGCGTCGCCGCGTTCGAGAGGACGAACACGGCGGTCACCGGCCATGCGGCCGTCCACACCCACCGGGTCGCGGCCGCCCCCTCCTCCCCCTCGCCCCTCTCACCCCTCTCCTCAGGTGCCTCCCGCTCACCCGGCACCGCCACGGTCCGACTCCCCGTCACGACAGCTCCTCCCGACGATCCCAGTACGACTTAAGTCGAACTTAACATGCAGTACGATCAGACTCGTACAGCGAGCCGTACAGCAAGCCGCGCGACGAGGACCCGACGATGACCGCTCAGACCACTCAGACCGCCGAGGCCGCCCAGGCCACCGAGGCCACCGAGGCCACCGAGGCCACCCACACGGCACAAACACCCCAAAGCGCCCGCCCCGCCATCAAGGCGCTCCCCGAACCCCCCGACCTGCCGCCCCCGCTCCCGGAACCGGCCGTGGAGGAGATCCGGCTGGAAACGGTCCTGGGCGCCCTGAGCGATCCCCTCCGCCTCCGCATCGTGCGCAAACTGCTCCTCGAATCGGAGCGGTTCGATCACACCTGCGGCTGGTTCGGTCTGGACCGCCCCAAGTCCTCGCTCACCCATCACTTCAAGGCCCTCCGCGAGGCAGGCATCACCCGCCAGCGCCAATACGGCCTGGAGCGCCGCAGCCACGTCCGGATCGCCGACCTCAACGCCCGTTTCCCAGGTCTCCTGGAGCTCGTGGCCGACTGGACCCCGGCCGAGGGGTGACGGCGGGCGTTAGCCGGACGTTAGCGAATCGCCAGCGGTCGTTAAGAGAACGCCAGCGGCGGCCGACACCATGGATGGTGCGTGAGCAGGAACCGCACAAACCGGAAGCCCATGGGGGTCGTCATGTCGCACCACACTCTCAACCGCCGAGTCCGCAAGGCCGGTGTGGCCGCGCTGATCGCCGCCGCCTCGGCCGTCGCCCTCACCGCCTGCGGGAGCAACGACTCGTCGTCCGACGCCAAGGGGAGCTCCTCCTCCCACGCGTCGTCCTCCGCGAAGTCATCGCAGTCGGACGCCTCGATCCACAACCAGGCGGGCCGGCCGGGCAAGCAGGCAACGGCCCTTGGCTCGGGGTCCGACAAGGCGCAGGCGACCGCCGAATGCCAGCCGGGGACGCTGCGGGCGACCCTGGACTCGGCCGGTACCTCCCAGTCGGGGATGAACCACCGGGGCACGTTCCTGCGGGTGAAGAACACCGGCGACGAGACCTGCGTGATCAGCGGCTACGCCGGGCTGGCCCTGGAGGGCGCCGGACACACCGCCATCAAGACCACCGCCCGCCACGGCAGCACCTACTTCGCCACCGACCCGGGCTCCCACCCGATCACCCTCGGACCGGGTAAGAGCGCCTGGGCCGACCTGGTGTGGACCACCACCGGCGCCTCGACCGCCCACGCGAAGTACCTCCAGATCTCCCCGACGGGCAGCAACTCCCACAGCACCGTCGCGTTCGGCGAGGACCTCGACAACGGCACCCTGTCGCTGACCGCCTGGTCCTCCAAGCCCCCCATCAATAGCTGACGGCACGGCTGAAGGCACGGCTGAAGGCACGGCTGACAGCACGGCTGACGGCATAAAGAACCCCAGCTCGGACCCGGTCCGTGCTGGGGTTCCGCGCGTCCCGGCCACCCGCGCGGCCCTCAGCCTCAGGTCACCAGACCCCGGCGGTAGGCGTAGACGACCGCCTGGACCCGGTCGCGGAGTCCGAGCTTGGCGAGGATGCGTGAGACGAAGGTCTTGACGGTCTCCTGGCTGATCACCAGGGTCACGGCGATTTCGCTGTTGGAGAGGCCATTCGCGATGAGGCGGAGGACTTCCAGTTCGCGCGGGGTCAGCGGAATGTCGCGCGGCGGCCCCTCGGCGGGCCGGATCCGGGCGGCGTACGTGCCCACGAGCTGCCGCGTCACCTCGGGGTCCAGCAGTGCCGCCCCGGTGGCCACGGTCCGTATGCCGTGCAGCAGTTGGGACGGCGGCGCGTCCTTGAGCAGAAACCCGCTCGCCCCCGCGCGCAGCGCCTCGTAGACGTACTCGTCCAGGTTGAACGTGGTCACCACGAGCACCTTGACGGGATGCGGCACCCCGGCACCGGCCAGCAGCCGGGTGGCCTCGATGCCGTCGAGCACCGGCATGCGTACGTCCATCACCACGACCTCCGGGCGCAGCCGCCCGGCGAGTTCGACCGCGGTCCGCCCGTCCCCGCACTCGCCCACCACCGCGAGGTCGGGCTGGGCGTCGATGATCGTCACCAGCCCGGTGCGGACCAGCACCTGGTCATCGCAGACCAGGACGCGGATCGGCTCGGTGGTGACACTCGGCCCGGTCACGACGGGCTCCCCGCGGGTATCCGCGCCCGTACGACGAAGCCGCCGCCGGTCCGTACGCCCGCGCTGAAGTCGCCGCCCAGGACGCCGACCCGCTCGCGCAGCCCGGCCAGCCCCCGCCCGCTCCCGCCGGGCGACGCGGCGGGGGACCCGGCGTGGCACGCGCCAGGGGACCCGGCAGCGACCTCGGCCCGCGAGCCGGAACCGTCGGTGCTGACCTCCACGGTGATCTCCCTTGCGCCGTGGTGCACCTGGACCGAGGTGCGGCTGCCGTGAGCGTACTTGAGGGCGTTCGTCAGGGCCTCCTGGACCACCCGGTAGGCCACGAGGTCGGCGCTGCCGGTCGACTCCGCCGGCGTGCCCTCCTCGGTGAACTCCACCGGCTGCCCGGCCCGCCGGGTCTGCTCCACGAGCGTGCGAAGCCTGCCGACGGCCGGCGTCCTGGCCTCGGTGCCGTAGTCGGGGTTGAGCAGATCGAGCAGGTGCCGCAGATCGGTGATGGCCCGTCGGCCGGTGTCGGTGACGGCGGTCAGGGCCTGGTCGAGCCGGTCGGGCGCGGCGGTCAGATAGCGCGCCGCCTCGGCCTGCACGACCATCGCGGTCACATGGTGGGTCACGACATCGTGGAGCTCGCGGGCGATACGGGCACGTTCGGCGGCGCGGGTGTGCTCGGCGACAAGGCGGCGGCGTTCCGCCTCCGCGGCCCGGGTGGAGCGCAGCCACGACCCCATGCCCCAGGGGAGGGCCAGCGCCAGGTAGTACAGCACGAACTCACCCGGCGATTCGGCGCCCGAACCGAGCCGGTGGAGCGCCACCGCCAGCGGCACATACGCCGCGGAGAAGAGCAGGGCGGTGGCGCGCCGGTGCCGTTCCAGATGGGACCCCACGCTCAGCAGCGCGACGGGCACCGCCGTACCCGCGAACGAGTGGTAGCCGCGAAGCTGGTCGACGGCGAAGCCGACCGACACCAAGGCGAGACAGAGAACCGGCCACCGCCGCCGCACCGCGAGCGGAAGGCACTGGAGGGCGACCGCCACGACGGCCAGTACGTCGAAGGGGCGGCCCGGCAGCCCGCCGAGCTGCGTCCCGTGGTTGTGGAACGCCGGTACGAGCGACCCCACGAGGAGCAGCAGCCCGAGCGGCAGATCCCGGACCGTGACATCGAACCGGCGCCACAGCTCCGGCACCCGCCGAACACCGATCACCGGCACCGCCCTCATCATCGACTCCTTCCCCCCTCCGCGGCCAAAGCCCCGCGGCCGAAGGGAACGCTACGCAGCGAGATCTCCAACGCGGGCGCTACGCGCGATCCGCGGCCTGCGAAGCGACGCGCTCGATCGCCCGAACGGCGACATCGGGCTGATCCACATAGATGTAGTGCTCGCTGTTCTTGGCGGTGCTCAGCCTGCTGCGGCTGGAGACCGCGAGCCACTTGCGCTGACCGTTGGACCACGCCCGCTCCAGCCCCGGCCCGTATTCGGGAACCGCCGCGAGGTACTGCTTCCCGTGGTGGATCACCTCCACCGGAATGCTCCCGGCCGAACGGACCTTCCCATCCGGCACCGTGAGCCTCTCCGGCTTCCCTCCGTGAAGGATCGCGAGCGTCTGCTCCCGCAGTTCGACCGCCGGGCCGGTCGCGGACTCGGGGATGCCCTTGTTGAGATCAGCGGTCTGCGTCGGCGAGGTGGCGTCCATCAAGACCAGCCCCTTGACCCTGTCCTGATGGTCGGGGGCATACCGGGCGGCGATCAGCCCGCCCAGCGAATGCCCCGCCAGCACGACCGGACGGTCACCGGCGACACGATCGAGCACCGCGGTCAGCACCTTCCCCGTGCTCTTGAGCGTCTGAGGCCCACCGGGCTGATCACTGCCCCCCTCACCAAGCCGGTCATAAGAACAGACCCGGCCTTTCTCACTGAGCGTCTTCTGAACCCCAGCCACCTTCTCCAGCCCATCACCACCCCCGGCCAAAAGCACGATGACCGGCCTGCCATCCGCCGACGCCCCCGTACAGGACACCTTCACCGACCGCCCACCGACCTCGATCTTCTTGGTACCGGTGAGCAAGCCCTCCTTCGCGGAGTCCTCACAGCCGACCAGCCCCACCCCTGCCACGGCACACGACAGCGCGATCACCGCGGACAGCCGCCCATTGCGGACCATATTTGCTCCCCAGTAAGAGAATTGACGCCGAAAAGGCTGCTTTCCGTGGCGGTCGATCCAACGCGCCACCCCATCCGCAGCCGAAGCGCCGCGGCGATCCCGAACGCTACGGATCCGGCCCCCCGGAATCGTCACCACACGGTGGACACCCACACGTAGCTCCCCCGGGGGACAGCCCCCACAAGCCCCGGCCCAAGCCAGGTCACGGCGTCCGCGCCAAACAAAAGAGGCCCAGGTCACAGAAAATGTGACCTGGGCCTCAAATGAGCCGCCTAAGGGAATCGAACCCTTGACCTACGCATTACGAGTGCGTCGCTCTGGCCGACTGAGCTAAGGCGGCATGCCGCGGTGCCAGATTGGCAGCAGCAGCGTCGCCAAGTCTACACAGTTTCGAGGGGTGCTCCGTACGGGGCCGGGCGGGACCCGGGCGGGGCCGGGGCTGGTCAGCGGCAGCGGGTGTGGGGGGTGGGTGGGCGGCCGGTGAGGAGGTAGGTGTTGATCGCGTTGTCGATGCAGTTGCTGCCGCGGCCGTAGGCCGTATGGCCGTCACCGTCGTAGGTGAGGAGGGTGGCGGAGGAGAGCTGGGTGGCCAGGGCGCGGGCCCAGGGGTAGGGGGTGGCGGGGTCGCGGGTGGTGCCGACGACGACGATGGGGGCGGCGCCCTTGGCGTGCAGGGCGTGGGGGGTGCCGGTCGGGCGGACGGGCCAGTAGGCGCAGTTCAGGGCCGCCCAGGCGAGGGCACCGCCGAAGACGGGGGATGCCTTCCGGAAGGCGGGGAGGGACTTCTTGACCTCGGCGGGGGTGCGGAAGGCGGGTGGGAGGTCGAGGCAGTTGACGGCGGGGTTGGCGTACATGAGGTTGGCGTACGAGCCGTCGGTGTCGCGCTCGTAGTAGAGGTCGGCCAGGTTGAGCAGACCGCCGCCGTGGCCGCGCATCGCGGAGCGGAGGGCGGTGCGCAACTGGGGCCAGGCGGTCTCGTCGTACATGGCGGAGATCACGCCCATGGTGGCGAGGGACTCGCCCAGGGCGCGGGACTCGCCGGTGGGGACCGGGTGGGAGTCGAGGCGGGTGAAGAAGGCGCTGAGCCGGTCGCGGGCGGCGGCCACGGAGCCGGTGCCGAGGGGGCAGCCGGTGCGGCGTACGCAGTCCTCGGCGAAGGCGGTGAAGGCGGTTTCGAAACCGGCGGTCTGGTCGCGGTTGATGCGCCGGGAGGACAGCGTCGGGTCGAGGGCGCCGTCGAGGACGAGACGGCCGACGCGGTGGGGGTAGAGGTCGGCGTAGGTGGCGCCGAGGAAGGTGCCGTAGGAGGCCCCGACGTAATGGAGCTTCCGGTCGCCCAGCGCGGCCCGCAGCACATCCATGTCGCGGGCCGCCTCGACCGTCGAGACATGGCGGAGGATCCGGCCGGAGCGGGCCGCGCAGCCATGGGCGAACTTCTTGTACGCGGCGACGAGACGATCGGTCTCGCCGCGGCCGTCGGGCGTCTGGTCGGTCTGGGTGAAGGCGTCCATCTGCTTGTCGCTCAGACAGGTGACGGGCTCGCTGTCGGCCACGCCGCGCGGGTCCATCGCCACCATGTCATAGCGGGCGCGCACCCGGGTCGGGTAGCCCACGGCCGCGAAGCTCTGTAGATAGCCGACCGCGGAGCCGCCGGGGCCGCCGGGGTTCACCAGGAGCGAGCCGAGGGGGCGGCCGGGGCCGGTCGCCTTCTTACGGGAGACGGCGAGTCTCAGATCCCGGCCGGTGCCGGGTCTCGCGTAGTCGAGCGGGGCCTTGAGGGTGGCGCACTCGAAGTCCGCCCCGCCGCAGGGGCGCCAGCTCAGCGACTGCTCGTAGTACGGCCTGAGGGCGGCGGGGACGGCCTTCTTCGACATCGACGCGGCGGGCGGCGAGGAGACGTCGGCGGAGCAGCCGGAGGACAGCAGGGCGGCGGAGGCGAGGGCCGCGGCGACGAGGGCGGCGCCGAGGGTCCGGAGCGGGCGGCTGCTGTGCGGGGCGTTCATGGGCTGATCCCTCGGTTCGCGCGGTCGAGTCGCGGGATCGCACCGGCCGGATCATCCGGATCATGTCGAGGACGGTGATCCGGGTGGTCAGGGTCGTCAGGGTGATCACCTGGATCGCTCGGATCCTGGAGACCGGGCCCTGGCGATCAGGTCCTGGCGATCAGGTCCTGGCGATCAGGTCCTGGCGATCAGGTCCTGGCGATCAGGTCCTGGAGATACGGCCGGTTTGCCCCCTTACGGAGAGTATCCGTTCGGACACGCTTCATGCGCCCGACAGCGAACCCGTACGGGTGACTCAGCCGGCCCGCAGCGCCATGGTCATCGCCTCGACCGCCAGCAGCGGCGCCACATTGCTGTCCAGCGCCTGACGGCACGCCGTGATCGCCTCGATCCGGCGCAGCGTCCGCTCGGGCTTCGAGCCCGACGCGATCCGCTCCAGCGCGTCCCGTACGTCCGTGTTGGCGAGCGCGACCTGGGAGCCGAGCTGGAGGGCCAGCACATCGCGGTAGAAGGCGATCAGATCGGTGAGCGCGAGGTCGAGGGTGTCGCGCTGGGTGCGGGTGGCACGGCGCTTCTGGCGGTCCTGGAGATCCTTCATGGCCCCGGCCGTGCCGCGCGGCAACCGCCCGCCCGTACCGGCCGCGGCGCCCAGGGCGGCGCGCAGTTCCTCGGTCTCCTTGACGTCGACCTCCTCCGCCACCTGCTTGGCGTCCTCGGCCGCGGCGTCGATCAGCTCCTGGGCCGCCTTGAGGCAGCCGCCCACGTCGTCGACGCGCAGCGGGAGCTTCAGGACGGCGGCGCGGCGGGCGCGGGCCCGCTCGTCGGTGGCCAGTCGGCGGGCGCGGTCGATATGGCCCTGGGTGGCGCGGGCGGCGGAAGCGGCCAGCTCGGGGTCGATGCCGTCGCGCCGGACGAGGAGGTCCGCTACGGCCTCCACCGGGGGCGTGCGGAGGGTGAGGAGACGGCACCGGGAGCGGATCGTGGGCAGTACATCCTCCAGCGAGGGCGTGCACAGCAGCCATACGGTGCGCGGTGCGGGCTCCTCGACGGCCTTGAGGAGAACATTGCCCGCGCCCTCGGTAAGGCGGTCGGCGTCCTCCATGACGATCACCTGCCACCGGCCGCCGGCGGGCGACAACTGGGCACGGCGGACGAGCTCCCGGGTCTCCTTGACGCCGATGGTGAGCATGTCCGTACGGACCACCTCCACATCGGCGTGGGTACCGACGAGGGCGGTGTGACAGCCGTCGCAGAAACCGCAGCCGGGGGCGCCACCGAGCGCCCGGTCCGGACTGACGCACTGAAGCGCGGCGGCGAAGGCGCGGGCCGCGGTGGCCCGGCCGGAGCCGGGCGGGCCGGTGAACAGCCAGGCGTGGGTCATCTTGGACGACGCCATGGGCTCCTCGGCCGGAATCGCCTCGCCCGCGGCCGTGACCAGGGCGTCCGCATCCCGCGCGGCAGCCGTGAGCTGGGCCGCTACTCGGTCCTGCCCGACCAGGTCGTCCCACACCGCCATTGGCTGCCTCCGCCGTTCGTGCTTACGGCATCCCATTGTGGGCCACCCCACCGACAGCCGAGCACGACCGCCGCCGACGCGCCCGGTCGGCCGCCCCGCCGGCGGGCCCCGCCCGCGAACCTCGTCGGCACCTGCCGCCACCGGCTACCCGCCAGCGCCGCAACACCGTCACCGTGCCATCGGAGCTTCTACAGCACCCGCACGGAGGTCTCCCCGCGCGGTGCAGCGCTTGCCATCGACGCCACCGGTCACGGGGTTCCGCCACCGGTCCTCGCCCACATGGTCGTCGGCGGCCTGCCGTCAGCGGCGTCGGCCGTCCTCGTCGTCGCGCGGGCCGAGCAGTTCGTCGGCCAGTGACGGGAGGTCGTCCAGCGGGGTCTCCTCCGCCCACTCGGGACGACGGCGGCGCGGACGCGGCGGCTCCGCACCGCCCTGCGCCTGGCCCTGGCCCTGGCCCTGGCCATAGCCGTACTGCGGCATCTCGCGCGTGCGCTCGTTCCCCTGGCCCTGCCCCTGGTCTCGCGCCTGGTCCTGGCCCTCGTCCGGCCGGAACAGCCACGGCGGGACCCGGTCCGCCGGGTCGGCGGAGCGCTCGTCCCGTACGGGCGGCAGCACGGCCGTCTCCTCGGCCGCGTTCGTGGGCGGCTGGGCGGGCGGCTGGGGCAGGACGGCCGTCTCCTCGGCGTCCGGGCCGCCCCGGTGCCCCGGGCCGTCCTGGGGCCGTACGGGCGGCAGCACGGCGGTGTCGCCGGCGTCCGGGCCGTTCTGGGGAGGCACGGGCGGCAGCACCGCGGTCTCGTCCGCGTCCCGCCCGGCGGCAGGACGGTCGGTGGCGGGGTGCCCGGCGGCGCCGCCGGAGCCGCCCTCGCCGACGTACTCCGCCCACGGGTCGAACCGCGGCGTCTGGACCGTCTTCGTCGAGTCCGGGTCGCCTGAGGCGGGACCCGCCGCGTCCTGGGCACCGCCGGTGTCCTGGGCACCGTCCGCGCCCCGCGAGCCCCCCGCGCCATCCGCGTCGTGCGGCGGCGGTGCCGGGGTCTCGGTCTCCACGGTCGGCGCATCGGCGCCGGAGGAGGACGCCGTATCCGCCGCGTCCGCCGCCAGCCGCGCCTGCTCCGCCCGCAGCAGCGCCTCCTCGGCCTTGCGCTGCTCCTCCTGGCGGCGCGCCTCGGCCTCGGCCCGCCGCAGGGCCTCCGCCTCCGCCTCCAGGCGGCGCCGCTCCTCGTCGGCGGCGCGGGCGCGGTCCTCGGCCTCGATGCGCTTACGGTCCTCCTCGGCCCTGCGGCGCGCGTCCTCGGCCCGCTGACGGGCCGCCTCCGCCTGTCGCTCGGCCTCACGCTGGCGGGCCTCCTCCAGCTCGCGCCGCTTGCGCTCCTCCTCCTCGGCGCGCGCCTTGGCGAGCGCCTCCTGGCGCTCGCGCTCCAGCCGCTCCTCCTCGGCCTTACGGGCGGCCTCTTCCTCGGCCCGGCGGCGGGCCTCCTCCTCGGCGGCCTTACGGGCCTCCTCCTGGGCCTTCACCTCCGCCTCGGACAGCGGCAGCATCTGGTCCAGGCGGTGGCGCACCACGGAGGTGACCGCCTCCGGAAGCTGCCCGGCGTCGACGACGAGATAGCGGGCCGGGTCGGCGGCGGCGAGGGCCAGGAATCCGGCCCGTACGCGCTGGTGGAACTCGGCGGGCTCGGACTCGAGCCGGTCCGGGGCCTCGGTGAAGCGCTCGCGGGCGGTCTCCGGCGAGACGTCCAGCAGCACCGTCAGATGCGGCACCAGGCCGTTCGTCGCCCAGCGCGAGATACGGGCGATCTCGGTCGCGGCGAGGTCGCGCCCCGCGCCCTGGTAGGCCACGGAGGAGTCGATGTAGCGGTCGGAGATGACGACCGCGCCGCGCTCCAGCGCCGGGCGGACGACGGTGTCGACGTGCTCGGCGCGGTCCGCCGCGTACAGCAGCGCCTCGGCGCGGTGCGAGATCCCGGCGGACGAGACGTCGAGCAGGATCGAGCGGAGCCGCTTGCCGATCGCGGTCGCGCCCGGCTCACGGGTCACCACGACCTCGTGCCCCTTGGCCCTTATCCACTCGGCCAGCGCCTCCACCTGCGTGGACTTGCCCGAGCCGTCGCCGCCCTCGATGGCGATGAAGAAACCGGTGGCGGCCGGGCCCTCGTCCGCGCCCCCGCCGCCGAGCAGCGCCTCGCGCAGATCGCGCCGCAGCGGCACTCCCTGCCGGTCGTCGGTCCGGCCGAGGACCAGCGCGGCGACGGGCAGCAGCAGCGCGCCCACCAGCATCAGGGTGAAGGCCGCGCCGCCGTGGGCGAAGACGAAATCGCCCCTGCCGAGCCGGTGCGGTCCGATGACGGCGGCGAGCAGCGGCGCGACGACCGCGCCGAACCCGACGCTGACGCGGACGACGGACTGGAGATGCGCGGTCATCCGGGGCCGGCGGGCCTCCTCGGACTCCTGGTCCAGGAGGGCGTGGCCGATGTGGGCGGCGATACCGGCCAGCACGCCCGCGACCCAGGCGATCAGCACGACGGTGGTCGTGTCGTGCACCAGGCCCACCGTGAGCAGCGCGAGCCCGGTCAGCGCGACCGACAGCGCCAGCAGCCTGCGCCGCGACAGACCCGGGAGGACCTTCGGGGCCCAGCGGATGCCCAGGGCCGGACCACCGGCCAGGACGAGGGCGAGCAGCGCGAAGGCGACCGGCCCGCCGCCGAGGTCCATGGCCTGAAGCGGGGCGACGCCCACGGCCGCGGCGATCGCGCCCGCCACCCCGGCGCAGGCGAGCACCAGCAGCGGAACGGCGCCGGTGCGGCCCTTGTCGGCGCCGGTACCGGAGGCGGCGCGCGGGCGGCGCAGCCCCTCCAGGGGGGAGCGGGTGCGGCTGGTCTGCCCGCCGGGCAGTTCGAGGACGGTGAGGATCGAGATCGACGCGGCGAAGAGTCCGGCGCCGACATACGAGCCGAGGGCGGCCTGGTGGGTGTGGAACCACTCCACGCCGGTGCCCAGCAGCCTGCCGATGAGGGTGACGACGAGCAGCCCGGCGGCGGCGATCGGCAGCGTCAGGAAGTTCGTACGGAGCGAGAGCCGCCGCAGCGCGTCCAGGTGGTCGGGCAGCGGGCGCACGGCCGCGCCCTCGGCGGGCGGTGCCGGGAGCAGCGAGGGCGCCGCGCCGTCCTTGGCGACGGTCCAGAAGCGCTCCGCGACGCCGACGACGAAGGCCGTGATGAGCAGCCAGGCGACGGCGTCGGCCGGGGCCCAGTCGATCCACAGCGGCGCGATGAGGAGCAGCACCAGCCGCAGACCGTCCGCGCCGACCATGGTCCAGCGGCGGTCCAGCGGACCGGAGGGGCCGATGAGCGCCGCGAGCGGCCCGAGGAGCACCGCGCCGAACAGCACGGTCGCCAGGAGCCGTATGCCCAGCACCGCCGCGACCGCGAAGGCCGCGCCGCGATACCCGCCGCCGAAGGAGTCGGCGGCCACGGACGCCTGGAGCGTCAGCAGCACCAGCACCAGCACGGCGAGTGCGTCCCCCGCGCCGCCGACGAGTTGGGCGCTCCAGAGCCGTCGCAGCGGCTGATAGCGCAGCAGGGCTCGTACGGCCCGCTCGCGGGAGTCCGCGGCAAGGGCACCGGAAGTGGCGGTCACGTCCGTTGGCTGCTCTCGCGTCATCCCGCCAGCCTATCCGGATCACATGAATCCACGGCCCCCCGGCCGAACAAACGGGCGGTGAGCCGTGGATGGCGCGGGGATTGCTCCGCCTTGCTCCGCTTTCCTACTCGGCGTTGGCCGACGACTTCTTGGCCGCTGCCGTCTTCTTGGCGGCGGTCTTCGCGGTCGTCTTCTTGGCGGTCGTCTTCTTCGCCGCGGTCTTCTTGGCGGCCGTCTTGGTCGCCGTCGTCTTCTTGGCCGCGGTCTTCTTCGCCGCCGTCTTCTTGGCGGTCTTCTTGGCCGGGCCCTTGGCGCGCTTCTCGGCGAGCAGCTCGTAGCCGCGCTCGGGCGTGATGGTCTCCACGTCGTCGTCGCGGCGCAGCGTCGCGTTGGTCTCGCCGTCCGTGACGTAAGGACCGAAGCGGCCGTCCTTCACCACCACGGGCCGCTCGCTGACCGGGTCGGTGCCCAGCTCCTTCAGCGGCGGCTTGGCCGCGGCCCGGCCACGCTGCTTGGGCTGGGCGTAGATCGCCAGCGCCTGCTCGAGCGTGATGGTGAAGAGCTGCTCCTCGCTCTCCAGCGAGCGCGAGTCCGTGCCCTTCTTCAGGTACGGGCCGTAGCGGCCGTTCTGCGCGGTGATCTCCACGCCCTCGGGGTCGGCGCCGACCACACGCGGCAGCGACATCAGCTTGAGCGCGTCCGCCAGGGTCACCGTGTCCAGGGACATCGACTTGAGGAGGGAGGCGGTGCGCGGCTTGACGGCGTTCTTACCGCTCTTGGGAGTGTCCTCGGGGAGCACCTCGGTGACATACGGGCCGTAGCGGCCGTCCTTGGCCACGATCATGCGACCGGTGTCGGGGTCGGGGCCCAGCTCGAACTCACCGCTCGGCTTGGCGAGCAGCTCCTCCGCGTACGCCACCGTCAGCTCGTCCGGCGGCATGTCGTCGGGGACGTCGGCGCGCCGGCCGGTGCCGCCCTCGATCTCCGCCGGGCGCTCGACGTACGGTCCGTAGCGGCCGACGCGCAGCACGATGCCGTCGCCCACGGGGAAGGACGAGATCTCCCGGGCGTCGATCGCGCCCAGGTCGGTGACCAGCTCCTTGAGGCCGCCGAGGTGGTCGCCGTCGCCGTTCCCGGCCTCGGCGGCGCCGGCCTGCGCGCCCTCGCCGAAGTAGAAGCGCTTCAGCCACGGCACGGCCTCGGCCTCGCCGCGCGCGATGCGGTCGAGGTCGTCCTCCATCTTGGCGGTGAAGTCGTAGTCGACCAGCCGGCCGAAGTGCTTCTCCAGCAGGTTGACCACGGCGAAGCTCAGGAAGGAGGGCACGAGCGCGGTGCCCTTCTTGAAGACATAGCCGCGGTCGAGGATGGTGCCCAGGATCGTGGCGTAGGTCGAGGGGCGGCCGATCTCGCGCTCTTCCAGCTCCTTGACCAGCGACGCCTCGGTGTAGCGGGCCGGGGGCTTGGTCGCGTGGCCGTCGGCGGTGATCTCCTCGGCGGAGAGCCGGTCGCCCTCGGTGACCTGCGGCAGCCGGCGCTCGCGGTCGTCGAGCTCGGCGTTCGGGTCGTCGGCGCCCTCCACGTATGCCTTCATGAAGCCGTGGAAGGTGATCGTCTTACCGGAGGCGGAGAACTCGGCGTCCCGGCCGTCGCTCGTCTGCCCGGCGATCTTGACGGTGACCGAGTTGCCGATCGCGTCCTTCATCTGGGAGGCGACGGTCCGCTTCCAGATCAGCTCGTAGAGCCGGAACTGGTCGCCCGTGAGGCCGGTCTCCGCCGGGGTGCGGAAACGGTCTCCCGAGGGGCGGATGGCCTCGTGCGCCTCCTGGGCGTTCTTGACCTTGCCCGCGTAGGTGCGCGGCTTGTCGGGCAGATAGTCCGCGCCGTAAAGCTGCGTGACCTGCGCCCGGGCCGCCGTCACCGCCGTGTCCGACAGAACGGTGGAGTCCGTACGCATATAGGTGATGTAGCCGTTCTCATACAGCTTCTGCGCGACCTGCATGGTGGCCTTGGCCCCGAAGCCCAGCTTGCGGCTGGCCTCCTGCTGGAGGGTGGTCGTACGGAACGGCGCGTACGGCGAGCGGCGGTAGGGCTTGGACTCGACCGAGCGCACCGTGAAGGCGGTGTCGGCGAGGGCCGCGGCCAGGGAGCGGGCACCGGCCTCGTCCAGGTGCAGGACGTTGACGCTGTCCTTGAGCTGCCCGAGCGAGGTGAAATCGCGCCCCTGGGCGACACGGAGGCCGTCGACGGCCGTAAGGCGGGCACCAAAGGTGCCGGGGTCGCTGACGTCACCGGCCCGGCCGGTGGCGAAGGTGCCGGTGAGGTCCCAGTACTCGGCGGAGCGGAAGGCGATGCGCTCGCGCTCGCGCTCGACGACGAGACGGGTGGCGACGGACTGGACCCGGCCCGCGGACAGGCCGCGCATGACCTTCTTCCACAGGACCGGCGAGACCTCGTAGCCGTAGAGGCGGTCGAGGATGCGGCGGGTCTCCTGGGCATCGACCAGGCGCTGGTTCAGCTCGCGCGGGTTGGCCACGGCGGCCCGGATGGCGTCCTTGGTGATCTCGTGGAAGACCATCCGGCGCACCGGGACCTTGGGCTTGAGGACCTCCTGGAGGTGCCAGGCGATGGCCTCGCCCTCGCGGTCCTCATCGGTGGCCAGGAAGAGCTCGTCGGAGTCGGCGAGCAGCTCCTTGAGCTTCTTGACCTGGCTCTTCTTGTCGGAGTTGACCACGTAGACGGGCTGGAAGTCGTGCTCGACGTCCACGCCGAGCCGCCGGACCTCGCCGGTGTACTTGTCGGGGACCTCGGCCGCACCGTTCGGCAGGTCCCGGATGTGCCCGACGCTGGCCTCGACCACGTAGCCCGGGCCGAGGTAGCCCTTAATCGTCTTCGCCTTGGCAGGCGACTCGACGATGACGAGTCGGCGGCCGCCCTGTGCGGTCTCGCTGGTGGTCGGGGACAACTTGGCTCTTCTCTCCGGTCGACGCTCGGTGAACGGGCAGTGCCGTGTGGGTAACGCTCACACGGCCTCCCTCTACGGTGACGCTGCGGAGTGTGACGGTACATCCCGCCCCCGTGTCAAACGGAAAAAGCCCGCAACGCCACTCGAACGGTAACCCGACAACCGACCTGTCTGCCGCCCGGACCGGCACGAGGCCGCGCGGAAGGCCCTGTCAGGCGTAACCGAGGCACCAGATTCCGCCGCCGAGCGCGGCGACGCCGAAGAGAAGGGAGAGCGTCGCGGAAGCGACAGGACTCACACCATGTGCCACCGGTGCGCGCAGCCTCAGGCGCGCCGCCGTCCACAGCAGCAGCGCGGCGCCGAACAACACGAATGCCGTTCCGGCGAAGATCGCAGGTCCGCTCTCCATGACGGGAGCGTGGCACGCACGGGAGGCGTGCGCGCGAACCCCGGGTGAACAGCGCGCGTCTCCTCGTAGGGCCCGGGTCCCGGGCGGCCCGTTCCGCGCCCCGGCGGCAGCTTTCTGCCATACGGGGGCGCGGGGGCGGGTGCTGTACCACCGGCGCACGCCCCCCAGCGCCCGCCCGGTGCGCTCTATCGCGCCGCTATGCCGTCGTCATCGACCGGCCGCAGAAAACCCTGCTCGATCAGGAGCCGGATGGACTGCGGGGTGCGGTCCCGCAGCACCACCTGGTCCTCCCCGAGCAACTGGGCGATGGCGTCCAGGATCCGGCCCGCGCTCAATGTGCCGTCGCACACACCCGCGAAGCCCGCCCCGACCGTGTCCACCGTCGTCGCGCGCCGCATCCCCCGGTACTGCCTGAGCACCACATGCTCGGGGTCCTCGGCCCCGGGCGGGCCCACCTGCTCCTGGACCACCTCGTCCGCCAGCCGGAAGCGGGCGGTCAGCAGCGCCGCGTCGTCATGCGTGCGCAGGAAGTCCTGCCGGTCGAAGTGGGCCATGACCTCGCCCCCCAGCGGCTGCTCGACCGGATGGGGCCACTCCTCCACGGTCACCGAGGGCCGGTCGGCGCCGGACTTGCGCAGGGTGATCCAGCCGAAGCCGACCGCCGTGGTCTTCCGCGCCTCGAACTCGTCCAGCCACGCCTCGTAGCGCGCCGCGTACGCCTCGGGGCCGGCCAGATGCTCACCGGCGTCGCGCAGCCACAGCTCGGTGTACTGGCTGACGTCCTGCACCTCGCGCTGCACGATCCACGCGTCACAGCCGGACGGGACCCAGGAGGCCACCCGCTCGCGCCAGTCCTCCCCCTCGATGTGCTGCCAGTTCGCCAGCAACTGACACCAGCCGCCGTCGGCGAGGTGCGCGGCGGACTGCTGGACGAGGGTGCGGCACAGGTCGTCCCCGGACATCCCGCCCTCCCGGTAGACCAGCTCGCTGCCCTCCGGGGAGCGGGGAGAGATCACAAAGGGCGGGTTGGAGACGATCAGGTCGTACGTCTCGTCCCCGACCGGCTCGAACAGCGACCCCTCCCGCAGCTCCGGCTCCGGCGCCCCGGACAGGGCGAGGGTCAGCCGGGCGATCGCCAGGGCGCGCGGATTGCGGTCCGTGGCGGTGACGCGGGTGGCATGGCGGCCCGCGTGCAGCGCCTGGATGCCGGAGCCGGTGCCGAGGTCGAGGACCCGGCCCACGGGCGCGGGCACGGTGAGACCGGCGAGCGTGGTGGACGCGCCGCCGACCCCGAGGACGAGCCGGGAGCGGTCCTCCCGGTCGCGCGCGCCGCCCGGGCCGCCGATCCCTCCGGCGCCGCCGACCGCGCAGCCCAGGTCGGAGACGATCCACCAGTCCTGGCCCTCGGGACCGCCGTAAGGCCGCACATCCACACTCGCGCGCACCTCGTCGCCCTCGCGCACCAGCCAGCCGTCGGCGAGGCAGTCCTCGGCCGGCAGGGCCGCGGCCGCCCGCCCGTACGCCACGGGGCGCTGCAACAGAAAGAGCCGCACCAGGGTCTCCAGCGGGCCGCTCTCGCCCCGGGTGGCGCGCAGCGCCGGGACGGTCTCGCCGCGCGCCAGGGCCGCGTAGGCGGACGAGCCGAGCAGATCCAGCAGACCATCGGCGGTGAAGGAGGCGGCCGACAGCGCCTCACGAAGGCGGGCGGTGCGCTCGGGGTCGGCGACGGGGAGGCGGAACGGAGGCTGGTGCATACTCACGCCCCCCATTGTCGGGGCAATGACCGACAGCGGGCGACGCCGGTCGGCATCGGGACGACATCGCCCGCGTCGGCCTGGCTGACGAGCCGACAAGGGGGGCGCGAGGCGGCGGCGTTGCCCCCCCGGGGCAGAACCTGGGCGGCCCTGGACAGCCCGGGGCGGCCCTGTACGGCCCCGGGCGGCGGCCCCAGGGCAGCTCGCGGCGGTCCTGTGCGGCCCTGGGCAGCCCGTCAGGACTGCGTCGTGGCGCCGCCGCTCGTCTTCGGCTTCTGGCAGCCGGGCTGCTTGGCCATCGCCGAGCCGACCTTTCCTTCCTGGAGCTTCTGTAGGGCCTGGTCACCCGACTTGCTGAGCTTGTCGAGCTCGTCGGCGACGCCCTTGAGTCCCTGGGCGAACTTGGACTTGTCCGAGGTGTCCAACTTGTCGACGGACGTCTTCAGCTTCGTGTACGCCCCCGAGGTGGCGTTGAGCTCCTTGACCGCCTGCTGCTGGGTCTTGTCGCCGTTGTCGACGGGCGGGGGGCCCGCCTTGTTCACGGCCTTGGCGAGTGCCCCGTAGGACTCGGAGATCTCCTGGAACGCCTTGGCGTCCGTCTGCTGAAGCTTCTTGGAATCCTGCTCGTCGGCCGCACCCTGGATCGCGGTGTTGGCGCCCTGGATCTTCTTGAGCTGAGGCTGCACCTCGTCACAGACCGACTTGGCCCAATCGTTGACCTTCTTGTCCCCATCGTCGCCGCCCCCGCAGCCGGTCAGCGCCAGTACGAGTGCCGCACCGCCGGACAGTGCAGCCACAAGCTTCTTGTTCACCGGATTGGTCCCTTCCATGGCTCTCGGCCCCGGAACATACACGTCCATCCGGCCAGGCCCACCCGGCGAGCGCCCCGTATGGATCCTTTTAGAGCTATTTGCACCCCGCTCGTTGTGGACATGGCCTCATCGAGCGGACGGGACGCCCCGGACAGGGACACGGGCGGACGACGTGCTGTCGCACCTCGCCCGCCCGCATGTCGCAGGGGCTTTCCCGGGCCCCTGGTCCCTTCCGGGGTTAGGACACCACCGCCGCGTCGGCTGACTTCGCCACGCGCCCGGAGTTGTCTTCGTCACCTACGACGATTCCGCGCCGCTTGGAGACGTAGACCGCGGCCACGATGATCACGACCGCGAGCCCGGCGACGACCGCACGCAGCCCAGGGCTGGCGTTGTCCCCGTAGGAGAACTTCACCACCGCGGGCGCGATCAGCAGCGCCACCAGGTTCATCACCTTCAGCAGCGGGTTGATCGCGGGGCCCGCGGTGTCCTTGAAGGGATCGCCGACCGTGTCGCCGATCACCGTCGCGGCATGCGCCTCGCTCCCCTTACCGCCGTGATGACCGTCCTCGACCAGCTTCTTGGCGTTGTCCCAGGCACCGCCGGAGTTGGCGAGGAAGACGGCCATCAGCGTGCCGGTGCCGATCGCGCCCGCCAGGAACGAGCCGAGCGCGCCGACCCCGAAGGTGAAGCCGACGGCGATCGGCGCAAGGACCGCGAGCAGACCCGGTGTGGCCAGCTCGCGCAGCGCGTCCTTGGTGCAGATGTCGACGACCCGGCCGTACTCGGGCTTCTCGCTGTAGTTCATGATCCCGGGCTTCTCGCGGAACTGCCGCCGCACCTCGAAGACCACCGCTCCGGCCGACCGCGACACCGCGTTGATCGCCAGCCCGGAGAAGAGGAAGACGACGGCGGCGCCGAGGACGAGGCCCACGAGGTTGTTGGGCTGCGAGATGTCCAGGTTCAGATTCATCTCCCCGGCCACCGAGGTGTGCACTTGGTTCACGGCCTCCGCGATGGCGTCGCGGTACGAGCCGAAGAGCGCGGCCGCGGCGAGCACCGCCGTCGCGATCGCGATGCCCTTGGTGATCGCCTTGGTGGTGTTGCCGACCGCGTCGAGGTCGGTGAGCACCTGCGCGCCCGCGCCCTCGACATCGCCGGACATCTCGGCGATGCCCTGGGCGTTGTCCGAGACCGGACCGAAGGTGTCCATGGCGACGATCACACCGACCGTGGTGAGCAGGCCGGTGCCGGCGAGCGCGACGGCGAACAGCGCCAGCATGATCGAGGTGCCGCCGAGCAGGAAGGCGCCGTAGACACTCAGCCCGATCAGCACCGCCGAGTAGACGGCCGACTCCAGACCGAGCGAAATGCCGGAGAGCACCACCGTGGCCGGGCCGGTCAGCGAGGTCTTGCCGACATCCCGCACGGGACGCCGGGTGGTCTCGGTGAAGTAGCCCGTGAGCTGCTGGATGAGCGCGGCCAGCACGATGCCGATGGCGACGGCGACGAGCGCGAGGACCCGCGGGTCACCGCTGTGGCCGAGGATCTCGCGGCTGGTGACGCCGTCGAGATCCGCGTAGCTGGACGGCAGATAGGTGAAGACCGCGATCGCCACCAGCGCCATCGAGATCACGGCCGAGATGAAGAAGCCGCGGTTGATGGCGCTCATTCCGCTGCGGTCGGCGCGGCGCGGAGCCACGGCGAAGATCCCGATCATGGCGGTGACCACGCCGATGGCCGGAACGAGCAGCGGGAAGGCCAGCCCGGAGTCGCCGAAGGCCGCCTTGCCGAGGATCAGCGCGGCGACCAGGGTGACGGCGTACGACTCGAAGAGGTCGGCGGCCATACCCGCGCAGTCGCCGACGTTGTCGCCAACGTTGTCCGCGATGGTGGCGGCGTTGCGCGGGTCGTCCTCCGGGATGCCCTTCTCGACCTTGCCGACGAGGTCGGCACCGACGTCGGCGGCCTTGGTGAAGATGCCACCGCCGACCCTCATGAACATCGCGATCAGCGCGGCGCCGAGCCCGAAGCCCTCCAGCACCTTGGGTGCGTCGGCCGCGTAGACCAGCACCACGCAGGAGGCGCCCAGCAGTCCGAGGCCCACGGTGAACATGCCCACCACACCGCCGGTACGGAAAGCGATCTTCATCGCCTTGTGCGAGACGGTCGTGAGATCCACGCTCGGCTTACCGGGTGCGGAAGCGGCCGAATCGCCATTGACGGGTGTGGTGGGGGGCTCGGGCGTGGCCTCACGGGCGGCGGCTGCGACGCGCACATTGCTGCGCACCGCGAGCCACATCCCGATATAGCCGGTGGCGGCCGAGAATGCCGCACCGATCAGAAAGAACACCGAACGCCCGATGCGCTGCGACCAGTCGTCCGCCGGCAACAGCATGAGCAGGAAGAACACCACCACGGCGAATCCGCCGAGAGTGCGCAACTGCCGGGCCAGATAGGCATTGGCGCCTTCCTGAACGGCCTCGGCGATCTTCTTCATACTGTCCGTGCCCTCGCCCGCCGCGAGGACTTGTCGTACCAGCACCACCGCGACCGCGAGCGCCGCGATCGCGACGGCGGCGATCACCAGCACGATCACACGGTTGTCGTCGGTCAGCTCTGCGGCGGCCAGGGTTGGGGTGAGGTCAAGCTGATGAGGGGTGAGAGGCCCCGCCATTCGTCCTCCTTGACGTTTGGCACATGGGCGCGCAGCAGTTCTGCGACCGCAGAAGAGCCGCCGCGCTCAGGCGTCCTGAGCTCGAGATGTGGACGGATTGTAGGGAGCGTCACACGATCAAAACAGGGCGCCGGAATGGGAATTCGCCCGCACCAGCGAAGATCAATTGGTTTGGCGGTATGAATTCCTTCGGAAGAAGGAAGGTCGACAATTCACTGACGGATGTAAAATGATCTCTACAAATGATCTATATAGATGATCTAGTGGCAGTCTTACGCCGTCGAGAAAAGCGCTGTTCAGAGCCTAAGCCAGAGATCGAAAAAGCGCGCGCCGAGAGGTGCGCCGGGACCATGCCGCCGACCGGGCGCGAGCATGCCAACAGCCGGACCGGCGATCATGAAACGGCCGGTTCGGTGGGTTCCAACGGGTCCTGCGGGTCGGGAGAGGGATGACGGACAGATGACCCTCAAGAGGGACCCGGCTTCGGCGATCAGGACGGGCGAGGCCCGCTCCCGGCCCCAGGAGAGGGCCTGCTGCGGCTGTGCGCGAACAGGACTCAGCGCGGCACGGCGGGGCAGCACTTAGCGGCCCCAAGGGAGCAGGACCCGGCGCGGTGAGGCAGGACCCGGGAACCCCCAGCGGGGCAGGACCCGGCGCGGTGCGCGGGCTAGGACACCAGAGGCTGGGGTGACGTCGGCCAGCTCATCCGGATCACTCCACCGGACTCGCTGCTCGTCACCTCGACATCGTCGACGAGCCCGCTGATGACGGCGAGACCCATCTCGTCCTCGCCCTCGGCCTCGTCGTCCATCTCCGGATGGGAGCCGGACACCAGGGCCGCCGAGGTCGGGGATTCATCACCGACCTCGATGGAGAACTTCTTCTCCTCCTCGGTCAGCGTCACCCGCACCGGTGCCTCCACCCCATTGCTCAGGTGGAGCCCGACCGCACGCGTGCAAGCCTCGCCGACCGCGAGCCGCACTTCGTCGAGCACGGCCTCATCCACCCCCGCCCGACGCGCCACGGCGGCCGCGACAAGACGAGCGGTCCTGACGTGCTCAGGCAGCGCGCTGAAGCGGAGTTCGACGGTGGCCATGCCATCCCCCTCGGGCGTATGGGCGTGCTTATCGGGAGGGCCGGGCGTACGCCGCCCGGAACCCCCTTCTGTGTCTTCCTTCGGCGATCTTGTCAGTCGGTCGCCGCGACAGCGTCCTCGACCGAGGTGTGAATCGGGAACACCTTGGTCAGGCCGGTGATGCGGAAGATCTTCAGAATGCGCTCCTGGTTGCAAACCAGGCGCAGCGAGCCCTCGTGGGCCCGCACTCGCTTGAGCCCGCCGACGAGCACGCCGAGTCCGGTGGAGTCGAGAAAGTCGACGCCCTCCATGTCGACGACCAGGTGGTAGTTGCCGTCGTTGACAAGCTCGACCAGCTGCTCGCGCAGCTTGGGCGCGGTGTATACATCAATCTCGCCACCGACCTCGACGACCGTGCGGTCGTCGACGGTCCGAGTCGACAGGGACAGGTCCACGGATCCTCCAGCACCTTGCATCGAGCGGTCGCCCCCCATGGATCGGCAGCCGCGATGGCATTCAATCACTTACCAGCAGGCGTGCACGACGCCTTGAGACCATTGTCCGTCAGACCAGTGACACACTCGGTGTCGATGGCCCACGACCAAATCCCGCGGCAGGCGGGCATACGCCCCTCACCCCGGGCCGTCCTCGGTCGGCTGAGCACCGGGGCGGGCCGGGGCGCGCGCATCACTCATACGGAGCACTTGCCCCCGCGCCCGGGAACCCATGCCGACTGGCCCTCGGCGATCCGGCCGGAGGTGATCAACGCCATTCGCGCGGCCGGCATCGAGCGCCCGTGGGCCCACCAGGCGCGTACGGCCGAACACGCGCTGCGCGGAGAATCCGTGGTCGTGGCCACCGGAACCGCCTCCGGCAAGTCCCTCGCCTATCTGGCCCCCGTCCTCAGCACCCTGCTGGACGGCTCGGAGGAGCCCAACGGGCGGGGCACGACCGCCCTGTACCTCTCCCCCACCAAGGCGCTGGCAGCCGACCAGCGCCGCGCGGTGGCCGGCTTCACCGCCCCGCTGGGCACCGGCATCCGGGCGGCGGTCTACGACGGCGACACGCCCGTGGAGGAGCGCGAGTGGGTGCGCCAGTACGCGAACTATGTGCTCACCAACCCCGACATGCTCCACCGCGGCATCCTGCCCGGCCACCCCAGATGGTCCTCCTTCCTGCGCGCGCTGCGCTATGTGGTGATCGACGAATGCCACACCTACCGGGGTGTCTTCGGCTCCCATGTGGCTCAGGTGCTGCGCCGGCTGCGCCGCGTCTGCGCCCGCTACGGCTCCTCGCCCGTGTTCCTGCTCGCCTCGGCCACCGCCTCCGATCCGGCGGTCGCCGCGAGCCGGCTGACCGGCCTGCCCGTGGTGGAGATCACCGAGGACGGCTCGCCCCGCGGCGAGGTCGTCTTCGCCCTCTGGGAGCCGCCGCTGACCGAGCTCCACGGCGAGCAGGGCGCCCCGGTGCGCCGCACGGCCACGGCCGAGTCCGCGGACCTGCTCACCGACCTGGCCGTCCAGGGCGTCCGTACGGTCACCTTCGTGCGCTCCCGGCGGGGCGCGGAGCTCATCGCGCTCATCGCCCAGGAACGGCTCGCCGAAGTGGACCGCTCGCTGCCGGACCGGATCGCCGCCTATCGCGGCGGCTATCTCCCCGAGGAGCGCCGCGCCCTGGAGAGGGCCCTGCACTCCGGTGAGCTGCTGGGGCTCGCCGCCACCACCGCCCTGGAGCTGGGGATGGACATCGCCGGACTGGACGCCGTGGTCGTGGCGGGCTACCCCGGCACCCGCGCCTCCCTGTGGCAGCAGGCGGGGCGGGCCGGGCGCACCGGCGAAGGGGCCCTGGCGATCCTGGTCGCCCGGGACGACCCGCTGGACACCTATCTCGTCCACCATCCGGACGCCCTCTTCCGGCAGCCGGTGGAGTCCACCGTCCTGGACCCGGACAACCCCTACGTCCTCGCGCCGCACCTGTGCGCGGCCGCGGCCGAGCTTCCGCTCACCGAGCCGGACCTGGAGCTCTTCGGCCCCGCCACCGAGGAACTGATGCCGCAACTGGAGCAGCGCAAGCTGCTGCGGCGCCGGGCCACCGCCTGGCACTGGACCCGCCGTGAGCGCGCCGCGGACCTCACCGACATCCGCGGAGCGGGCGGCAGCCCGGTCCAGGTCGTGGAGGCGGCGACCGGGCGGCTGCTGGGCACCGTGGACGCCGCGGCGGCCCACACCACCGTCCACGAGGGCGCCGTCCACCTGCATCAGGGCCGGAGCTATCTCGTCCGGCAGCTCGACCTCGACGACTCGGTCGCCCTGGTGGAGGAGGCCGCTCCGCCCTACTCGACCACGGCCCGCGACACCACGGCGATCTCCATCCTGGAGACCACCACCGAGATCCCCTGGGGGGACGCGCGGCTGTGCTTCGGCTCGGTCGAGGTCACCAACCAGGTGGTCTCCTTTCTGCGCCGCAAGCTGATCACCGGTGAGGTCCTCGGCGAGTCCAAGCTCGACCTTCCGCCGCGCACCCTGCGCACCCGGGCCGTGTGGTGGACGGTCACCGACGACCAGCTCGAGGAGGCCCGGGTGCACCCCCAGGCCCTCGGCGGCGCCCTGCACGCCGCCGAGCACGCCTCGATCGGCATCCTGCCGCTCTTCGCCACCTGTGACCGCTGGGACATCGGCGGGGTGTCCGTCCCGCTGCACGCCGACACGCTGCTGCCGACCGTCTTCGTGTACGACGGGCATCCGGGTGGCGCGGGCTTCGCCGAGCGCGCCTTCCACACGGCCGCCCGCTGGCTGGCGGCCACCCGCAAGGCGATCGCCGCCTGCGAGTGCGACGCGGGATGCCCGTCCTGCATCCAGTCGCCCAAGTGCGGCAACGGCAATGACCCGCTGGACAAGAAGGCCGCCATCCGCCTGCTGACGACCCTGCTCGCCGGGGCCCCGGAGCAGCCGTCGACCGCCGAGTGAGCGATCCCCGCCGCCCGGCGCCGACGCCGGTCCGGTGACGGGGGTGCCCGCTGGCCCCGCCCGCGCCCTGGCCCGGAGCGTGAACGGGCCGGTGCGCACCTCCGCCGTAAGGTCCGCGATCTCGCCGCTCAGGGTGCATCGCGCCACGCGCGCCCCCTGGGCGGAGGCCACCCGCCGGGCGAGACCGCAAGCCGTACGAGCCCCCTCCAGGCCGTGGTCAGCCGCCGCGAGCGCCGCCAGGTCGGCGGCTCCGCCCGCCCGATGGCGCGCCACCATGGCCTGCCCGGCCGCCAGTACGACCGCGAACACCGCGCACAGGGCCGTCGCGGCCAGCGCCACCCAGACCGTGGCCGACCCCCGGTCGTCCGCCCTTCTCACGGGACCGCCTCCCGAGCCGCACCACCCGCGTCCACCGCGCCCACCGTGTCCTCGGCGAGCGCGGCCGCCTCGCCGCGCAGATTCACCGCCAGCGGACCGGGACCGGCGGCATGGGTCCGGACCCGCACCCGCACCAGGTCTCCGTCCCGCCACAGCTCGACCCGCGCTCCATCGGGTGCGGCCGAGCGGGCGGCGGCCATCGCGTCCGCCTTCGGCTCCGAACGCGCCGCCGCCCTCGCCCCGGCCCTGGCCGCGTCCACGCACTGAAGCTGCGCGGCAGCGGCCATCAGCCCCCAGATCAGCATCAGGGCGAACAGCGCCAGCACCGGCAGCGCGACGGCCGTCTCCGCCGTGACGAAGCCGCTGTCCCGCCCCGCGCGCTGGGTCCTTAGGACGCCTCGGGGTCCTAAGACGCCTCGGGCCCCCGGGACGCCGTGGGCCCTTGCGAGGCCCGGGGTCCTTGGGACGCCCAGGGTCCTTGGGACGGTCGGGCTCCTCGGGGCGCCCTGGGCCCTTGGGACGCCCCAGAGCCTTGTGAGGCCCCGGACCCTTGGGACGCCCCGCGCGCCGCTCCTTGCGCGGGAGCCCGTCCGATTCGCCGTCCCCGGCGCCTCAGAACTGCGCATCGAGCGCCCGTCCGATGACCGACTGAAGCGCGCCACTGACGGTCCCGCTGGTCACCACCTTGTAGAGCACCGCGGCGAAACCGCATGCCGCGATCGTTCCCATTGCGTACTCGGCGGTGGCCATGCCCGCCTCGGCCTTCGCACGCGCCGCCGCGTACCGCCGCACCCACCACTGCTTCACCATGTCGGTCCCCCTTGCCCTGCCCGCGGTGTCACTGACCGCGGTTCGTCGTTCGTCGTGCTGTTGTCGTGCCGCTGTCGCTCGTGCGGTGTCATTGGTTCTGGTGTGGTTGTTGCTGGTGTGGTTGTTGCTGGTGTGGTTGGTGGTCTGGCCGGGGTTCAGGGGCCGTGGCCCATCAGGCCGCGGGCCAGCCCGATCATCACCGGGGCCAGGCCGACCAGCAGGAACGCGGGGAGGAAGCAGCCCGCGAGCGGTGCGTTGACCAGCACGCCGGTGCGGTCGGCCCGTTTCATCGCCGCCCGCCCCTGCTCGGCCCGGTATTCGGCCGCCAGCCGGGACACCGGCTCCACCGCCGGAGCGCCCGTTGTCCCGGCGCGTTCCAGGGCACGCGCCAGCCCCTGCGCTCCGGGCAGAGCCCCGATACGCCCCCAGGCGTGGGCGGGTTCGCCTCCCAGCCGCAGCTCCGCCGCGGTCTGGGCAAGCCGCTCGCCAACCGGGCCACCTAGCGAACCTCCCACCGCCTCCGCCGCTTTCCGCGGGCCCGCTCCAGCCGCGAGGCAGGCGGTCAGCAGATCGGCGGCCAGCGGGATCTGGCGCGCGGCGAGGGCCTCGATGTGCCGGTCACGACCGGAGCGCCCGGCCGTCCTCTGGCGGTGCCGCTGCCACCGCCAGAGGACGCAGGCCACAGCGAGCCCCAGCACCCACCCCGGCGGCCCTCCGACGAGGACGACGGCGATCGTCACAGCGCCGCACGGCGCGGCCCAGAAGGGCAGCGCGCCCCCAGTGGCTCCGGCGCGCCGGCGCCGCCACGCCCGGGCCCGCCTCGGCCGCCGGTCCTTCGCGCCCGGAAGCAACGCCGCCAACCGTCGTCGTGCGCCTCGCTCCCGATGGGCCTCGACCATCGCCATCGCCGTGCACAGGACCGCCGCCAAGACGGACAGCGAAATCCCCAGGCTGTGGACAACTTCAGCGCTCATCGGCCACCGGCCGCCCCGGCTCACGCGCCGCCCGCACCATCCGGCCGGTCCACACCAGGCCCGCCCACTCCAGCAGGCCGCCCACCAGGAGGCAGCTCAGCCCGGCCGGGGTGTGCAGCAGCTCATGCAGTGGATTGGAGCCCAGCAGACCGCCCAGCACCAGCCCGACGACGGGCAGCACCGCCAGTGCGACGGCGGTGGCCTTGGCCCCCGCCAGCTTGGCGTCCAGGCCGTCCCGCTGGTCCCGCTCGGCGCGCAGCGCCGCCGCCACCCGGTCGAGCCCCGCCGCCAGCCCCGCTCCCTCGTCGACCGCCACCTGCCAGCAGGCCGCGACCCCGGTCAGCCCCTCGGCACCCGGCAGCCGGGCCACCCTCCGCAGCGCGTCCGGCACTTCACCGCCGAACCGCGCCGCGGCCGTCACCAGCCCCCAACGCTCCCTCAGGTGCCCCGGGTCCACCGCCAGCAGCGCCTCGCCGGGATGCCGCCCGGCCCGCAGCTCGCCCGCCACGGTGGCACAGAGGTCGATCACCCCGGCGGCGCGCCGCACGCGGTCCCGCTCGCGCCGCCGGGACCGCAGCCACCGGCCGACGAACGGAGTGGCCACCACCGCCCCGAGCAGCGGCAGAACCGACGCACCCAGCAGCGCGATCACACATCCGACCGGCAGACACAGCAACTCACGCCCCATCCGCCCGCCGTAACCGACCCGCCAGCGCTCCCGTAGCCAGGCGGCCGTCTCGGACAGCCGCCGCACCGGGTCGGGTCCCGCCGGCTCGACGGGTCCGCCGTCCGCGAACAGCAGCCTTACCCGGCGCAGCTCCCGGTCCCGCCCGGCGAGCAGCCATACGGCCGCCCCCGCGCACAGCATCGCGGCGCACAGCGTCAGCGCGCCCTGGTCCGCTCCCGCGCCCGTCATGCCGCGCCTCCGCCCCGTGCGCACAGCCGCTCGAGCCGCTGCCAGCCCGCCGCCCGTTCGAAGCCCTCCGGGCTCCAGAGGGCCGCGGGGACGGTCGTGACGAAGCCCGCCCGGTCCCGGTCCAGCACATGCAGCTCGGCGATCCTGCGCCGCCCGCCGCGGTCCCGCACCAGATGGACCAGGACCGACAGCGCCGCCGCCAACTGGCTGTGCAGCGCGGCCCGGTCCAGACCCGCGGTCGAACCGAGCGCCTCCAGCCGCGCGGGTACGTCGGCCGCCGTATTGGCATGGACGGTGCCGCAACCGCCCTCATGGCCGGTGTTCAACGCCCCCAGCAGATCGGTGACCTCGGCGCCTCTCACCTCCCCGACCACCAGCCGGTCGGGGCGCATCCGCAGCGCCTGCCGCACCAGATCCCGCAGGGTGACCTGGCCCCGGCCCTCCTGGTTGGCAGGGCGGGTCTCCAGCCGGACCACATGCGGGTGGTCGGGCCGCAGCTCGGCCGAGTCCTCGGCGAGGACGATCCGCTCCTGCGGGCCGACCAGCCCCAGCAGGGTGCTCAGCAACGTCGTCTTGCCCGAGCCGGTGCCGCCGCTGATCAGGTAGGACAGCCGGGCGTCCAGCATGACCCGCAGCAGGTGCGCGCCGCCCGGCGGAACCGTCCCGGCCGCCTCCAGCTCCGCGAGGGAGAACGCCCGTGGGCGCACCACTCGCAGCGACAGGCAGGTCGAGCCGACCGCGACCGGGGGGAGCACCGCATGCAGCCGGGTCCCATCCGGCAGCCGGGCGTCCACCCACGGCCGGGCGTCGTCCAGCCGCCGTCCGGCCACGGCGGCGAGCCGCTGCGCGAGCCTGCGCACGGCGGCCGCGTCCACGAAGGTGACGGCCGTGCGCTCCAGCCCCGAACCCCGGTCCATCCACACCTCGTCGGGCGCGGTGACCAGAACGTCCGTGACATCGGGGGCGGCCAGCAGTGGCTCCAGGGGCCCGGTGCCGACCAGCTCCGAGCGCAGCGCCTCCACCACCCCGAGCACCTCGGTGTCGCCGAGCAGCCGCCCCTCCTCGCGCAGGGCCGCCGCCACCCGGGCGGGCGTGGGCTCCGCGCCGCTCCCGGCGAGCCGCAGCCGCACCGCGTCCAGCAGATCCGGCGATACGACGCTCATGCGGTGACACCTCCCCCGTCGGCGAGGGCACGCGCCCAGAACTCGGCGCAGAACCGGCCGAGCGGTCCGCGGGGGCTGCCGCCCGGGGGCTCCCCGCCCTCGAAGGCGTCCGCCAGACCGGGCTCCGGTGGCAGCTCACCGGCCAGCGGCAGCCCGAGCAGCCCCGCGATCTCCTCGTCGCCGAGCTCCGGCCCGCACGGGCCCCGCACCACCGCGCGCAGGTCCCGCAGCACCATGCCCACCGTGGACGCCACCCGGTGGGCGGCCGCGACCGCGCGCAGCTCCGCCGGGACGACCAGCAGCCCGAGGTCGATCTGGGCCAGGGCCTCGGCCGCCGCATCGTCGACGCGGCGCGGCAGATCCACCACCACGACCCCGCCGCGCCGCCTGGCCGCGGCCAGCACCGCCCGCATCGCGGAGGGCGGGATGACGACCGAATCGCCGCGGTCCCAGCTCAGCACCCGCAGCGAGTGCAGCTCGGGCAGCGACTCCTCCAGAGCGCTTCCGGCGACCCGGCCCCGCGACTCGGCGAAGGCGGGCCATCTCAGCCCCTGCGCGCCCTCGCCGCCGAGCAGCACATCGAGCCCGCCGCCCAGCGGATCGCCGTCGATCAGCATGGTGCGCCGGCCGGAGCGGGCCGCGGTGACCGCCAGGGCGCAGGCGAGGGTGGAGGCTCCCGCGCCGCCGCGGCCGCCGATGACCCCGATGGTCAGGGCCTGCCGGCCCACGCCCTCGGCGACATCGGCGATCCGGTCCACCAGCCAGGTCTCGGCATCGGGCAGGAACGCCACGTTGTCCGCGCCGAGCGCCACCGCCCGCCGCCAGATGCCGTGGTCGTCCAGATCCCGCCCGATGAGCAACACCCCTTCTCTGCGGGCCCGGTCGCACAGCCGGGCGGCCGAGTCGTCGCCGACCAGAATCAGCGGTGCGGCCTCCCAACTGCCCCGGCGAGTGAGCGCGCCATGGGCCACTTCCGGTTCGGCCCCGGCCGCCGCGCACAGCCGCAGCAGATCGTCGAGAAGCTCCTCGTCCTCGGTGACGATGAGCGGTCTGCCCCGTTGTCCTTCGGCCGCCGAAGGGCGTTCCGGTGTGATGGATGCAGTCACGATCCCCTCCCATATCCGTTACGCGCTCTCACTCCCGCGAACAGCGAGTGCGAGCACCGCGGAGAATCACCGTGCTGCGATCCAGAAAATCTTGGGGATCTTGGTCCAAAACTGTGGACAACTCATCACTTGTGAATATCCCAGTCACCTAAAGCAGTGACTTCCGGAGAGCAGCCTAGCGATTACGTACGGTTACCGCTCAGGCTATGGAGAGGCGGGCCACGCGGGCCCGAGGGAGGGGAGCAAGATCTCGTGAGAACGCCGAAAATGCGTCCGGACATGCGACGACCCCCGCCGGGGGGGAGAGCGGGGGTCGTCCCCACGGCCGACTCGGGGGGGGAGGAGTCGGGCCGGGTTAGCACGGTCGCGAACGATCCGTGACTTCCATGGTGTACCCGAGAGCCTTCTCAGGCAAACCCACGCGCCTGAGCTTACGCCGAATGGTGGGCCCTATGCTCGGCGTCGTGGAAAACCACTCCTTGCCCCGGACAGCCGCCTTCTTTGACCTGGACAAGACGGTCATTGCGAAGTCAAGCGCGTTCACCTTCAGCAAGTCCTTCTACCAGGGTGGTCTGATCAACCGCCGCGCTGTACTGCGTACTGCCTATGCGCAGTTCGTCTTCCTCGCCGGCGGCGCCGATCACGACCAGATGGAGCGGATGCGGGCGTACCTCTCGGCGTTGTGCCGCGGATGGAATGTCCAACAGGTGAAGGAGATCGTCGCCGAGACCTTGCACGATCTGATCGACCCCATCATCTACGACGAGGCCGCCTCGCTCATCGAGGAGCACCACATCGCCGGCCGCGATGTGGTGATCGTCAGCACCTCCGGGGCGGAGGTGGTCGAGCCGATCGGCGAGCTGCTGGGCGCGGACCGCGTGGTGGCCACCCGCATGGTCGTCGAGGACGGAGCCTTCACCGGAGAGGTGGAGTACTACGCCTATGGCCCGACCAAGGCGGAGGCGATCGCCGAGTTGGCGGAGTCGGAAGGCTACGACTTGTCACGCTGTTACGCCTACAGCGATTCGGCGACCGATCTCCCGATGCTGGAGTCGGTCGGCCACCCCTTCGCCGTCAACCCGGACCGGGCGCTGCGGCGCGAGGCCGCGGCCCGCGGCTGGCCGGTGCTCTCCTTCAACCGCCCGGTCCGGCTGAAGCAGCGCAGGCCCTCACTCTCCATGCCACCGCGCCCGGTGCTCGCCGTGGCGGCGGCCGTCGGCGCGGCCGCCGCCACCGCCGGGCTGGTGTGGTACACCAATCGGCGTCGCGCCCTTTATGCCCGCGTTTAGGGGTAATAGCAAAGATCTGCGGTGAGGGGTTCCGCTTGGCCTCTCGCAGGAGTACAAAGGAATCGACGGCCCGCGAGACCAGGGGTATCCGGGAGGAAACCCTCAGACGCCAAGGCCCCACGGACCGAGCACAGATGCTGAGCACCCACGCGACGTCGACCCGTCGATTACGGGCCAGCCGCACCAGGTGACGGGCATAAGTTCCCGACCTGATGGGCGAATGAGATTGCACGCATGGTAACCCGGTAGCTGTGCCAGCGGCGGTGCCCTCGGGTACCGCCGCAACTCTCGTCAGGCGTCAGGCCGCCCCGCGTTGCAGGGCCTCGCAGACCGCCGTGGACTCCCGCACTCCGAGCTCAACCGCCCGTCCGCAGTGTGCGATCCACACCGCGATACCCTCCGGCGTTCCGGACGCATAGCCCTCCAGCGCTGCCATATACGGCGCCACACCCAGCTCCGCGTACCCCACCTCGGCCGGGCAGATCGACTTCGGATCGAGACCGCTGCCGACCAGCACGATCCGTTCGGCCGCGCGCGCCACCAGACCATTGCGGGAGACAAAGGGCCGCAGGGCGAGCAGTTCGCCATGCACCACCGCCGCCGTCACCAGCGCCGGAGCCTCGCTGCCCGCAAGCAGCAGCCGGGCCAGCCCATCGAGCCGCCCCGCCACCTCCGCCGCGTCCGGCAGCGGCAGATCGGATCCGATCAGCGGCTCGTCCACCGGCTCACCCGACTGCCGGGGGCGTCCGACCCCCTCGTCGCCCTCCGCCCCGCCCGCCGCGACCAGATGCAGCCGGGCCAGAACGCGCAGCGGCGACTGACGCCAGATGCTCAGCAACTGCCCCGCCTCGGCGGTCAGCCGCAGCGCCGCGCCCACCGTGCGCGGCTCGCCCTCGGCCCCGAAGTCGGTGCGGCGGCGCACCTCTTCCAGCGCCCAGTCCGCACCGGCCAGCGCGGCGGAGCCCCGCGCCCCGCGCAACGCCGCCTCGGAGGTGACCTCATTGCTCCGGCGGCGCATCACCCGGTGTCCGTAGACCCGGTCCACAGCGTTCCGTACGGCGTTCACGGACTCGGCCACACCGGGCAGCGCGGCCAGGGCGGCGAGCGGATCTGCTGACGTACTCATGAGTACGACACTACGCACACCACACCCGGCACCCCTCGTTGGAGTGGTGTTCTTCACGTAAATCCCGCATGGTCCGCGATCACTCACCTACGCTAGGTGAACATGAAGATCGCTTTCGTAGGCAAGGGTGGAAGCGGCAAGACCACGCTGTCCTCGCTGTTCATCCGCCATCTCGCCACCGCCCACGCCCCTGTCGTCGCCGTCGACGCCGATATCAACCAGCATCTGGGCGTGGCGCTCGGACTCGATGAGGCGGAGGCCGACGCACTGCCCGCCATGGGCGCCCATCTCCCGCTGATCAAGGACTACTTGCGCGGCACGAACCCCCGGATCGCCTCCGCCGAGACCATGATCAAGACCACCCCGCCGGGCGAGGGGTCACGGCTGCTGCGGATCGGCGAGGACAACCCCGTCTACCAGGCATGCGCCCGCACCCTGCGGCTCGACGACGGGGCGGTGCGGCTGATGGCGACCGGCCCCTTCACCGAATCCGATCTCGGCGTCGCCTGCTACCACTCCAAGGTCGGCGCGATCGAGCTGTGCCTGAACCATCTCGTCGACGGGCCAGGCGAGTTCATCGTCGTCGATATGACGGCGGGCAGCGACTCCTTCGCCTCCGGCCTCTTCACCCGCTTCGACATGACGTTCCTGGTGGCCGAGCCCACACGTAAGGGCGTCTCCGTCTACCGCCAGTACAAGGAGTACGCCCGCGACTTCGATGTGGCGCTCCGGGTGGTCGGCAACAAGGTGCAGGGCCCGGACGACCTGGACTTCCTCCGTGCGGAGGTGGGCGATGACCTCCTGGTCGCGTTCGGCCACTCCGACTGGGTCCGGGCGATGGAGAAGGGCCGTGCGCCCCGATTCGGGGAGCTCGAGGATGCGAACCGCGACGCGCTGCGGACTCTTCGAGACGCGGTGGACGCCTCGTACGAGCGGCGCGACTGGCAGCGGTACACCCGCCAGATGGTGCACTTCCACCTGAAGAACGCGCAGAGCTGGGGGAACGCGAAGACGGGTGCCGATCTGGCCGCCCAGGTCGACCCCGCCTTCGCGTTGCGGGAGTTCGCGCCGGAGGAGGGCTCGGCGGCTACTCCCGCTCCCGCTTAGCCGTATGCGTGTGGTGCTCGGACGTCCGTTCATGCGCGGATTCGCGGTCGGACGTCCGCCTCCGCTCGCCCGCATGCTGATCCATGTGCTTACCCTCGGAGACGTGCTTGCCCTCTGAAACCTGCTTCCCGGATACGCCCGGTTCGGCGGCCAGGTAGCTCTTCCAGCCGCCCGGCGGCCGCCTCCCGACGTCCAGGACCCGCAGCTTCTCGAGGACGCGGGGGCTCTGCGCGTCCAGCCAGTCGGCCAGTTGCTTGAAGGAGACGCAGCGCACACCCTTGCGCGGGCAGACCTCCTTGATGACGTCCTCCACGGCGCGCATATACGTTCCGCCGTTCCAGGACTCGAAGTGGTTGCCGACGAACAGCGGCGCCCGGTTGCCCTCGTACGCCCGGTCGAAGGCGGCGAGCAGGCCGTCGCGCATCGGACGGCCCCAGGTGGAGCGCTTGGGCCGCTTGCCCTCCTTCTTACGCGGCTTGTTGGCAAGGAAGTTGTAGCCCATGGAGAGCGTCTCGAACGAGTGGCCGGGTACCGGGATCTGCTGGAGCGGGAAGTCCCAGATGCCATGGATCTTGCGGGGCCAGATCTGCAACCCGCCGGGGGAGCTCGCGTCATAGCGCCACCCCAGCTTCGCGACTGCCCGGATCAGCTTCTGCTGCCCCTCCAGACAGGGCGCACGGCCGCCGATGAGCTCCTCGCCGTAGTCGAAGGGGAGCGGTTTCTCGTGCTCCAGGCCGGAGTTGGTCTTCCAGTTCTCGCCGAACGACTCGGCCTGCTGGATCTCGCTGGTCCACTGCCGCGCCGACCAGGTGCCGACGCCGCGCTTGCCTCCGCAGAAGTGGCCGTTGAAGTGGGTGCCGATCTCATTGCCGTCCAGCCAGGCGCCGCGGAGCTGCTCCACCGTGGCCTTGATGCCCTTGACGTCGTTGAAGCCGATGGACGAGGCGCCGCGCCGATGTCTGGGCGGATCGTAGAGGTACCGCTTCTCCGCGGGCAGCAGGTACACACCGCTGAGGAAGTACGTCATCGTCGCGCCGTACTTCCTGCCGACCGCGCGGAAGTGGGAGAACAGCTTCTGTTTGTCCTGCCCGGCGCCGTCCCAGGAGAAGACGACGAACTGCGGTGGTCTCTCACCCGGTTCAAGCCGCTCGGCCTTCGGCTGATGGGGCTGGGGGCCGGTGTCGGAGGTCGATCCATCGCCGATGAGCCGTAGTGCCTTCGGGGCCTTGTCAGGGTGGTTCGGCCCACCCGGACCCCTCTGAGGACCGTCCCTGTCATGGCGCGGGCCCGCGGTGCCGCCCGGCACATGGGTCTGGGCGGAGTCTCCGGAGCAGCCGACCGGCATGGAGAGCGCCACCACCGTGGCCAGCAGTGCAGTGACGTTTCTTCTGGTTCTCATACCGCCACCCCGTCCCTCGTGTCGTGCTGTGTCCAGGAGATCCGGCCGGATGGGAGCCAACGTCGCATGGACCGAGGAAGAGACAGAGGATGACAAGGCATTTTAAATGACTATTCACTCTATAGATGGAATAGCGGCCCACTTCCCCACAAAAGGCTTCCCAGCGACTTTACTCAGCATTACGATTCATTTACCAACGCTTGGGATTCAGTACCGCAGTACGCCGTGACCCACGGCCGCGCCCCTATCCGCGACCGAAGCCCCGGAGGAGACGGGAATGTTGAAGCTCTTGGACCGGATCCACCGGGTCTCCCGCCACAGACACGGAGATCTCTCCGCATCGGCCACCCTCTTCCTGTTCGCCATCCCTCTCTCCCTGGCCGCCCCGGCCTCACTGGGCATCGCATGGGCCTGCGGCGCCTCGCCCGGAGCCGGGCTCATGGTCGCTGTCGCTGTCCTCGCGGTCACCCTCCTCACGGTCGCTCTGCTCACGGGGCTCCGCCGCCCCTCGAGCTCCGGACCGGCGGCGGCCGATGGACGGCCGGCTCGGCGGATCGCGGAAGCCGGCGGCGCCCGGACCTGCCGACCGTGGACACCTTGGCGTGATCACCACTGCACCCGTCCCGCCCCGGCGGCCGCGATTGTCGACGGGCACGCGGGCGGTCAGCTACTCGGCGGGGTGAGCGCGTTCCAGCGCCATACGGCACCGCTGGTCCGCGACGAGCTGGCCCGGCTGGCGCGGGAGGGGCAGCGGCCCAGCCAGCTCTTCCTCACCTGCGCCGACTCCCGCCTGGTGACCAGCATGATCACCTCCAGTGGCCCCGGCGACCTGTTCACCGTGCGCAATGTCGGCAATCTGGTGCCCCCCTCGGGCGCCGATGGCTCCTGCGACTCGGTGGGCGCGGCGATCGACTATGCGGTGGAGGTGCTGAAGGTCAGCAGCATCACGGTGTGCGGGCACTCCGGATGCGGTGCGATGCGTGCGCTGCTCGGCTCATCGGCGCCGGCCCGAACGCCGTCCCAGCCCGGGGCCGGGACATCCACCGGCGGGGCCCCGACACCGCTTGAGCGCTCGCCGCTTGAGCACTCGCCGCTTGAGCGCTGGCTGCGCCACGGCAGACCGGCGCTGGCGCGGATGGAGCGGATCGGTCGATTGGGGCGCGGCGAGGTCGCCCTGTCGAGCCGACCGATCGCCGACGATGTGGAGCGGCTGGCGCTGGTCAATGTGAGACAGCAGCTCGACCATCTGATGGAGCACGCCTGTGTGGCACGGCGGGTGGCGGAGGGCGGGCTGGCGCTGCATGGAATGTATTTCCACGTGGCGGAGGCGCAGGCGTATGTCCTGGACACAGGCTCGGGGAGATTCCTGCCCGTCCGTCCGGACCATGGCGTACCGATGCCCGACTGTCTCGCAGCGGCGACCCCCGCCCAGTCTGGAAGCGGCCGTTCCGGCGTCGCGGAGCGGGGCGGGGACCCCGTCCAGGGGGCCCTGGAGCTGGGGCGGTGACCTAGACCATGACAGGTCTAAACCAATTTTCGGCGACAGCCCTTGTCAGGGTGTGCCGTTGGCTGATGAGCTATGGCCTGGGACACAACGGACACCCTGGGAATGGGAGATGTCGTGAGTAACGAGAGCCTGGCCAACCTTCTTCGGGAGGAGCGTCGCTTCGCGCCGCCCGCCGAGCTGACCGCGAACGCCAATGTCACGGCCGAGGCGTATGAGCGGGCGAAGGCGGACCGCCTGGGCTTCTGGGCCGAACAGGCCCGTCGGCTGTCATGGGCGACCGCGCCGACCGAGACACTCGACTGGTCGAACCCACCGTTCGCGAAGTGGTTCGCCGACGGCAAGCTCAATGTGGCGTACAACTGCGTCGACCGGCATGTCGAGAACGGTCTGGGCGACCGGGTGGCGCTCCACTTCGAGGGCGAGCCCGGCGACACCCGCTCCCTCACCTATGCCGAGCTACAGCGGGAGGTCTCCCAAGCGGCCCACGCGCTGACCGAGTTGGGGGTCCAGTCGGGCGACCGGGTCGCCATCTACCTGCCGATGATCCCGGAGGCCGTGGTCGCGATGCTGGCCTGCGCCCGTATCGGCGCACCGCATTCGGTGGTCTTCGGCGGCTTCTCGGCCGACGCTCTCGCCACCCGTATCCAGGACGCCGACGCCCGCGTCATCATCACCTCGGACGGCGGCTACCGACGCGGGAAGGCTTCCGCGCTCAAGCCCGCCGTCGACGAGGCGCTCACCCGGCCCGGCACCGAGAATGTGCGCAGTGTGCTGGTCGTCCGCCGCACCGGCCAGGAGGTGGACTGGCACGAGGGCCGCGACGTCTGGTGGCACGAGATCGTGGCGCGCCAGCCGGAGCAGCACACGCCCCAGGCGTTCGACGCCGAGCACCCGCTGTTCATCCTCTACACCTCGGGCACGACCGGAAAGCCCAAGGGCATCCTGCACACCTCCGGCGGCTACCTCACCCAGGTCTCCTACACCCACCACGCCGTCTTCGACCTCAAGCCGGAGACCGACGTCTTCTGGTGCACCGCCGACGTCGGCTGGGTCACCGGCCACTCGTACATCGTCTACGGCCCGCTCTCCAACGGCGCCACCGAGGTGCTCTACGAGGGCACCCCGGACACCCCGCACCAGGGCCGCTGGTGGGAGATCGTCGAGAAGTACGGGGTCACTCTCCTGTACACCGCCCCGACCGCGATCCGCGCCTGCATGAAGTGGGGCGACGACATCCCGGCCAAGTTCGACCTCTCCTCGCTGCGCATCCTCGGATCCGTCGGCGAGCCCATCAACCCCGAGGCGTGGGTCTGGTACCGCAAGCACATCGGCGCGGACACCACGCCCGTCGTCGACACCTGGTGGCAGACCGAGACCGGCGGCATCATGATCAGCCCGCTGCCGGGCGTCACCGCGACCAAGCCCGGTTCGGCCCAGGTCCCGCTGCCGGGCATCGCCGCCACCGTCGTGGACGACGAGGCCAATGAGGTGTCGAACGGCCATGGCGGCTATCTGGTGCTCACCGAGCCGTGGCCGTCCATGCTCCGCACCATCTGGGGCGATGACCAGCGCTACCTGGACACCTACTGGTCCCGCTTCGACAAGCGCTACTTCGCGGGCGACGGCGCCAAGAAGGACGACGACGGCGACATCTGGCTGCTCGGCCGGGTCGACGACGTGATGCTGGTGTCCGGCCACAACATCTCGACGACCGAGGTCGAATCGGCGCTCGTCTCGCACCCTAAGGTCGCCGAGGCGGCGGTCGTCGGCGCCACCGACCCGCAGACCACCCAGGCCATCTGCGCGTTCGTGATCCTGCGCGGCAGCGCGGCCGAGGACGATGGCCTGGTCGAGGAGTTGCGGGCGCATGTCGCCAAGCAGCTCGGCCCGATCGCCAAGCCCAAGCGGATCCTGCCGGTGGCCGAGCTGCCCAAGACCCGCTCCGGCAAGATCATGCGCCGTCTGCTGCGCGACGTCGCCGAGAACCGCGCACTGGGCGATGTCACCACGCTCACCGACTCCTCCGTCATGGAGCTGATCCAGAGCAAGCTGCCCTCGGCGCCCGGCGAGGACTGATCCGACCCACCCCAGGGTCGCGGCACACCACAGACATCGCAGGTCGCCGCAGGCATCGCAGGCCGCCACAGGCAGCACATCAGCGACAGGCACCACATGAGTGAGGGGCGCTCCCGCCAAGCGGGGGCGCCCCTCGCCATGATTGCCGGGGCACCCCTCGCTGTGATCGCCGAGCCCCCTTGCCGTGATTGCCGCAGGTGGCTGTCCAGTAAAAATTACGACAAGATGGGGGCGGGAGCGCCGGGAAGTCTGGTCGGCATACGCCATACGTGTATCCGCACCGCCGACCACCCAGGAGGCCCCCTGTGGCCGCGCCCACCAGCCGCAAGTTCCTCGGACGCCTGTCGCTGCCCGAGCGGACGTTCGTCGTCGACGCACTGCGCACCGAGACCGTCGGCGGTGTGATCCTCCTCGTGGCCGCCATCGTGGCGCTGATCCTCGCCAACACTCCGCTCAACGGCCTCTACGGCGACATCAAGGACTTCTCCTTCGGCCCCCAGGCGCTGCATCTGCACCTCTCGGTCGCCTCCTGGGCCACCGACGGCCTGCTCACGATCTTCTTCTTCGTCGCCGGTATCGAGCTGAAGCGCGAACTGGTCGCGGGCGAGCTGAGCGACCCCAAGGCGGCCGCGCTGCCCGTGATCGCCGCCGTCTGCGGCATGGCCATACCCGCGCTCGTCTATGTCGCCGTCAGCGCGAGCGGCAACGGCGACCTCAAGGGCTGGGCCGTGCCGACCGCCACCGATATCGCCTTCGCGCTCGCCGTCCTCGCCGTGCTCGGCACCGCCCTGCCCGCCGCGCTGCGCGCCTTCCTGCTCACCCTCGCGGTCGTCGACGACCTCGGCGCCATCCTGATCATCGCGATCTTCTTCACCCAGCACATCAACTTCATCGCCCTGGGCCTGTCCGCCGCCGCGCTCGTCCTCGTCTGGCTGCTGCACCGCAAGGGCGTCCGGACGGCCTGGATCCATCTCCCGCTCGCCTTGGTGGTCTGGGCGCTGATGCATGCCAGCGGTGTGCATGCCACCATCGCCGGTGTCGCGATGGGCCTGATGCTGCGCTGCACCGTACGGGAGGGCGAGGAGCGCTCCCCCGCCGAGCGCGTCGAGCACCGGCTGCGCCCTGTGTCGGCGGGTGTGGCGGTGCCGCTGTTCGCCCTGTTCGCGGCCGGGGTACCGCTCTCCGGCGGCGCCGTGGCAGATGTCTTCACCCGCCCGGAGACCCTCGGCGTCGTCCTCGGCCTCGTCGTGGGCAAGGCCGTCGGCGTCTTCGGCGGCTCCTGGTGCGCCGCCCGCTTCACCAGAGCCGAGCTGAACGAGGATCTGGCCTGGGCCGATGTCTTCGCCGTGGCCATCCTCGCCGGAATCGGCTTCACCGTCTCCCTCCTCATCGGCGAACTCGCCTTCCCCGCCGATCCCACGCTCGCCGGGGAGGTCAAGGCGGCGGTCCTCATCGGTTCGCTGAGCGCCGCCCTGTTCGCCGGCATCCTCCTCAAGCTGCGCAACACCACATACCAGCGGCTGTGTCAGGAGGAGGAGCGGGACGAGGACATGGACGGCATCCCGGACGTCTATGAGCTGGACAGTCCCGACTACCACCTGCGGATGGCCGCCATTCACGAGGCAAAGGCCGCCGAGCACCGGCGGCTTGCCGAAGTGGCCGCCGCGAACGACTCCGGCGACGATGGTCCGGCATGATCTGAGAGGCTTGACACCCGCAGAAATGCGCAGAAGACGTAGCAAGCACAGACGACGTACCAAGCAACGATGTACCAAGCGCGGACGGCGCAGCACGAGCGAAGACGCACAAGAGCAGAGGGAGATGGCGATGAGCGCAGCCGACGACGGCGGCAACCGCAGCCTCGGCGAGCTGGTGGCGACGGCGACCACCGAGCTGTCGGCGCTGATGCACGACGAGATCGCGCTGGCCAAGGCCGAGCTCCGGGTGGGGGCCAAGAAGGCCGCGGTCGGCAGCGGCGCGGGAATGGCGGCCGGGGTGCTGCTGCTGTTCTCGCTGCCGGTGCTGAGCTTCGCCCTCGCCTACGGCATGCGCGCCTGGACCGGCCTCGGCCTCGCCTGGTGCTTCCTGATCGTGGGCGGTATCTACTGGCTGTTCGCCGGGATCCTGGGGCTGCTGGCGCTGCTGAAGTTCAAGAAGGTCAAGGCGCCGAAGCGGTCGATCGCCTCGTCCAAGGAGAGCGCCGCCGTACTGGGGAGCGTCAAGCCGCATCCGCGTGCCGAGAGCAATGGCGGACGCTCGGTGCGGGATATGACACGCTCGTCGGCATGACCGTCCCTGATAGCTCCGCGTCGGTCGTACGGCTCGACGGCCCCTGGACCCACCGGGATGTCGCGGCCAACGGCGCGCGCTTCCACATCGCCGAGCTGGGTGACGGCCCGCTGGTGCTGCTGCTGCACGGCTTTCCGCAGTTCTGGTGGGCCTGGCGGCACCAGTTGCCCGCGCTCGCCGACGCCGGCTACCGCGCGGTCGCGATGGATCTGCGCGGGGTGGGCGGCAGCGACCGTACGCCCCGGGGCTACGACCCGGCCAACCTCGCCCTCGACATCACCGGTGTGATCCGCTCGCTGGGTGAGCCGGACGCCGCGCTCGTCGGCCATGACCTGGGCGGATACCTGGCGTGGACGGCCGCGGTGATGCGGCCGAAGCTGGTGCGGCGGCTCGCGGTGGCCTCGATGCCGCACCCCCGCCGCTGGCGCTCGGCGATGCTGGCGGACGTCAAGCAGAGCGCGGCCAGCTCCCATGTGTGGGGCTTCCAGCGGCCCTGGCTGCCCGAGCGCCACCTGGTCGCGGACGGCGCCGCGGCCGTGGGACGGCTTCTCCGGGAGTGGTCCGGGCCGCGACTGCCCGAGGACGAGGCCGTGGAGGTCTACCGGCGGGCGATGTGCATCCCCTCGACCGCGCACTGCTCGATCGAGCCGTACCGCTGGATGGTGCGGTCGCTGGCACGGCCGGACGGTTTCCAGTTCAACCGGCGAATGAAGCGGCCGGTGCAGATCCCGACCCTGCATCTGCACGGGTCACTCGACCCGGTGATGCGCACCCGCAGCGCGGCGGGCTCCGGGGAGTATGTCGAGGCCCCCTACCGCTGGCGGCTCTTCGACGGGCTCGGCCACTTCCCGCATGAGGAGGACCCCCATGCCTTCACCGCCGAGCTGATCAACTGGCTGAAGGACCCCGAACCCGACCGCTGAGCGGCGTCGGCCGTACGCATTCCGACCGGGTCACGACGATCAGACGAACATCTGTTTTTCGAACAGCCAATTGCCTGGAGCATAGGCCAATTGCCGCAGCCACCGGCGATTACGGACCTTGGGTCAGGGGCAGACACCGAGGTATGGGCTGGACTCACGACTACCGTGACGCACCAAACGGCCGCGGCCCCCAGGCCGCCGCTCCTGCCAATGCCGCGCTGAGTGTTTCCGAGCGGGGCGGCTCCGGGCCTACCCAAGGCCATGACCCGAACCTCGGGATTCCCCGCATCATCCGCCGCCGGGCCCGGTGGGTCTCGGCGCGGTTGCGCCATCCACGCAGCCGCTAGCAGTACCTCCGGCGCGGCCCGGGGGCCCGGCGACACCGGAAACCCCTGGTAGCACGCTCGGCATCACCGGCATCACCCCGCTTGGGAGACTCTCCGCTCTGGAGGGCCGCACTCCGCCGGGCGCATCCGCTCCGGAGGGCATTTCCCTCGGCCACCGCGCTGGGCCCTGTCCGGTGGATCTTCGCGCCTGTGACATCAGCGGCTGCCGCCGCGGGGCCCGCGGCGCCTGGTGCAGGGGGCACCTCCCAGCGGTAGCTGGGGGAGCATCGCAAGGCGGAGGGTCGTCCTCGTACCGGGTCGTACTCGGACGATCCCGACAACGCAGCCGGGGGCACCTCCCAGCGGTAGCTGGGGCGCCGTGCCAGGCGTCGCGGGCCCGCGAAGATCCGCCGGACAGGGCTAGAGGGCACACCCCTGGCTGTCCACCGGCTGGTCGGCCGTACGCCCCTTCTCGATGTCCTGGCGCACCTCGTCCGCCGTCAGCGCGTACCCGGTGTTCGCATCGTCGAGGGACTTGGCGAAGACCACGCCGTACACTCGCCCCTGCGGGGTGAGCAGCGGACCGCCGGAGTTGCCCTGCCGCACGGTCGCGTACAGCGAGTACACATCGCGGTGCACGGTGGAGCGGCGGTAGATGTCGGGGCCGTTGGCCTCGATACGGCCGCGGACCCGGGCGGCGCGCACATCGAAGGCGCCGTTCTCCGGGAAGCCGGCGACGATCGCGCCATCACCGGAGCGCGCGCCGTCCTGGGCGAACTGGAGCGCCGGGGCCTGAAGCGAGGGCACATCGAGGACCGCGATATCGCGCTTCCAGTCGTAGAGCACGACCTTGGCGTCGTACAGCCGGCCCTCGCCGCCTATCTGTACGGTCGGGTCGCTGACGCCGCCGACGACATGGGCGTTGGTCATGACCCGGTTCGGCGCGAAGACGAAGCCGCTGCCCTCGAGGACCTTGCCGCAGCTCGGGGCGGTGCCGACGACCTTGACGATGCTCTCCTGCGCCCGCGTGGCCACCGGGGACTGGGCGAGCGCGGGATCGGGCTGCGGCACCGAGGTGATCGGCTCGTTGGCGAAGGGCGAGAAGACCTGCGGGAAGCCGTTCTGCGCGAGCACGGACGAGAAGTCGGTGAACCATGTGTTCGCCTCGTCCGGAACGACGCGGGAGACCCCGAGCAGCACCTTGGAGTCACGGACCTCCCTGCCCAGGGTGGGGAGCGAGGTCTGGGCCACCAGGGAGCCGATCAGCCAGGCCACCAGCAGCATCGCCAGGACGTTCACCAGCGCGCCGCCGGTCGCGTCCAGGGCGCGCGCCGGTGACCAGGTGATGTACCGCCGCAGCTTGTTTCCCAGATGAGTGGTGGCGGCCTGGCCGACCGAGGCACACACGATCACCAGGACGATCGCCACCACGGCACCCACCGTGCCGGGGGATGTCTTGTCGGTTGTGCCGTCCCATATGAGCGGCAGCAGATAGACCGCGATCAGCCCACCCCCGATGAACCCCGTCACCGACAGCACACCGACGACGAAGCCCTGGCGGTAGCCGACGACCGCGAACCATACGGCGGCGAGCAGCAGCAGGATGTCCAGCACATTCACCGGAACACCGTCTCACGCGCGCCAGTCGAGTGAGACGTGCTTGGCGCGGTCCCACGGTCGCTCCCACCCCGCGAAATGCAGGATGCGATCGATCACTCCGGCGGTGAAGCCCCAGACCAGAGCGGATCCCACCAGGAAGGCGGGCCCCCGGTGGCCGCTGGGGTGGACGGTCGTGGCCCGGTTCGCCGGGTCCGTGAGATCCGCCACGGGAACCGTGAAGACCCGGGCGGTCTCGGCCGGGTCCACGGCCCCGACCGGGCTGGGCCGGCGCCACCAGCCGAGCACCGGCGTGACGACGAAACCGCTCACCGGAATGTAGAGCCTCGGAAGCACGGCGAAGACCTGCACCCCCGAGGGGTCGAGCCCGGTCTCCTCCTCGGCCTCGCGCAGCGCCGCGCGCAGCGGGCCCTCCTCGTCCGGATCCCCGTCCTCCGGGTCGAGGGCGCCGCCGGGGAAGGAGGGCTGGCCGGCGTGTGAGCGCAGCGAGCCGGAGCGCTCCATGAGAAGCAGCTCGGGGCCGTCGGCGCCCTCGCCGAAGAGCACCAGCACGGCGGAGGGGCGGCCGCCGCCCTGCGGGGGCGGCAGGAACCGGCTGAGCTGGCGCGGCTCGATCGTCTCGGCCAGCCGCGCCACCGGCAGCAGCCACTCGGGCAGCCCATGGGCGCTGACCTCCACATCCCCGCCGTACGTGCTCGTCACTCGGCGGCTCCCAGGGGGGCGGCGGGACGGCCGGGGTAGTCGGACGGCGGGCGCAGGCGCTGGCCCGGCTGGCCGCCCAGCTCGTACTTCAGCAGCTTCTTCGCCTTGTCCGGGTCGGTCTCGCCCTCCCCGTACGCCGGGCAGAGCGGGGCGATCGGGCAGGCGCCGCACGCGGGCTTGCGGGCGTGGCAGACGCGGCGGCCATGGAAGATGATGCGGTGCGAGAGCATCGTCCACTCGCTCTTGGGGAAGAGCGCGGCGATCTCCGCCTCGACCTTCTCGGGGTCCTCCTGGGCGGTCCACTTCCAGCGCCGCACCAGCCGCCCGAAGTGGGTGTCCACGGTCAGGCCCGGCACTCCGAAGGCATTGCCGAGCACCACATTGGCCGTCTTACGGCCGACACCGGGCAGGGTGACCAGATCCTCGAGCCGGCCCGGGACCTCGCCGTCGAAGCGGTCGCGGAGGGCGGCGGACAGGCCCAGCAGCGATTTGGCCTTGGCGCGGAAGAAGCCGGTCGGCCGGATCAACTGCTCCAGGGCCTCCGGGTCGGCCGCTGCCATGTCCTCGGGCGCCGGATAGGCGGCGAAGAGCGCGGGAGTGGTCTGGTTGACCCGCAGATCGGTGGTCTGGGCGGACAGGACCGTGGCCACCAGCAACTGAAAGGGGCTCTCGAAGTCCAGCTCGGGATGGGCGTACGGATACACCTCGGCGAGCTCTCGGTTGATGCGCCGGGCACGGCGGACGAGGGCGAGCCGGGACTCGGGGCGGGTGCCCTTCGAGCCCTTGACCGATTTATGCGGCTTCGCGGCTTCTGTCGACTCAACGGATTCTTGTTCGCCCACAGCGGAATTACGAGGTGCGGTCACCCGTCCGGCCCCCTTGCCCTGTGCTCTCACCGGCGTATTGGACACCCGGCCAGCCTAAGCCCACCCACTGACATCCGCCCCGGCCACCGCGAAGAGGTCCCCAATCGGACCCCTGCCGCACAGCTCGGGAGGCCAGTGCGTCAAACTTGTGATTGATCGCACTGTTTTACCGTCCGGCATCATGGGGACGTCGGTCCCCTGTGCATGTCGACAAGGAGAGACTCGTGGACGACGTTCTGCGGCGCGCCCCGCTCTTCGCGGCGCTCGATGACGAGCAGGCCGCTGAGCTGCGCGCCTCCATGGGAGAGGTCACCCTCGCGCGGGGTGACGCGCTCTTCCACGAAGGGGACCCCGGCGATCGCCTGTACGTGGTCACCGAGGGCAAGGTGAAGCTCCACCGCACCTCTCCCGACGGCCGCGAGAACATGCTCGCCGTGCTCGGCCCCGGCGAGCTGATCGGCGAACTGTCGCTGTTCGACCCCGGCCCGCGTACCGCCACCGCCACCGCCCTTACCGAGGTCAAGCTGCTCGGCCTCGGCCACGGCGATCTACAGCCGTGGCTGAACGCCCGGCCCGAGGTCGCCTCCGCGCTGCTGCGCGCGGTCGCCCGGCGCCTGCGCAAGACCAACGACCAGATGTCCGACCTGGTCTTCTCCGACGTTCCCGGTCGGGTCGCCAGGGCCCTGCTGGACCTGTCGCGCCGCTTCGGCGTGCAGTCGGAGGAGGGCATCCACGTCGTCCACGACCTGACCCAGGAGGAGCTGGCCCAGTTGGTCGGCGCCTCCCGCGAGACCGTCAACAAGGCGCTCGCCGACTTCGCGGGCCGCGGCTGGCTGCGGCTGGAGGCCCGCGCGGTGATCCTGCTGGACGTCGAGCGGCTGGCCAAGCGCTCCCGCTGACGCCGGACGGAACCGCCGGACGAAACGGATTACGCGAAAACGGAACGTAAGGGCCTCGCCGGGATTCCGGCGAGGCCCTTACGGCGCTTATGAGCGGGCGGCCCACAGGGGACCACAGGCTATGGGGCCAGAGTGGGGACCCACAGCCCACAGCCCACAAGCTCCAGTAAGACCGGCCTCAGATCAGCCCGTGCTCGCGCAGATAGTCGAGCTGGGCCCGTACCGACAGCTCCGCCGCCGGCCACAGGGAACGGTCCACGTCCGCGTACACATGCGCCACGACCTCCGAGGGCGTCCGGTGCCCGTCCTCGACGGCCGTCTCCACCTGCGCGAGCCGGTTGGCGCGATGCGCGAGGTAGTACTCCACGACGCCCCGGGCATCGTTCAGCACCGGCCCGTGGCCCGGCAGGACGGTGTCCACCCCGTCGTCCACCGTCAGCGAGCGCAGCCGCCGCAGCGAGTCCAGATAGTCGCCGAGCCGCCCGTCCGGATGCGCGACGACGGTCGTGCCCCGCCCGAGCACCGTGTCGCCCGTAAGGACCGCACCATCGGCCGGAAGGTGGAAGGACAGCGAGTCGGCGGTGTGGCCGGGCGTGGGCACCACCCGTAGCTCCAGACCGCCGGTGGTTATGACGTCCCCGAGCCCCAGCCCCTCGTCCCCGAGCCGCAGCGCGGGATCCAGGGCCCTTACGGACGTCCGCGTCAGCTCGGCGAAGCGCGCCGCGCCCTCCGCGTGGTCCGGGTGGCCATGGGTGAGCAGGGTCAGCGCGACCCGTCTGCCCGCCCGCTCCGCTGTCGCGATGACGTCCTTGAGGTGGGCGTCGTCGAGCGGCCCGGGGTCGATGACGACGGCGAGGTCGGAGTCGGGCTCGGCGACGATCCAGGTGTTGGTGCCGTCCAGCGTCATGGGTGAGGCGTTCGGGGCCAGGACGCAGACGGCCCGGTCGGTGGCCGGGCCACCGATGGTGCCCCCACGCGGCTGGCCGGGCAGAGCGGATGCGTACGTCATGCGGAGGGTCCCCCCGTGGCTCCCGGGATGTGCTTGGTGAACTCATCATGACCCGGCCAGCTCAACACCAGTTCCCCGTTTTCCACCCGCGCCTGGGCCAGGACCGGCGTCAGATCCCGGTCCGCCGCCGCGGCCAGTGCGTCGGCGACCGCGCCATGGGCCGCGAGCTGGCGCAGCGTCGCGATCGTGGGCGGCATCATCAGCAGCTCACCCCGGTCGTAGCCGTCGGCCGCGTCGCCCGGGCGGATCCAGACGGTCCGGTCCGCCTCCGTGGAGGCGTTACGGGTGCGCTGCCCCCGCGGCAGCGCAGCCACGAAGAACCAGGTGTCATAGCGGCGCGGTTCGAACTCCGGGGTGATCCAGCGCGCCCAGCAGCCCAGCAGATCCGAGCGGAGCACAAGCCCCCGGCGGTCCAGGAACTCCGCGAACGACAGATCCCGGGCGACCAGCGCCGCGCGGTCCGCCTCCCAGTCGTCTCCCGTCGTGTCCGCGACCACGGTGTGCGGTGTCGGGCCCGCGAGCAGGACCCCCGCCTCCTCGAAGGTCTCGCGGACCGCCGCGCACACGATGGCCTGAGCCTGCGTCGCCTCGCTCGGATCCAGGCCCAGCCGCCGCGCCCACTGCGCCCGCGAGGGACCGGCCCAGGTGACCATCCGCTCGTCGCGCGGGTCCACGGAACCGCCCGGATAGGCGTACGCGCCTCCGGCGAAGGCCATGGAGGCGCGTCTGCGCAGCATGTAGACGGCGAGCCCGTCGGCCCCTCCCGCCGTGTTCCGCGGGCCCTCTGGGGGCGTTTCAGAGCCTTCCGGGACCGCCGCGGGCTCCGGCGCCGTGTCGAGCCTCTCCGGTGCGTCGGGCCCGTCCGGTGAGTGCTCCCCGGCCCCGCCCCGGGCGTTCCGGTCGTTCCGGGCGTCCTGTGCGTCCTGTGGTGTGTCCTGCCCGTCCGTTCCGTCCGGTCCGTCCCGCAGCAGCAGCACGGTGGCGGCCCGGCGCGGTGTCACCGGCGTGAGCTCGCCCGCCGACAAGAGGCGGATCCGCTCTGGCCACTCGGGTGGATACCACTGGCCATTCGTAGTGGACATGGCCGGATGCTATGCGCTTACGGGCTGATGTTCGAGTGGCACCGGCGGCGCCACGCCGGGGCCGGCCCGCGTACCGGCGGTCACACCGGTACGCGCCCACCGGCCCACCGGCCCGGCCCGCCCACGGGCCAGGCTCCCCGGTCCGCCACCGCGACGCTCGCTAGTCGGCGACCTCGACCTGGATCTCGACCTCGACCGGCGCGTCCAGCGGCAGCACCGCCACGCCCACCGCGCTGCGCGCGTGCACGCCCGCGTCGCCCAGGGCCTCGCCCAGCAGCTCGCTCGCACCGTTGACGACAGCCGGCTGGCCGGTGAAGTCCGATGCCGAGGCGACGAAACCGACGACCTTCACGACACGCACGACGCGGTCGAGGTCACCGACGACCGACTTCACGGCGGCCAGCGCGTTCAGCGCACAGGTGCGCGCCAGCTCCTTGGCCTCCTCCGGGGTCACCTCCGCGCCGACCTTGCCGGTCACGCCCAGCTTCCCCTCGACCAGCGGCAACTGGCCCGAGGTGTAGATGTACGAACCGGTGCGCAGCGCGGGCACATAGGAGGCCAGGGGCGCCGCGACCTCGGGCAGCTTCAGTCCGAGCCCGGCGAGCCTGCCCTCGACGATGCCGCCCGCCATCAGCCCTTCTCCCGCTTCAGGTAGGCCACCAACTGCTCAGGGTTGGGCCCGGGGACCACCTGGACCAGCTCCCAGCCGTCCTCGCCCCAGGTGTCCAGAATCTGCTTCGTGGCGTGTACCAGCAGCGGTACGGTCGCATATTCCCACTTGGTCATGGGGGCGACTGTAATGCCTCTCCGCCGGGCCCTGGTGCGTAGGGCGAGGGGCGACTGGTTAGGCTCCCCAGTGTGAGCAGGCTCCATGTCGTCAGCGGTAAGGGCGGAACCGGCAAGACCACGGTCGCCGCCGCACTCGCGCTGGCCCTCGCGGCCGAGGGCAGGCGCACCCTGCTGGTCGAGGTCGAAGGCCGTCAGGGCATCGCGCAACTCTTCGAAACGGAGCCGCTGCCCTACGAGGAGCGGAAGATCGCCACCGCGCCGGGCGGCGGGGAGGTGCACGCTCTGGCGATCGACCCGGAGTTCGCACTTCTGGACTACCTCCATATGTTCTACAAGCTGGGCTCGGCCGGACGCGCCCTGAAGAAGCTCGGCGCGATCGACTTCGCGACCACCATCGCCCCGGGGCTGCGGGACGTCCTGCTGACCGGCAAGGCGTGCGAGGCGGTGCGCCGCAAGGGCAAGGACGGCCGCTTCGTCTACGACTCGGTGGTCATGGACGCGCCGCCCACCGGCCGCATCACCCGTTTTCTGAACGTCAACGACGAGGTGGCGGGGCTGGCCCGGACCGGCCCGATACACAACCAGGCACAGGCCGTGATGCGGGTCCTGAAGTCGCCCCAGACGGCGGTCCACATGGTGACCCTGCTGGAGGAGATGCCGGTCCAGGAGACCGCGGACGGCATCTCCGAGCTGCGCGCCGACGGCCTCCCGACGGGCGGGGTCATCATCAACATGGTGCGGCCCGCGGTCCTCGACCACGAGGCCGTCGAGGCCGTCGCCAACGGGCGGCGCACGGCCGTCGCCAAGGCGCTCTCCCAGGCGGGCCTGGGCGGTGCGCGCCGCGGCGGCATGGCCGAGCGGCTGGTCGACCCGCTGCTGGAGCAGGCGCGCGAGCATGCCGAGCGGGTGGCGCTGGAGCGGGCGCAGCGCGCCGAGCTGACCGGCCTGGGGCTGCCGCTGCACGAGTTGGAGCTGCTTACGGACGGCATCGACCTGGCGGGGCTCTACCGGCTCGCGGCGGATCTGCGCAAGCAGTGGCCGGCGTGAGCGGCGCCCGCCGTAAGGGCGCCACGGACAACGAGTCGTACGCAGGAGGCGGCATGAGCATGGACGTGGCACCCCGGCTGGACATCGACGTCCTGCTGGACGATCCGCAGACCCGCATCGTGGTGTGCTGCGGCTCCGGCGGCGTCGGCAAGACCACCACCGCCGCCGCCCTGGGCGTACGGGCCGCCGAGCGCGGCCGTAAGGTCGTCGTCCTCACCATCGACCCGGCCCGCCGGCTCGCCCAGTCCATGGGCATCGACGCGCTCGACAACATCCCGCGCCGGGTGGACGGCATCGGCGACGGGAACGGCGGCGAACTGCACGCCATGATGCTGGACATGAAGCGGACGTTCGACGAGTTCGTCGAGGCGCACGCCGACCCCGAGCGCGCCCGGGCCATCCTCGCGAACCCCTTCTACCAGTCGCTCTCGGCCGGTTTCGCGGGTACGCAGGAGTACATGGCCATGGAGAAGCTCGGCCAGCTCCGGGCCCGCGACGAATGGGACCTGATCATCGTCGACACCCCGCCCAGCCGGTCGGCGCTGGACTTCCTGGACGCGCCGAAACGTCTCGGCTCCTTCCTGGACGGGAAGTTCATCAAGGTGCTGATGGCGCCGGCGAAGGTGGGCGGGAAGGCCGGGATGAAGTTCCTGAACGTGGGCGTGTCGATGATGACGGGCACGGTCAGCAAGGTGCTCGGCGGGCAGCTCATGCGCGACGTTCAGACGTTTGCTGCCGCGATGGACACCATGTTCGGCGGATTCCGTACTCGCGCGGAGGCCACTTACCGGCTACTCCAGGCTCCCGGTACGGCCTTCCTCGTCGTGGCCGCGCCCGAGCGGGACGCCCTGCGGGAGGCCGCGTACTTCGTCGAACGCCTGGCCGCGGACCGGATGCCGCTGGCCGGGCTGGTGCTGAACCGGGTGCACGGCAGCGGGGCCGAACAGCTCTCGGCGGAACGGGCGTTGGCCGCCGCGGAGATCCTTACCCTGACGGGCGACCCCGCGGATCCGGCCGATCCGGCCGATCCGGCTGACCCGGACGATGCGGCTGCCCCGGCTGACCCGGACGATGCGCTCGCGAACGTGGCGGAGGGAAGCGATCCGGCCAAGAACGATGCCGGGGCAGAAAATCTTGCCGACGACGGATTTGTCGATCACTCCTCAGGGAATGCTCAAGCGCGGAACCCCTCGGCAGCGGACCCCGACGTCTCCCCCACGTCGGCGGAGCGGCTCGCCGCGGGCCTGCTTCGGCTGCACGCGGAGCGTATGCAGGTGCTCGGACGCGAGCAGCGCACACACGACCGCTTCACGGCCCTCCACCCCGAGGTTCCGGTGGCCCAAGTGGCCGCACTCCCTGGCGACGTACACGACTTGGCAGGGCTGCGAGCGATCGGTGATCGCCTCGCGGTCCCAGTGGAACGGACCAAACGCGCGGGCTGAGTCGGTGCCCGTGCGGCGGTCGGCCGCGCGCGCACGAAGGAGACGCACGACAGACAGCAGGCATAACGGACAGCCATAACGGACAGCGGAGGCGTGCCGAAGCATGCAGACGCACCGAGGCAAGCCAAGGTGAGCAGTCGCGCGAGCGCGCGTAGCGGGGCCTTGACGGACACGGCGCGCACCCAAGCAAGCGGCGTATGGCGCATGGCACACGGCGCACGCACAGCACACGGGCGGCACACGGCACACGGCAGGCCAAAGTCACCGGCGGCGCAAGTGGCGACAGCCCAGCCGCAGGCCAACCCCCGGCCCGCACCGACCCGTTAGCCCACGTCACGCCACCCGTGTCGCACGCACTCGCGCCCCCACGGCCGACCGCGGCCCTGGCCGCGGTCGTGCTCGGAGGCGTGCGCGTACCCGTACCCGCCCCTGACGAGGCGCGCCGTACTCGCACCCCTACTCGTGCCGATGACGAGAGGTGGGTGAGGTGATGGTGAGGCGAGACGCTCACACCGGCAGGCCGTCAGCCGACCGCCGGCGCATCGCCGTCCGATATCCGACCGCGGCCTATCCGACCGCGGCGAAGCGCTCGTAGTCCTCGTCGTCGAAGGGCAGAATCCCCGCGCTGCGCTCGTACTCGACGCGCGCGGTCTCCAGGAGCCTGCGCCAGGAGGTCACCGTCGGCCGGCGGCGCAGCAGTGCTCGCCGCTCGCGCTCGGTCATCCCTCCCCACACGCCGAACTCCACGCGGTTGTCCAAGGCATCCGCAAGGCACTCGGTGCGCACCGGGCATCCGGTGCAGACCGCTTTGGCCCTGTTCTGTGCCGCGCCCTGGACGAACAGTTCATCTGGATCAGTAGTGCGGCAGGCGGCCTGCGCACTCCAGTCGGTTACCCAGCCCATGCTGGCGCCGTCCTCTCCCGAATCGGAGCTCCCCCACGGCGACAAACGGCATATTCACCGTCGCCAGTTGAGGACGTTACGGAAGCGAGACAAGGCGCAACACCCCCTGCGGGCCCAATCTTGGATGGTCCGAACGGACTATGGGTACGCGGCAGATCACCCAACGGAGTGAGCTGACGACATTTGCGATTACTAGTGCAAATACGGGCAGTTCACCCGTCGAATAACGGGCAGCTCGGGACAGGAGCCGCAATCCGGGCAGCTCTCATCACTCACTTGAGTGAGGGTGGAGGTGTGGCTCAGCCACTCGCCTGTGACTGGCGTGAAACAGCGTATGCGAACACCCGGTCCCCTGTCCGGCGATTCGAGACGTAGGCTGCCTCCTATGGGAAACACGCGCTCGAGTGGCGGACTGTCCTCCGCTCAACAGGCCGCCAAGTTCCTCGGCGTCAGCGCGCTCGCCGGTGCCGTGATGGCCGGGCTCGCGCTTCCCGCCGTCGGGGCGCTCGGCCTCGCGGCCAAGGGAACCGTCGAGGAGTTCGACGGAATTCCGGCCAATCTCAAGACACCGCCGCTCAGCCAGCGGACGACGATCCTGGACGCCGAGGGCGGGGAGATCGCGAAGGTCTACTCCCGCGACCGGACGATCGTGAAGCTGAACGACATCTCCCCGTATATGCGGCAGGCGATCGTCGCGATCGAGGACGCCCGCTTCTATGAGCACGGGGCGGTCGACCTCAAGGGCGTGCTGCGCGCGGTCAACACCAACGCGCAGGGCGGCGGGGTCTCCCAGGGCGCCTCCACGCTGACCCAGCAGTATGTGAAGAACGTGTTCGTCGAGGAGGCGGGCGACGACAAGGAGAAGGTCGCCCAGGCCACCCGGCAGTCCATAGGCCGCAAGATCAAGGAACTGAAGTACGCGATCAAGGTCGAGAAGGAACTGGGCAAGAAGCGGATCCTCGAGAACTACCTGAACATCACCTTCTTCGGGCAGCAGGCGTACGGCATCGAGGCCGCGGCGCAGCGCTACTTCAGCAAGCCCGCCAAGGACCTGAAGCTGGAACAGGCGGCGCTGCTGGCCGGCCTCGTCCAGTCGCCCAGCCGCTACGACCCGGTCAGCGCCCCGAAGTCCGCCAAGGAGCGCCGCGACACCGTTCTGCGGCGGATGGCCCAGGTCAAGGACATCACTCCGGCGCAGGCCGCCGCGGCCCAGAAGAAGCCGCTCGGCCTGAAGGTCAGCATGCCCAGGAGTGGCTGCATCACAGCCGTCCAGGGCGCCGGGTTCTTCTGTGACTACGTCCGCGAGACCCTGCTCAACGATCCGGCCTTCGGCAAGACGGCGGAGGCGCGCGCCAAGCGCTGGACCCAGGGCGGTCTGACGATCCGTACGACGCTCGACCCGAAGGCCCAGAAGTCGGTCCAGAAGTCGATCAAGGAGCATGTCTACCAGTCCGACCCGGTGGCCACCGCCGTGACGCTCGTCGAGCCGGGCACCGGCAAGGTGGTGGGGATGGGCCAGTCCAGGCCGTACGGCTTCGGCGAGAACGAGACCCAGATCAACCTGTCCGCGGACAAGTCCATGGGCGGCTCGAACTACGGCTTCCAGGTCGGCTCCACGTTCAAGCCGATCACCGCGGCGGCCGCCATCGAGCAGGGCAAGAAGCCGTACCAGCGCTACTCCTCGCCGTACAAGATGGCCTACCCCAGCCCGGTCACCACCTGCAAGGGCACCTGGACCAACGACGAGGGCGCGACCGTCGAGAACGAGAACGAGAACGAGGTCGGCCCGTACGGGATGAAGGACGCGACCGCCAAGTCGGTCAACACCTACTTCGTCCAGTTGATCAGCGACATCGGGGTCTGCCCGGTGACGCAGATGGCCGACAAGATGGGAGTGAAGCGCGCCGACGGCAAGGAGCACAACCAGGTGCCCTCCCTCACCCTCGGCTCCGAGGGCTTCTCGCCGCTGACGATGGCCAACGCCTACGCGACCTTCGCCAACCGCGGCGTCTACTGCTCCCCGGTCTTCATCGAGTCGATCACCGGCCCGGACCGCAAGGAGCTCAAGGTCCCGCAGTCGAAGTGCTCCCGTGCGATGTCGGCGAAGACCGCGGACACCATCAACACGCTGCTGCGCGGGGTCGTCGAGGACGGCACCGGCAAGCAGGCCGGGCTCGCGAGCCGTGCGAGCGCCGGTAAGACGGGCACGACGGACGAGCGCAGGGCCGCGTGGTTCGTCGGCTACACACCGAACCTGGCCGGTGCGGTGTGGGTCGGCGGCCCGGGCGCCAAGGGCGTCAAGATGGAGAACATCACCATCGGCGGCGTCCCCCACGACAAGGTCTACGGCGCGGACACCCCCGGCCCGATCTGGAAGGACGCGATGAGCGGCGCGCTGGTCGGCAAGCCGGCGCCGAACTTCGTGAAGGTCCCGGTCAACGACCCGAACCAGCGCAAGCCCCACGACGGCAAGAAGCGGGGCGACCGCGACCACAAGCCGAGCCGTGGCAAAAACGGCGGTGGCAACGGCGGCGGCGACAACCCGTGGCCGGACATCTCCCTGCCCCCGGACCTGATCGGCGGCGGCAATGGGAATGGCGGCAACAGCGGTAATGGCGGTAACGGCAATGGCGGCGGCGGCTGGAACTGGCCGCGGTAGCGAAGCCTCGCGATGAAGCGCCGAAGGGGGCCGGACAGAGATGTCCGGCCCCCTTCGTGTGTGGGCGGGATGGCGACTCGTGTGTGGGCGGGATGGCGACGCCGCGATCCTTACGGTTGCCATGACGACAGTCTGACGACACAGAGTGAGCAACCACAACGCAACGCAAGAACGCTCGACAAGCGAAAGCGAGCGACCCGCCCGCTACCCAGCCGGCCGGCTACCCGCCCGCGAGCTGCCGCTTCACCGCGGCGGCGACCCGGCCGCCCTCCGCCCGCCCGGCGATCTTCGGGTTCACGATCTTCATCACGACGCCCATGGCCCGCTGCCCCTCCGCACCGCCCGCCGCGGCCTCCCGCACCGCCTCGGCCACCAGGGCGTTCAGCTCGTCGTCCGTAAGAGGCTTCGGCAGATACTCGGCGAGCACCTCGCCCTCCGCCCGCTCCCGCTCGGCCTGCTCCGCGCGTCCACCCTTCTCGAACGCCTCGGCCGCCTCGCGGCGCTTCTTGGACTCCCGCGCGACGATCTTCTCCACCTCGGCGTCGGACAGCTCACGGGCCCTCTCGCCCGCGACCTCTTCCTTCGTGATCGCGCTGATGGTGAGCCGGAGAGTCGAGGAACGCAGCTCGTCGCGCGCCCTGATCGCCGCGGTGAGATCGGCCTGAAGCCTGGACTTGAGCGTGGTGGTCATGGCGTCGAGTCTGCCAGCACTGGCCGGGAATCACCCGAAGATTTCTCCCCCGGCCGCGTTCTGCGACCATGGACGGCATGCGCGCGCGATACGGAGTACCCCTGGGAATCACGGCGGTCGGCGCGGCCGGCCTCGCCTACGCCGCCGGCTTCGAAGTCCGGTCCTTCCGGCTCCGGCGGATCACCGTTCCGGTGCTCCCGCAGGGGATGCGACCCCTGCGCGTCCTCCAGATCTCCGACATCCACCTGGTCAGCGGACAGCGCAAGAAGCAGCGCTGGCTCCAGTCCCTCGCCGGGCTGCGCCCCGACTTCGTGGTGAACACCGGCGACAACCTCTCGGACCCGGAGGGCGTGCCGGAGGTCCTGGACGCGCTGGGCCCACTGATGGAGTTCCCCGGCGCCTACGTCTTCGGCTCGAACGACTACTACGGCCCGAAGCCGCGCAACCCCGCCCGCTACATCTTGGAGAAGGCCAGCGGAAAGCACGGTCTGAACGGCAACCCCCCGGTCGTCGGCGCCATCCACAACCCGTGGACGGAGCTGCGTGACGCCTTCGACGCGGCCGGCTGGGTCGGGCTGTCGAACACGCGCGGCCGACTGAAGCTTGAGGACATCGAGATCGCCCTCACCGGCCTCGACGACCCCCACATCAAGCGCGACCGCTACGCCGAGGTGGCCGGCGGCCCCGAGACGGGCGCCGACCTCTCCCTCGCCGTGGTCCACGCCCCGTATCTGCGCGTCCTCGACGCCTTCACGGCCGACCGCTACCCCCTGATCCTCGCCGGCCACACCCACGGCGGCCAGCTCTGCATCCCCTTCTACGGCGCCCTGGTCACCAACTGCGACCTCGACACCCGCCGGGTCAAGGGCCTCTCCCAGCACCAGGCCGGCGGCCACACCTCGTACCTCCACGTCTCCGCGGGCTGCGGCACCAACCGCTACACCCCGGTCCGCTTCGCCTGCCCCCCGGAAGCCACCCTCCTCACCCTGACCCCCCAGACCCCCTGACCTCACCCCGCCCGCCAAAACCGCCCGGAACGCCCCGACCTGCGAGACCTCGAAAACCGGATTTCGTCTCTGGCCACAGGTCGGCTAAAGTAGAGCTCGTTGCTTCGGGGTGTAGCGCAGCTTGGCAGCGCGCTTCGTTCGGGACGAAGAGGTCGTGGGTTCAAATCCCGCCACCCCGACTGAAGGAACACCAGGTCAGGGGCCTGATCCGCGAAAGCGGGTCGGGTCCCTGACTCGTTTCCAGGGCCCCTTGGGAGCCGTTTGGGAGCCGACTCCGAAATCCGGCTCCCAAGGAGCCGCCCACGAGGCAGCGGTCCGGTGCTCCGGCGGGACACCTACCGAGACGCTCCACGTGATCAAGCATCTGGCTCGTGTCCAGGCAGTACGAGGGTGCAGCCCCCGACGCCGCCCCGCGTGCTGCACCAGCCTGAGCCGACGCGCACTGGGATGCCCGCACCGGTACGGGTCCGCAGTGCAAGACAGAGGTTTGCTGTCAGTCCCGGTGCGTAGCCTCGTAGTCATGGAGGAATCCGCACAGGTCCCCCCGGCAGAGCCCGACCGTGGTGAAGCGTGGCAACGGCTGACCGCCTATTCGTATCTCAGCGCGCCGGAGCGGCTGGAGCATGTCGCCATCATGCGGGTGTTCTGCGCGACATTGCTGGCGGATATGGCGGTGCCGGACGTGTTGGCGAAACTCACTGATTCCGGTGGGCCCGCATCGGGACTCGACGCCGAGACGCTTGCCGTTCGGCTCGAACAACTGGTGCGGTGGGGCAACCTGTTGCGCAGCAGCCATACGGTGAAGGCATCGAGCATCACTGAATACCAGCGCGCCCGGTCTCGCTACCAGTTGTCGAAGCTGGGCGAACGGATCCAGCGAGATGCGGACGAGGTGCTGGCGGGGGCGGACGCCGCCCGCGAGGTCAGCAGCGAGTTGCTGGCGCTGGTCGAGCGTGGGCTCCGGGAGTTGACCCGACTCGTCCAGGAGCCGGGTGGGGTGGAGGCACAGGACGCGCTGGAGCGGGTAAGCACCATCTTCGTCCAGTTCACCGAGTTCGCGGACTCTGTCAGGGACTTCTACGCCTATCTGGGCCAAGTGCTCGCCCGCTACGACCTGGACAGCGCCGAGTATCACGGCTTCAAGGAACTGCTCCTCGATTACGTCGAGGCGATTACCGAGGATGTGTCCTTTCGCGCGCCCCGCATCGCCGCGGTTCTCAGCAGTCTTTGGCCTCAGCTACCTGATCTCCTCGATCGGCTCGACGCGCACTCACGTGGCCTTGGCGGAGCCAAGGCCGGGCTGGAGGGAGAAGCGGGGATTCGAGTGCAGCGCAGCCGGGGCCGCGAGATGGCCGATTGGGAGGCGTTGCGCGGCTGGTTCTCCGACGCCGACGGACAAGGCAGTCAGGTCGATCAACTGCGTGATGCCACGCTGCGCGCGCTACAGTCGCTGCTCGCCAATGCCAAGCGGATGCTCCGTTCGGCTTCCGGCGAGATGTCACGGCGCAAGGACCTGTTGCGCCTCGCCCGGTGGTTCGACGAAGCAGCCCCTGGCGAAGCGCATGACATCGCGGTCGCCGCGTTCGGTCTGTACAGCGCCCGGCATCTGGGCGTGCCACCGGCCACGGACGAGGCGGTGCCCGCATACACGAGCTGGTGGACCGGGCCCGTGGTGGAGGTTCCGGTAGCACTCCGCGAGCGGGGCAACCGAGCCCAGCGGGGCCGGGCATCGGCCGTGGAGGACCATTCCCAGCAAAAGCGACGGCTCCAGCAGGCCGCACGCGACCGAGCCGCGGCCAGACGAGCTGCCTCAGAGGAGCTGCGCAGTGCTTCCGGGCGCTTCGCTCAGGTCCGGCTCACCTCTGCCGCCCTTGCCTTGTTACTCGAACTCCTGGCAACGGCATTGGGCAACGCTCAGTTGCGGCGGAACCAGGGCCCTGGAACGGACCAGGTCGGCGGCAGCTTCGCCCTGGACGCGGCGCAGAGCGAGGATGCTGAACTTGGGATCCGTCTCACGGTGCGACGCATAGCCGGTGCGGACACGGTGCTGCACTCGGTCGACGGCGAGCTTCTCCTGGACGATCTGGAGCTGAGCGTCGAGAGCTCCACTGCCAAGGAAGGCCAAGAGGCCGGGGTGAGCGTGTCGTGACCCTTCCCTCAGCCCATGATGTCGCCCTTGCAGCCGAGCGCCGAAGTGCCGCCAGACTGCTGCTCGTTCACCCGCTGGTGACAGCGGCCGGGCCACACTCCGATCTGTTTCCACTGATCCGCAGGCATGCCGACTGGCTGGCGAAGCGATTCCAGCAGGTCCTCGGCTACCAGCTCCTCGTCGACACCTCCTATGCTCGGCTGTTCAAAGCTGGGTTGGGCGCCGGCGCGGGACACCGGCTGGAGCGTTCCACCGGCACGCCCTTCACCCCACGCACCTACGCCTGCTTGGCCTTGGCTCTGTCGGTCCTGGTGACAGCTCCGGAGCAACTGCTGCTGTCACGATTGGTCGCCGACATCAAAGCCGCGGCAGCCGACGCCGGCGTTGAGCTGGAGGGCACGGGCCGGGCGGCGGAGAAGCGGACTCTGGCCGCAGCGCTGCGCCAGTTGGTCGACTGGGGCGTGCTCATCCAAACCGAAGGCAGCGTCAACGCGGTCACTCAGGAGGACGGCGGCGAAGCGCTGATCACTATCGACCGAGAGATCGCCCGCGCTGTCGTCGCCGGTCCCCTCGCGCAAAGCCGGGACGGTACTGACCTGGTACGGAGAGCAGCGGACCCCGGCTTCGGCGGTCCTCGCACGTACGTCCGCCGAATGCTGGTGGAGACGCCGGCCGTGTACCTCGACGATCTGACGGACGCCGAGCGTGACTGGCTGCGTACCCGGCAGCGCAGGGAAGCCCAGGCGTTCTCCGAACTTCTGGGTCTGGAGGCCGAGATCCGGGCTGAGGGGGTGGTGCTGGTCGACGCCGAGGAGGAAGTGACCGATGTGCACCTCCCCGGCACCGGAACCGTCGCGCAGGCCGCGCTGCTCTTGCTGGAGCAGTTGGTGGAGCGCCTGCGGCCCGACAGTCCGGGACATCCGGCGACGGGGGGCCGATTGGTGATCGGTGTCGCCGTTCCCGACGGGATGGTGGACGAGCTGCTGGCTGAACTCGTCGAGGAGTACGGACGGCGGAGCAACTGGCAGCGCGGATACCTGGAGGACCAGACCGCCCTGCGCGACGCCGTACTGGACTTGCTGTCGCGCATGCGGCTCGTGGCCCGCGTCAGCCGACTCCGCTCTCAGGGACAGGGCTTGCCCGAGGGATACGACGAAAGGGTCCCAGAAGATCGTTCTGTCACGGACGTCACAGGGACGCGCGAGGAGGAAACCGGCCTGGTTCTTCTCGCCGCTGCCGCCCGTTACGCCACTCAGGTCACCGTTCGCAAAGCTGCCCGGGGACGCCCCGAGACCGACGTACAGCAGGAGCTGCCGCTATGAGCTCTGATACGAGCGCACCCATCCCCCTGCAGCGTTCCGTACCTTCCTCGTCTCACCGTTTCCGGTTGCACCGAGCGGGGATTCGCAACGTCTGGCAGTACGACGAGCAAGAATTCTCGTTCGGTGACGGGCGGCTGCTTCTGCGCGGCAAGAACGGCGCGGGCAAGTCCAAGGCGCTGGAGATGCTGCTGCCGTATCTGCTGGACGGCGATTCCCGGGCCCTGGACGCCACCGGTACCGGTCGGACCACGCTCGTCTGGCTGATGCTGGACGGCTTCGAGCAGACGAATCGCCTGGGGTACCTCTGGGTCGAGTTCCGTATGACAACGGTCGACGGAGGCGACCGGTACCTCACTCTCGGTGCAGCGATTCGGGCATCGAAGTCGACCAAGAAGGCAATCCCGGCCTTCTTCGTCACGCCGCTCCGTATCGGGGAGGATCTCCACCTCGTCGAGGAAGGGAAACCCCTGCCGGTCGAGAAGCTCAAGGAGAAAATCGGCCCGGACAATGTGACGGAGAGGGCCGTCCAGCACCGGTCCCGCGTGGCCCGTGAGCTCTTCGGTATCACCGACACCACTCGTTATCGCAACCTGACTCAGCTCCTCCACCGGCTGCGCCGTCCCACCGTCGGCGACCGCATCGAGTCCGGTGGGCTCGTATCTCTGCTCAGCGAGACCCTGCCGGGGCTGGAGGAAGAGGTCGTGGAGAAGGTAGCGCGTAACCTCCATGATCTGGATGCCGTACGCGATGAGCTCGGTCGGCTGGAACGAACCGACACGGCGCTTCGCACCTTCCTCACCAGTTACCGCGGCTACCTGGCCGGTGTCCTCCGCCGGGTGTCCGACGGAGTCAGCAAGGAGCTGGATGCGCTTGCTCAGCAGCGCCGGAAAGCGGGCGACGCCGCCAAGGCGACGAACGATCTGAGGATCCGGGAAGCAGAGGCCAATACCCGACTACGGGATCTACGACGGGAGCGGGAAAGGGCGCAGACGGAGCTCGAAGCTCTTCAGGCGAGTGACAAGTACCGCAGCCTGGCCGAGCTGTCCGAACGGCGCAACACTGTGGCTGCCTTGGGTACTGCCGCCGAGACGTCCTTTGCCTCCGTGCTCAGCGCACATCGTGCTGAGGAGTACGCGGCGGACCGGTTGGCCGAAGGGACCCAGCGCCTCGGGAACCGGATCGGCGAGCTCGCGGCAGAGCACCGGGAGCTGTTGACCACGGCGGAGAAGGCAGGGCTGCCGTCGGGGCACCTCGGCGAAGCGGTCCCCCTGCACCACACGAGTCTGGGCGGGCCGACCGAGGTGGAGGTCCTCAGCCCTGCCGAAGAACCACAGATCGTACGGCATCGCAGCGTGACCGTTCCTGATGTGACCTCCACCCGGGCCACGTTGGACGCATGGCATGGGCAGTTGGAAGGTTCGCAGTCGGTGGTGAAGCATCGGCTGCGGATGGTGCAGGAAGTGGACGGCCTCGCCGCCAAAGCCCGCGCATCCCAGGCAGCCGCGGCCGCTGCGGATACCAAACGGGAGCGGCTTGAGGGCGAAGCCGAGGAAGCGGCCAGCCAACTCACGAATCACCGTGCGAATGCTGTCGAAGAGAGTGGTGCGTACGCCCAGGAGGTTGCCGAGTGGGCATCGCGGATGTCCCTCGCCATCGGACCGGAGTGCCCTTCGCTGACGCCTCTCCGGGGCACGGTCGAGCTTGAGACGTCATCGGACGCGTCATTCGCCGAACAAGTTCTGCACGCGGGGATCGACGTGGAGGCGCAGCAGGTCGCTCACGCCGTGCTGGATCCTTACGGCGAGGTTCTGGCCGAGCGGCGGGACGCTCTTGCGCTGAGGGTGAGCCTCCTCTCTGAGGAGCGCGATCGGCTTGTCGGGCTGCAAGAGGAATGGGAACGACGCACGGACCCGGAGCCTCCCGTCCCGTACCACCGTGGAACAGAACGAGCACCCGGCACAGGGGAGCCGTTCTTCCGCCTGGTGGACTTCGCCGATGGACTGGCCTCAGCCGAGCGAGCGGGCTTGGAAGCGGCCTTGGAAGCGAGCGGCATCCTGGACTCCTGGGTCACCGCGGACGGCGTCGTTCTCGATCCGCTTACGCGCGACACCCTGTTCGTGCCCGGGCAGTCAGCGGGGAACGGTGCAACGCTGGGCAACGCACTGCGTGCCGTCTCATATCCCGAGAGTGTCGTCACCATCGAACAGGTGGAGCGCATCCTGCGCACCATCGCGCTCTCGTCGTCCGAGGAGACCACGGCGGCCAGTGCCGTGTACTACGACGGCAGTTGGCGCCTCGGCGCTCTCCGCGGCCGGCACATGAAGGACGAGGCGGAATACGTCGGTGCTGCCGTTCGTGCCGAGACCCGGCGCCGGAAGCTGGCAGAGCTGGAGCAGGCGTTGGCCGAGGTGGAGCAGCGGCTCACCATCGAGCACCACGGTCTGGCAGAGATCGACGCGTGGCGACGTGGCCTGGCTTCGGGGATGCGGGTGTTCCCACAGGCACGGCATTTGGCCCACGCGTGGTCCCAGATCAAGGACGCCGAGACCGTCGTACAAGTCCTTGCCGGGAAGGTGGTCAGCGCCACGCGCGAGGCCGAAGAGATCCGCAGCACGGCTGTAGCCGACCGTGCCGAAGCCGAGGCTACCGCGACAGCCAATGATCTCCCGACCGACCCTGATGCCCTGTCACGAGTACGGACGGCACTGGCTGGCTTGCAAGGCGGCATCAAGCACGTGCAGAGGGCAATCCAGAGCACGGTCCGAGACCTGAGCAGCAGCGTGGCGGAGCACGAGGGCTATGGCCGGGCTTGTGATGACCGCCTGGAAGCCGAGCAGGACTACCAACTTCGTCTCGATGAGCTGCGGCCCGCTCGTCAGGCCCTCCGTACGCTCGAAGAGGCCGTCGGGAGCGCCGAGGACGAGATCCTGGCGCGTGAGGCGGAGACGAAGGGGCGCATCGCGTCTGCGGTTCGCTCCGTACCAGAGGCGCAGAGGGCGCTGGGAGAGCTCCACGATGAGAGGGTCCGCGCCGAGGAGAAGGAAGAAAGCCGCCGCGTGGAGCTGCGCACGCAGGAGACCGCGGTGATCACGGCCGGGAACGCGCTGCGCAAGGCACTGTCCCGGCCGGAAGTGCTGAGCGGCGCGGGCTTGGACCGTTCGGAGTTGCCGGAGCGGCACGGGGACGAGCCCTTGGCCGATATCCGGAGTCGCATACGAGCGCTGCGTGACCTCGCTGAAGCCGTGAAGGGTGGTCTTGACCAGCCGAAGCACGACGTGTCGGACAGTGCGCTGCTCAACCGGCACACCGAACTTCGTGACCAACTCGCGGGCGGCTACGACGCGCAACTCGAAGAGCTGGACGGGATCAAGGTCTGCCGACTGCTCGACGACCACGGACCCCAGGATGTCGCCCAGATCGGCGAACGCATCGCCGAGCAGGCCGCCGAGGCCCGGGGCCGACTCACCGAGCGTGAACGCGAAGTCTTTCAGCGCTTCCTCGCCGGCGAACTCGGTGACCATCTGTCGGCGCAGGTCATCACCGCCGCCAATCTGGTCGCTGCTCTCAACAGCACGCTGAAGACGGTTCGTACGTCACACGGTCTCGGCGTTGAGCTGCAGTGGAAGCTGGACGAAGACGTCGACGCCGATGTACGAGCCGCCGTCGAGCTCCTCCGCAGCCCCTCCGGACTGCGGACGCGCGAGCAGACCGAGCAACTCCGTGAGGTGCTGCAACGCCGTATCGAAGACGCGCGCAGGGCCGACCCCTCAGCCGGCTATGCCGCCCACCTGCGCACCGCCCTGGACTACCGGGACTGGTTCCGCTTCCACACCTTCGTCGTCGAGGACGCCGCCCCGAACCGCAAGCGCAGGCTCACCGGCCGCACCGGGCTCAGCCAGGGCGAGCAGCGCGTGCTCTCCTACCTCGTACTGTTCGCCGCGGCCGCCGCGCACTTCACCACCCTCGGCGAAGCGGCGCCGAACGCACCACGCCTGATCCTTCTCGACGATGCCTTCGCCAAGGTCGACGAGCCCACCCATGGACGTCTGGGGCGGCTCCTCGTCGATCTCGATCTCGACTTCGTCCTCACCAGCGAACGGCTCATGGGCAACTGGCCCGAGGTCCCTTCCCTGCACATCTACGAGTGCCTGCGCGATCCGCACGTACGCGGCGTAGCCACGCTGCACTACACCTGGAACGGCAGCCATCGGCGCCTGGTGTCCGTATGAGCACGCTGCCGACCGAAACGCGGGACTGGCTCACCCGGCCCGGCCTGGACCGTCTGTGGGAAGCGGTCCGTAAGCGTCTGGAGAGCAACGGTCTGCAAGCCACTGGTTCACTGAGAATCAACAAGATCGACGCTCAGGAGAGAACAGCCCTGTCCCAGCTCTTGGGTAAGGCTTTCACCAGCGACACGGTGACGATACGACTCGACGCGTTGGATTCACGCCTGCGTGCCTCAGCCGCAGGACTCGGGCTGGTCGAGACCCTCCAGGCGATTGGGCCACCGCTCACCGACCGGCAGGCCATCCGGGCGGGCGCCGTCGCTCGGCGCGAGATGGTGTGGTCCTCAGTCACCGATTCGCTGGAGGCGTCTCCCTTGAAGACGGAGGCGTGGGCTCGCCAGTGGTACGACGGCCTCCGACGCGTGGGGATACCCAGAGGAATCACACCGGAGGCCGCGGTCCGAACCCTCCAGCAAGCCGTGCAGGTACTGGCGCTGCTTCTGGGGCCTGGCAGGTCAGGCATACGCGGCCGGGGAGAGCTTGCCGCCGAAGTGACCGGGTCGGCCCATGGTCTGGACGACGGGACCTGGCTTGCCCGACTCGTCCAACGCGGCATCGCTCTCGCCCATGACTCCGAACTCCCCGATAACGCGGCTGGACGGCGCGCGCTCTGGCGACTGGCGGCCGTCACTCCGGACGAAGTCTCCAGTACCGTGCTCGCCTACGGTCTACGGCCACTCGGTGATGGCTGGCGAGAACGGGCGCTGCGCGAGAGAGCGCTGCATCACGCGGAGACCCACCTCACCTTGCGTGACTTGCATGTCCTGCACCTGACGTTGCCATCCGGCACCATGGTCCGCATCTGTGAAAACCCACGCGTCGTGGAAGCCGCCGCTGACGCGGCCTGCTCTCAGCCACTCGTCTGCACGTCCGGCAGTGCCGCGACGGCGGTTCTCACCCTCCTGGATGCTCTGGCTGCCAGCGGTTGTCACTTCGCCTATCACGGTGACTTCGACTGGCCTGGGATCGCATTGGCCAACCGGATCATCCGCCGCTATGACGCACGCCCGTGGCGGCTGAGCGCCGAGGACTACGAGCAGCTTGCCGCCAGAACCCAGGCCCAGGGCGTTCCCCAGCTTCCACTCGCCGGCGAGCCCGTCGCCGCGAGCTGGGATCCGGGTCTGGCGCCTGCCATGACCGGGCTGGGCATCGCCCTTCACGAGGAAGCAACCCTCGACCTTCTGGTGACGGACCTGAGCTGAGAATGCAGGCCCCGATCGCCGCCTGACCCGGCGCGGCGCGTTGCGCTGGCGCGGGTAGCCGGGATTACAGGCATCTCTCGCAGAGTCGCCGAACTAGACAGGCCAGCTCCCAAACGGCTCCCGTTCCGCCCCGGGCTTAAGGTCCCGCAGCCGGCAAGGAGGCGCCAGCTCCCCACCAGCTCGCCGGGCAATCGGAACTCGCATCGGCAGGCGTGTCAGCGGGCGCATTCAGGGCAGTGATCCCGATACGGCTGGCATCGACCGTAAACGACGTTGTTGTCAGTGTCCTACGGCACCATGGGTGGACGCTCTGCACCCCGAAGGGCGGGAGTGGCCCTCGGCTCAATCAGGAATCGGTGAGCCGCCCACACAGGGACTCGGACGAACGCTCAAGCAAGTCCCCCAACACGAATCGGAGCCTCATGGACAGCGGTGGAGCCACCCCCAGTCTTCCCTTGAACTTCCTGTGCGCGCTCGTCGTGGACAGCGCCGCAGATGACCCGCCCTCGCGGATGGCCGCCGAGCAGGCTCGGTCGATGGAGGAGGGGCTGGAGCGACGGGAGTTGTTGGAAGCGCTGTTACGCGGCCCTTACGGCGACTCTGCTCCATTGTGGCTGCTGGAGGCCGCCGTCGACAGCGACCTGGTCCGGAAGCCGCCGAAGTCAGATCCGCTATACGCACCGTCCATGGATCTGGCACTGATGGCTCTCTCGCGCTCCTCCTGCACACCGCAGTTGCGGAACGAGTCGCTGAGGCGCTGCACCGCCGTCCAGCTCGGCCGCCTCGGTTCGGCGCAGGCGAGCGGCATCCTGGCTGACGCCATCGCCGAGGCGCTGCGCGAGCGGGGGCCCGGCCAGCAAGCCATGACGGTGGACCTGCTCGGCATTCCGACGGATGCCCAACTGGTACTGCGACAGCATCGACTGCACAGCAGCGTCATCACTGCGGCTGTCGATCTGCTGCCATCCTTCCCTGTTCCCGATGAGAGGGGCGAGGAGGACACGTCGACGTGGCTGGAGAGGTGGAAAGCCGCCGAGCGGGCCTGGCGCACCATGTGGAAGCAGGTGGTGGCCACGCATACCGAACACCACCGGCTACTCGTCGACTGGTCGGACGACAACGATGCCGGACACGTCGTCCGAGAACATCTGCTGGGCAGCATCCCCTGGGACGTTGAGCCAGGACTCCTTGAGGAAATCGCCCAGGACGACCTCGCGTCCTTCCCGCACTCCGTACTCATCACCCGGATGTGCCGCATGCGCCGGGACGGGGCAACGGAACAAGAGGTAAGGGAGCGCTTCGCGAGTGACCTGGCGGAGGTCCGCCCCCAGCAGCGCAAGGGCATCGACCAACTCCTGTCGGATGACAAGTACGGCCTGCGTTACGGCTGCCGGGCTGCCATATCCCACGCCGAACTTGCGGCAGACGGCACGTGGCGTTACATCCTCAACCCCGACCAGGCACAGCAGTACGGGCGCCCTCACTCTTGGCGAGCTTCAGAAGACCAGTTGGCTTCCCTGGCCCAGAAGTTCGCCGAACATGCGGCCGTGGCTCTGATGCTGTGGGAATCCGACCCAAAGGCCCCGGTTCGCTCGGCGAAGGATCTGCGCTGGGTGCGCGACCTGCTGCAGCACCTGCCAGTGGTGACCCCGGAGGTGAAGGAGAGGGCTCGCCTGATCTGTCGGGAGGCAAAACGAGCGCTGGCCGGGCGCCGGGACTACGGCAGGTACGGACTGGACTCGGACGTCCAGCAGGCGCGTGAACTCCTCGACACCATCGAGCGGATGACCGCCGAACCGCTCCCGGACCCTGGCCCGGCGCGCACCGCGTCCCTCGGCAAGCCGGACCAGGTCACTGTACGCGACCTCGCGGGCGCCCCGGACGCTGTCCTCGATGACTACGTGCGACGGCACCAAGGCAACGACGCCCTCGTGGAAAAGGCCCTGCTGTCCTTCGCGTCCCGTGTCTACCGCCGCGACGTGTCCTTCGCCGCCGTGCTGAACCGCCACTCAGACCCGCAGGGCGCACTGCGGGACCTCACTCAGAACCTCCGCCGACGCCTGGGCGGTGGCCCGAACCTCCGAGAGGCGTGGGTGAGCGCCGTGCTGAGCCTGCCCACCACCGACGCCGACCTGACCCGCGCCTTGCCCGCCTGGACCGCCCTCAAAGCCAGAGGCCCCCGCGGCCAGGCAGCGCACCCAGCGGTCACCTCGGTCGTGCGCACCGCCCTTAGCGACAACGCCGAAGCATGGCAACGGTTTGCTACAAGCCCGGCCAGCTATGCGGGGCCCACGGCATGGCTCCGCCTCGGCGACCTCCTCGACGCTGCCGCGAACGGAACACCCTGGCCCACGCCCCCGCACAAGTAGCGATGGCAGGGGTGACAGGAGTCGAACCTGCGACATCCGGTTTTGGAGACCGGCGCTCTGGCCTCTGAGCTACACCCCTTCGACGCCGCCCAGCCTGGCACGACCGAGCACGTGATTCCACGAGTTTTCACGGTGAGCACTGCGGCTGCCGCCACCGACAGCAGGCGCCGCGTAGCCACGGATCACAGCACTGGGCGAGGCACAGGACGGTATGGACGAGCGGCCGCGGCATGACGCTGCCGGAGAGATGGAGATGCAGCGGACTTCGTGATCGCTAGACGCACGCCCTCTCCCCAGACCACCGCAACCAGACCGTCTAACCAGGCAAAATAACAGCAGGTCAGTGTCGATCACGCCCGAACCTCATGCGGGATGAAAACGTCGTGGGGTCAAATCCCGCTACCAGCCATCTTGCGGTGTGGCTCTCTCCGACCACTGCGTGAGCGCTGGCGGGAGATCTACCTCGTGCCACCACGCCGATCCGGCCTGCACAGCGCATAGATCACGCCATTCTCCTGAAATGCATTGTCCCACCCTGTCTCGCACTCCATTCTGAAAAGTTCGCCACCAGCCGAGGGGAGACGGGTGAAGGTGCCGCGACGTGCTGCGAGCGACTCTGACGTCATTGGGCAGACCACAGGTCTGATCAGCTTCCTCAAAGAGGTCGTGCAAAGCAGCCACAACCGCCTGCGCGACGACCGACGATCGCGGGAGCGTCTGTGGCTGGCCAACTTGCCTGCCTCCGTACGCCGCCCGTCTGACCAGGACGAGGGTGGTCTGCTGCTCGCACTCGACCATGTGCCGCAAACAGCACCGCCACCCCTACCCGACATGCTCGATGGATGGGTGGCCGCGGAGGATTGCCAGGATGCGGATAGTGGTGATCCGCCACTCGCGGTCGAGGGACCAGGGCGAGAGCTGGTGCGGGCCGCGGACGGCCGTCAGTGGTGGGAGGAGGCGGAGGACCACACTGTCCGCCGAGAAGACGCGGCCGAAGTGCTCCGGGCCTACGGCCCATGGCTCGATCGCTGGCGTCGCTGGGCGGAGCGGGAGCGTGCAGAGCGAGCGCTTCGGGAGCTGTACGAACAGGTCTATCACTGGCACCAGAAGCTGACACAGCAGGATGACCAGCTTGAACTCGTCCTGGCGACCGGCCTCTTGACGTTGGGGGATCCGCGCGGCGACACCGTCCACCGTCATCTGCTCACTCACCGGGTAGAGACCTCGGTGGACCGCAAGACCGCCCGGGTCACGGTCCGGCTCGTGGCCGGCGGAGCAGTACGGCTGGAGGACCAGGCGTTCCTCGATACCGACGATGGCTGGGCTCCCGAGCGCTCGGCCGCGCTCGCGGAGGAGATCGCGGCCCAGTCGCTCCACCTGCTCGGCTCGGAAGCCCTGGAGCAGTTGGCCCAGTGGCAGGAGCGGGTACTGCAGCGTCCGGTGGCGTTCAGCGCCGAGTGGCAGCCGCCGCGCGAGCCGGAGGTAGGCACACGGCTCACCTACGCCCCGGCCCTGGTGTTGCGCCCACGGGACCGCAACGCCCTGCTGAGCTTCTACGACCGAATCGCGGACAGCGTGGCCTCCGAGGCGCACGCGCCGCTGGGGCTCGCACAACTCGTACTACCTCTGAATCCTGAGGAGCGCACGAACTGGGACGGTCACGACATCCCGCCCCTGTTCGGAGACGACCCGCTCTTCCCGGGAAAGACCAACGAGCGGCAGCGGAGTGTGCTGCGGCGGCTGGAGCACGACACGGGCGTGGTGGTGCAGGGTCCGCCCGGTACCGGCAAAACACACACCATCGCCAACCTGGTCTCCGCGCTGCTCGCCCAGGGGCAGAGGGTCCTGGTGACCAGCGCCCGCGACCAAGCCCTGACGGTCCTGCGAGACAAGCTTCCGCCCGCAGTGCGGGACCTGTGCGTCCTCCTTCTCAGCTCCGCGCGGCAGGACGGGGCGGACGAACGGGAACGCACGATCAACGCTTTGACCGATCAGGTCGCCACCAGTGACCCCGAGCAGCTGAGGGACGATATCCGTCGGCTTTCCGCACGCCGGGAAGAGGTGCGGGGGAGGATCGCCACGCTCACTGAGCAGGTCATCGCGCTACGAGAAGCGGAGGTCCGCCAGCACCGGGAGATCGCCCCCGGATATGGCGGTGTCCTCGCGGCCATCGTGCAGCGCGTCCGAGACCACGCCGAGCGTCATTCCTGGATCGGCCTGATTCCAGATGGGCCGGACTCCTCCGTTCCCCCGCTGTCCCCCGCACAGGCGGCGGAGCTGTTGAGCCTGCTACGCGACGGCGCGGCTGAGCCACGTGCGGGTGGCACTCTGCCGAATCCGGACACCCTCCCCTCCCCCGAGGAGCTGGCCGAGGCCCTCGCAGTCGGCCGCGTCGCCGATGACGGCCTGTCTCGCGAAGCGGCTGCCATCCGCGACGACCTTGCCCGACTCGACGCTTCCGTAACTGATGAGCTGACCATGCTCGCAGGTGAATGCCGGACGACTCTGCACCACCTGGGTCTGCCACCGTCGGCCAGGCAGTGGGACGCCGACAAGTGGACCACCAAGGCCCTTACAGACCAGCTCTCCCGCGACAACCTCACCCTGTGGCGTCGCGTTTCCGGGCTCGCCGGTGAGCTCGCTGCCGTCTCCCAGCAGGTGGACGAGCAGGAGATGAACCGTGTCATCGTGCCCGAGCAGCTCTCCGCCGAGCGGGCCGATGCGATGCTCACGACAGGCTCTGCGCTGCGCGATCATCTCGCCTCCGGTGGCAAGTTGCGTGTCCGCGGCAGCTTCCGTGCCCCGAAGGTACAGAAGGCCGCTCAGGAGATCCTCGACGCGTGCACCGTGAACGGTCATCCTCCGCAAACGTTGGAGGATCTCGACACTGTCCTCGTCCACCTGCGCGCTCACTCGGTGGTTGCCACGCTCGCGGAGCGATGGGCACAGGCGGGAGTCCCAATAGCCGAAGGGCCGGTGGACCTCCGTCTGGCTTCCCTGAGCGAGTCATACGCGCGCCTGGAGCACATCAATGCGTTTGGAGCCGTACGCGAACGCATCGATGAACTGCTCGTACGCCACGGCCTGCACATCGCTCTCACCTCTCGGTCCGCGTGGCAAGACTTCACCAGCGCGCTGACTGCTCTCTCCGGTCGGCGGGCGGCGGACGAGGCCACGGCTCGGCTGGCGGCATGGGAGGAGCAACTCCGCGCGCCGGTGGAGAGTTCCCATCCCGCGGCCGAAGCGCTGGCGGCTGCCCAGGCCGTCCGGGAGCAGGACATCGACCGCTACGCCAAGGAACTCGAGGCATTGCGGGAGGCTCATCAGCGTGAGCACCGCCGACGCCGGTGCGGCGTACTTCTGGACAGCGTGCGCAGGGCGCACCCCTTACTCGCCGACCGGCTGACGGAGGACCCCGGCGATCCCGCATGGGAGGTGCGGCTCGGTTCACTGGCCGAGGCGTGGGCCTGGGCACGGGCCTCCGCGTTCGTGCGTCGCCAGCGCACACCGGGACGCGAGCGTCAGCTTGAAGGCGAACTAGCTCAGTGCGAAAGGAATCTGGAGAGTCTGACAGGTGAGCTCGCCGCCACCTGGGGGCGACTGCACTGTCTGCAGCGCATGACGCAGGAGCAGCGTTCCGCACTCCAGGCGTACCGCAACCACATGGCCTCGTACGGTAAGGGCAAAGGCCGCAATGCAGGCCGCTTCCGTTCCGCGGCCAACGACTCCATGAGGGTGGCGCAAGGAGCGGTACCTGCATGGGTCATGCCCATCTCGCAGGTCGCCGAGACGGTGCTGCCCAAGCGAGACGCATTCGACGTGGTCATCGTGGACGAAGCCAGTCAGGCAGGCATGGACGCGCTGTTCCTGCTGTGGCTCGCTCCCCGTGTGATTGTCGTCGGGGACGACAAGCAGTGCGCACCCCCGGTCAGCGGCATGGGCCGTCTGCAGGCCATCCAGGACCGGCTCATCTCCCATCTGCCGGACATGCCGCCCATGCTGCGCCAGCTCTACACCCCAGCCACCAACCTCTACGAGCTGTTGTCCACCTTCTTCCCGAAGGTGATCCGGCTGGAGGAACACTTCCGGTGCATGCCCGAGATCATCGGCTGGTCCTCCCAGACCTTCTACAACAACAAGCTACAGCCGCTGCGCCAGTACGGCGGTGAGCGCCTCGATCCCCTCGTGACGCACTTCGTCGAGGGAGCCGTCACCCAGGGACGCGACAGCCGACTCCGCAATCCGAAGGAAGCCGAGGCAATCGTCGACTGCCTGGCCCAGCTCGTGGAGGATCCCGCCTACCGGGACAAGACCATGGGGGTCATCACCCTCCAAGGACCGGTCGGCCAGGTCAAACTCCTGGAACATCTGATCAACGAACGTATTCCGGCTCCGCTGCGTGAGCGCCACCAGATCCGTGTGGGGAACCCCGCGTCGTTCCAGGGAGACGAGCGGCACGTCATCCTGCTGTCGATGGTCGCCGCCGACCCGCCGCGCATCGCGGGGGGCGCACGCAGCGAACGGCAGGCGTACAACGTCGCTGCCTCCCGAGCCCAGGACCAGATGCGACTCTTCTACTCGGTTCCGCCGGGCCGCCTCAAGAAGGAAGACCTGCGTCTCAACCTCCTTGCCTACATGGAAAACCCCCCTGCCGCGCTGGCAGAGGCCGACGACATCGGGGAAGTATCGAGTGACGTCCCGCAGAAGCCGTTCGAATCACTCTTCGAGCAGCACGTATACCTGCGTCTGAAGGATCGCGGATATCACGTCATCCCGCAGTACCCCGCGGGGAACAAACGCATTGACCTCGTCGTCGTAGGCGCACGCGGGCGCCTGGCCGTGGAGTGCGACGGCGACCGGTATCACTCGACGCCCGAACAGATCCAGCATGACCAGCGGCGTGAGCGCGAACTCCAGAGGGTGGGCTGGACCTTCTGGCGTGTCCGCGAGAGCGAGTTCCGATTCGACCCTGACGAAGCACTGGATGGGCTGTGGGATGAGCTGAACCGACTGGGCATCCGTCCAGCAACGTTCGGCGGCACCGACGGCGCGTCGCACTCGAACTCCGCATCCGCCCGCATGCAGTGGACCCCGCTCGACCTCTCCGCCAACGAGGAACTGGCCGAGGACCCAACGGAATCCCCCGATGGCCCGGACACGACCGATCCGCTCGCTGCCCTCGGCATGGCAGACGACGACACCGAAGACGACAGGACGAAAGGACCGGTATGACCCTGCAGTCCCCACTCGGCATTTTGGACGCCAACACCCTGGAGGAGTTGGCCCGCGTCATCTGCGGCGATGAGCACCTCTACTACCGCAAGGGGTTCGAGATCGCGCGATTCCTGGAACATGCCGGCTGGCAGCAGGTGCCGGAATACGACGGTGGGTATCGCAGGGAGTGGACGCTTGCCCGGCTGACCGAGCGCCGAGAGGAGCCCACTGAGCTGGAAAAGGTACTGCTCCGGCTCGCCGACCCACGAGAATACTTCGACGAACCCAACCAGCTTCCGGCTGTCATCTCTGCCGTCAACGCCTTCCTCGTCCACGAGGGGGCACGTCTGGAGAACCCCGGCGGCCGCCCCCGCATCGTCGCCTGCGATCCGTCTCTCGCCCACCCAGGCAGCCAAGGCCCCGTCGAGCTCAAAGCAGCCATGACCGACCTCATCGGAGATCGGAAGATGGCCGACCTCCTTCAGCACCGACTGGACGAGGCGCGCACCTGCTACGCGAACGGCGCTCACGTGGCCGCCATCATCATGCTCGGCAGCCTCCTCGAAGGCGTCCTGGTCCACGTGGTCCAGGAGCGCAACGCGTCGCTGCTCGGCAGGACCTCCCCGGACAACGTGAACCTCGACACCTTGATCAAAACCTGTCATGACGCCGGCTGGATCGGTGCCGACGTCCAGCGGTTTTGCCACGAGCTTCGCAAATACCGCAACTTCGTCCACCCGCGCGCAGAAATACGCCAAGCCCATACTCCGGACCGCGACACGCTGGACATGTGCTGGCCAGTAGTCAATGCGGTCCTGAACGACCTCGCTGACTCCCAGACCTAAGAACACAATCCCGCTAAAGCACCGCGTCGACCTGTACCACTCGTGCGATTCGTAAGGGGGAAGCAAGTTGAAGCCCGCAGCAGATGTACTGACGGAGCTTTCGCAGCCATCGAACGTCGCAACCCACTCAACCATGGCACTGGTCGGCAGTGTGGACGCGGCAGGCGCCGAGGATGACGAGAAGAGGAAGGAGAAGGAACTCGACGCTCTGCGACGCAAGCCGAAGCTCCAGGTCATACCCGCGGTGGAAGTCGGTTCCCTCCGTCTGGCCCCCTGGGATGTGCTTCACACGCTCGGTCGGGCAATCGCTCTCGCTCGGCGAGGTGCAGGTCGCGGACTCGCCGAGCACTGGGGAAGCCTGAAATACAGCCAAGCCCTGACCGGTGGCTCGGACACCTACATGAAGCTCTCGGCCGAGGGCCGCGAAACGGCCGACTATTACAAGGCACTCCAGTCAGGGGAACTCGGGATCGGCTTTTCTCTGGCCCTCGCCAAGCAGGTCCTGAGCCGCCGCTATCCGCGTCACGTCGTTTCAATCGTCCCGGCCGATACGGCCCTACGGGCGGGCTGGGCCCTGACCAGCAGAGACAAGGGACCTCGATCGGGCTACCGGTATCGTCCGAGGTTCTTCGCCGAGGTCTGGAAGCCTGGAGAGCCGTCACGGGTCTTCACGATCGAGTCCAAGGGCAACCACAGCAACGCCGCGGCCTCGTACGATCAGCTCGCATCTGCCTCAGCACACGTAGAGGCGGTGCACATCGGATCATGGAACGAGACGCCGAGCCTGGTATTCAGTACCGAGCTGCCCGTGGAGGGTCCTCTCACTGTCCACGCCCTGCATTTCGATGGAAAGGGCGGCTGGTTAAGCAGCTCTGCAGGCTCCGCCGACAGGAATCTGGACCACTTCATCGAGGACGAGAACTTCTATCCGGGGATCCAGCCGCTGGCCGAGGGAGGCAGGCAACCTCAACCTGAGCCTGGCTTCCATGTCACGCCAGAACGCTACGAGTGGTTCCGGCACGTCCTCGCCCGCACAGCCGCCGCTGGGCTGACCGCCTTCGCCGGCGACGGCGAGGCAACCGTCCAGTACCTGACCAAGAGGCAAGGGGTGCGTCACTTCACCGGCTTCGCTCACGCGGCCACAGGCAGTGTCCAGGACGCACGACAGAGGCTCCTAGGTATCCGGTTCGTCGGCACAGACCACGTCTTCCGCTTGAACAGAACACGTGTGGAGGCGTTCTCCGGGGTCGCGGAGGACCTCTTCCGCCACCTTGAAGCTGGCCAAGTGGAGCAGTACCGCCGTGAGGTCCATGCCCGACGAGCCAGTTGGCCCGTCGACAGGTGGGACGGCAAGTGGCAAGGTCCCGTGTCGGTGGACTCTGACGGGTCCGTGCTCGCCATGCGCGTGCTGACCTGAGGTGCCTGGGAGCCATCTGGGAGCCGACCCGCTCCCGGAGGCCCCGCGACACCACGGCACACCCGTCAGAGCCAATCCTCTGACCAGCACAAACGTCATCCATGCAGACCCGATCGGCGCCCGGACCTCGTTCGGGACGAAGAGGTCGTGAGTTCAAATCCCGCCACCCCGACACAGGTCAGAGGGCCACTTACCAGTTTTGGTAGGTGGCCCTCTGCGTTGTACAGCACCGGAGTACAGCAACCTCTACGGCTCTTGCCGATCGCCCTTCTTCGGCTTCCGCTTGCTGGCGCGGTCCAGCGCCTTACCCAGCTTGCGCAGCGCCCGGCGGGTCCCGTCGGACGGAACGTGGGTGTAGACCTCCATCGTCACCGCGATCTCCGAGTGCCGGAGGATCTGCATCGCGATCCGGGGGTGCACGTCCATCGCGGCGAGCAGCGACGCGCAGGTGTGACGTGTGTCATGCACCCGGATCGTCCGCACCCCGGCCCGGTCGCAGCGTCGGTTGAACTCCCGGTTGAAGTTCCTCGGCTCAATGGGCGTACCGAAGCGGGTGGTGAAGACGAAATCCGAAGCGGTCCACGACTCCCCCGCCGCGGTCTTCGCGGATGCCTGATCCTGCTGCCGGCGGCGGAGAGCCGCCAGGCAGATATCCGGCAGCGGAAGCACCGCCTCAGAAGCCTCGGTCTTGGCGGTGTCCGAGTGGAGCAGCCGCCGCCGTACGCGCTGGAGCTGGTGCTGAATGCGCAGCTCGCCCGCGTCAAGGTTCACGTCCGACCAGGTGAGGCCCAGCACCTCCCCCTTGCGGAGGCCGAGCACCAGGACCAGGACGTACGCCCCATAGAGGTAGTCCCGCATCGCCCGGGCGTTCTCCAAGAATGAGCAGGCTTCCTCCACCGACCACGGATCCGGCCGCTTCCGCCGCGCCCGCTGGACCTTGATCATCTGTGCCACGTTCTTCGAAATCAGCTCTTCGACCACCGCGTTGCCCAGCGCGCTCCGCAACACGGTACGGGCATCGTTCACCGAACGCTTCGAGAGGGTCTGGCGGCAGCACTGACCCCGAGCGCAGAACCCACCGGGACCATCAGCGAAGCACTCCTAGAGGTCCGGGACCAGCTCCGCACCTTGAACGCGGAGGTCCAGAGCCTCAAGCAGGAAGTTGCCGAACTGAAGTCGCGGCATGACGTAGACCGCCCCTCTCTACGTCATGCCGTCGTGCACGGCCGGGCTCACGCATCCGCTTCGAGCGTCGCTGGCGGGCCAGACAGAGCGGTAATCGCGGACAGCTCTCGGTCGACCGAGAGTCCAGTTGTCTCCGATATCACTGATGGCGTCGAGTCCATGCCACTCCTTGGAGCCGCCATGAAGTTCCCTCGCTGGGCCTTAGCCGTCACCGCTGTGGTGTCGGCGGCTCTGATCACAGGGGTGCAGGCCCCCACCGCCTCCGCCGCCACGTTCACCGCAGAACTGGTGGCCCGCAACAGCCAGAAGTGCGTGTCGGTCGCGGGTGCGAGCACCCAAAACGGTGCTGCTGCGGTCCAGTGGGACTGTGTGAACGGCACCAACCAGCAGTGGAAGCTGGTGGCCACCAGCGCTGGCTACTACACGGTCAGTGCCGTGAACAGCGGCAAGTGTTTGTCGGTCAGCGGCGCGAGTGTCCAAAACGGCGCCACGGTGGTCCAGTGGGACTGCGTGAACGGCACCAACCAGGAATGGAGGCTCGTCCAGAAGGACAGCGGCTACTTCTCCATCGAAGCTCGGCACAGCGGTAAGTGCTTGTCGGTCAGCGGCCAGAGCACCCAGAACGACGCCGCGCTGGTCCAGTGGGACTGTGTGGAGTACTCCAACCAGCACTTCCGACTCGGCTAAGCCAACACTCCCCAGTGCGGTCACATGCACCCCGCTACCAGGAGATGGTGACGGGAGCGCATGTGGCTCACTTGCTTCCCTCACCGCGGGATGACCTCTTAAGCTCCGTCACCTCCGCGCGCACGTCCTCCAGCTCCACACGCAAACGATCAGCCATAGCCGCGATTTCCGCCAGCAGCGCCCGCTCCTGAAAGACGAGTGTCCGGTGATCCATTCGGATCGTGCTGTGGACCCCGACGGGTCACGAAGCCGTCAGATGGCTGGCTTGACGGCAGTCGTTGACGGCAACGGGTGGGCGCACAGCCCGTATCGCGAGACTCCTCCGCGCACTGGGCGGGCTGGGGATAGGTGTCGTCGGACTGATCACTGCATAGGGGTGACGAACTTCTAAGGCCGTGGTCAGCGAGTGCTGTACAGCAGCGAAGTACAGCAACCACCGCGACCGCAGCCCACCGACACCAGCCCTAGCCGACCCGCTGACCAGCCCAGCAGACCTCAGCGACAGCCCGGCCCGTAGTTCGGGAGGAAGAGGTCGTGGGTTCAAATCCCGCCACCCCGGCTGAAGGAACACAGGTCAGGCCCGGGGCCCGCACGGGCGCTTTCTAGGGGTCGTTGCAACACGTGGTCGTGTTGATCAGGCCGCGAGCAGTTTATGCAGGCGCTCGGCTGGGGTTTCCCAGCCGAGCGTTTTGCGTGGGCGGCCGTTGAGCTCGGCGGCGACGGCGTCGAGGTGCTCGCGGCTGTGGACGGACAGGTCGGTGCCCTTGGGTGCCTCTGTGTTTGTCAAGCGGCCTGGTGCGGTCGCGTAGGCTCGGGTTCGGCGGGTCCGGGAAGTGACTTGTCCGAAGAGTCGGCTGTCGGGGTTGGGTCGGCCGCGCTGGATGCTGTAGTCGCCCCCGGTTGTCCTCCTGGGCCCGTCGTCCTGGTGCGTCGGCGTTCGTCGCCGATCATCGTGCGCCAGACGTGATCAGCGAGGCGACGTTTCAGGCAACGTTGTGCTTCCCTGGGTGTCTTTCCTTCTGCGAGTTTGGCCTGGTAGTAGGTGTGGCCCCTGGTGCCCGGCATGCGGATCTGCGTGATGGCGACGGTGTGAAGTGCCGCGTTGAGCTGGCGGTCGCCGCGCCTGGATAGGCGATGGCGTGCCCGGCCGGCGCTGGCGATCTCGATGGGAGCCGTGCCGGCGTACTGGGCGAAGGCGCTGGCAGTCGCGAAGCGGGTGGGGTTCCCGGTCCGGCCCAGGAGGCGGGCGGCGGTCACGGCTCCGATGCCAGGAGTGTCAGTCAGCCGGCTTTCGGACTCTGCGACCAGCGCGGCCATGGCTTTGGTGTTGTCCTTCAGCTTCACGTCCCAGGTCCGGATCTCGGCGATCAGGTCAGCGGCGAGGGTGTGGCGGGTGAGCTCGGCCGAACCCGCGGGGACCACCGTGTCCAGCAGCTGTTCGGCTTTGGCCGCGGACAGATCGCGCGGCGCCCCGCCGGGCAGGAGTGCCCGCAGCAGCGCATGGAGCTGGTTCACCGCGCGGACCCTGCTCTGCGCAAGATTGCTGCGCCGTTCGTCCAGCAGCGCCAGCGCATCCGTTGAACCTTCGGGCTTCACCGGTCGTGCATCGCCTTGGAGAGCAGCGACGCACGCTGCCGCGGCGGCATCGATGCGGTCGTTCTTGCGGCCTGCGCCGCGCGAAAGCTGGCGGACGCGGGCGGTGGCGCTCGGTGCGACATCAACGACCTGCTCGTCCCGGGCGAGCAGCCATGACGTCAGGTGGTGTCCCAGGCCCCTGGCGTTCTCGACGGCCCATCGCCGCTCGGGCCACTGTCGGGCCCAGTCCAGCAGGCGCTGGTAGTCCTGGAGCGTCACGTCGATGCGGATCGATGCGTGATCACGGTTGGTCTCGGGATCGACGGCCGTGGCCGTATGAGTCGACTTGTGTGGATCTATGCCGATCAGCATCATCGGCGGTCCCCTTTTCTCGCACGTCGGGTCGGTGGATCCGCAGCTGACATCCCGACTTCGAGAAACGTGGGGTGGCCGATGCTCATGCCTCTGTTGAGTCAAGCCGCGAACGGTCACCGGGCAGGTCGACACACCCAAAGAGAGCCAGCCCTCGCGGGCGGCAGGAAGTACTCGAGTCAGCCTGCCCGGCGTCCTGCGGCACGTTACGGGCGGCCAACCCGATCACAAACACCGCTGCCCCCAATACAAGTTGGGAAGTACTGGCGCAGCAGTCCGTTCGTGTTCTCGTTCGAGCCGCGCTGCCAGGGGCTGGCTGGGTCACAGAAGTAGACCGGGACGTCGGTCGCGACGGTGAACTCGCGGTGGCGTCCCATTTCGCTGCCCTGGTCCCAGGTCAGGGACCGCTTCAGGTGGGCCGGCAGCGTCTGGACTGTCTCGACCAGGGTGTCGCGGACCAGCTCGGTGCCCCGGCCGTTCGGCAGGTGCAGCAGCAGGACGTAGCGGGTGGAGCGTTCGACGAG
>NZ_JAHLEM010000169.1 GCF_018883605.1 Streptomyces niphimycinicus | reverse complement strand
GGCCCCCCCCGGGCCAGGGTAGCCAGGCGCGGACCCGGAAACCGTCGTGGGCCGGGCCCGCGCTCAGCTCGCCGCCCGCCAGCCGGGCCCGTTCGGCCAGCCCGATCAGCCCCTGACCACCGCCTTCCGCTCCACCGCCGGTGTCCGCGGCCGCTCCGGGCGGCGGTGCGTTGCGGACCTCCACGGTCAGCCGGCCGGCAGGGCCCCCGGCCACCCGTATGGTGACCGCCGCGCCGGGCGCGTGTTTGCGCGCGTTGGTCAGCGCCTCCTGGACGATGCGGTACGCCGTCCGCCCCACCATGGGCGGCGGGGCCGGTCCGTCGGGCGGCCCGGTCAGCTCGATCCGGCCGCCCGCCGCCCGTGCCTCCGCCACCAGCCGGGCCAGGTCGGCCAGTTCGGGCTGGGGCCGCTCGTCCTCCGCCGGTCCCGCGCGCAGCACCCCGATCACCTCGCGCAGATCGCGCAGCGCCAGATGGGCACTCTCCCGGATCACCCCGGCGGCCTTTCCGATCTCCTCTCGGGGCGCGTTCGTATGGAACTCCAGCGCCCCCGCGTGCACGCTCAGCAATGTCAGCCGGTGCCCCAGCACATCATGCATCTCGCGCGCGATCTCCTCCCGCGCCTCCCGGCGGGCCCGCTCGGCCCGCAACTCCGCGTCCGCCTCGGCCAGTTCGGCGCGCGCCCGCAGTGAGACGATGAGCTGCTGCCGGGACCGCCGGAACAACCCCCAGCCGATGGCCCCGGCGATCAGCGCGAAGTACGTCAGCGCCGAGCTCTTCCGGTCCCCGGACACCTCCGGCAGTTGCCACAGGAAGGCGGGAAGCGGTACGAAGGCCACCGCCGCCACCCATGCCGTGGCCCGCCACGGCCGGGTCGCGGCCACCGTGAACACCGCCACCATCGCCGGACCGGTCAAATAGTGCGACACCTCGCTGCCCGCCAGCAGCAGCGCCACCGCCAGCGCCACCGGCCACCGCCGCCGCAGCAGGACCGTCGCACACCCCAGCCCGCCGATCACCTGGTCGACGGTCCGCCACAGCGGATCGAGGCCGTCCTCGATCGGTAGGGAATCCGAGCTGGCGACGGCGAAGCAGGCGGCGAAGAGCATCAGCCCCAGATCGGCTGCCCAGTCCCGGCGGGTGCGGTGGATGCGGCGCATGTCCCGGCAATCTACGCGGACCCGGCGGGCGAGCGGGGATGGGCGCCGCGAGCGGATACTTAAGTACGACTCCCCGATGTCGGGGGGTGTTCTTTGGTCATCCCGTCGCCGCCTTGTGCCCGATCCGCCGCCCGGGGCGGCCCGCCTAGGTTCGGGCCATGGCATCCACCAAGGACACCTCCCCGCTCGCCGCCGTGTCGCATCTGCTCTCCTTCACCCTCGTCGTCGGTGGCGGAAGCGGTCTGCTGCACGAATGGTGGGGCTGGCTCCACTTCATGGGTTTCGTCCGCTTCGTCGTTCCCGACGGCTATGAGGTCTACAGCTATGTGGTGATGGTCGTCCTCGGCCTGGCGGTGGGTGCGGCGGGCGGTGCGATCGGCGATCGAAGCCGAAGGTGATGCCGCGGCCGGTGACCGACCCGGTCACCGGCCGCGGTCTCTGTAATCCGTCCAGGTGCAGCGCCACCTGCCGACCGCGGACCTCGATCCGCACGTCGTACGCCCGGCCGGTCTCGATCTTGGTGCCGTCCTCGGCCATCGTCTGCTTGGCGCCGTCGGCGAGATATCGGACACTGCTCAGTACTTCGGACGGACGATAGGCAAGGGACCGATGGGGCGTCAATGGGCGGTGCGCGACGGTCAGTCGGTCGATCGCGGCGGCGCGGTCGTACCGCGGACTTCGAGGGCCGGAGCGGTGAGGGCGACCTCGCCGGGGCGGGTGGGGTCGGTGATCCGGTCGAGCAGGCGGCGTGCGGCGCGGCGGCCGATGTCGTGGTTCGCGTTGTCCACGGTGGTGAGCCACAGATGGCGCAGCCGCGCGAGATAGGTGTTGTCGTAGCCGACGAGGGAGAGGTCGTCCGGCACCCGGAGGCCCAGCTCCTCGGCGGCCGACAGGGCGCCGACGCCCGCCATGTCGTTGAACGCGAAGACGGCGGTGGGCCGGTGCGGCGCGCCCAGCAGCCGGACGGTGGCCCGGTAGCCGCCCTCCTCGGTCAGATCGCCCTGCTCCACGGCCGCGGACCCGGCCAGGCCGTGCTCGCGCATGACCGCCTCGAAGCCGCGGCGGCGCAGCTCGCCCACCACCCCCTGTCCGGCGATATGGGCGATGCGCCGGTGGCCGAGGCCGATGAGGTGTTCGGTGGCGAGGCGGGCGCCCAGCTCGTCGTCGCCCGCGACGATGTCCACGTGGGGCAGCACGGGCTCGCGGCTGCCCGCGACCACCGTGGGCACCCGCGCGGCCGCCGTGCGCACCGCCGCCGGGTCCGGGAGTGTGCCGACCGCGATCAGGCCGTCGACCCGCAGCTCGGTGAAGGTGTGGGTGAGATCCTCGCCGAGCCGCCGGTTGAGCCGGCCGTCGGCCAGCAGCGTCCGCAGACCGTTCGCGTAGAGCTGGGAGTTGAGGCCGTCGAGCAGCTCCACGAACCAGGGGTTGCGCAGGTCGTTGAGGAGCACTCCGACGGTCCGGGTGCGCCGCTCGCTGAGGCTGCGCGCGGCGGCGTTGGGCCGGTAGCCGAGCTCCTCGACGGCGGCCAGGACGGCCTGCCGTTTCTCGGGGCGCACCTGCTCGGAGCCGCGCAGCACCAGGGAGACCAGCGACTTCGACACTCCGGCCCGTTCGGCGACATCGCGGATCGTCGGTGGTCTCATGTTCTGGACCGTTCCACAGGGTGGACGTGGTTGTCAAAGGGGTTGACACCCTGCGGACAGTGCTTCCAATGTGGGCCGGGAGATTTCTGGAACGGTCCAAAGAAGGGCAGTCATGGTGAGTACGCTCGGAGTCGCCGTCGTGGGATTCGGCTGGATGGGACGGGTGCACACCCAGGCGTACGTCCGGCTGCCGCACCACTTCCCGCAGTTGTCCGTACGGCCCGAACTGGTCGCCGTCGCCGACGAGGTGCCCGGCCGGGCCGAGGAGGCCGCCGGGCGGTACGGCTTCGCCACCGCCGTCCGGGACTGGCACGAGGTCGCCGCCGACCCCCGCGTCCGGGCCGTGAGCATCGCCGCGCCGAACTTTCTGCACCGGGAGATCGGCATCGCCATGGCCCGGGCGGGCAAGCACATCTGGATCGAGAAGCCGGTCGGGCTCACCGCCGACGACGCCCGCGCGGTCGCCGCCGCCGTGGCCGAGGCCGGGGTCCAGGGCGCGGTCGGTTTCAACTACCGCAACGCACCCGCCGTCCAGACCGCACGCGCCATGATCGCGGCCGGCGAGATCGGCACCGTCACCCATGCCCGCGTCCGCCTCTTCAGCGACTACGCCGCCCACCCCGAAGGTGCCCTGACCTGGCGCTACGAACGCGCCCGTGGCGGCAGCGGAGTGCTGGGCGACCTCGCCTCCCACGGAGTGGACCTGGCCCGTTTCCTGCTCGGCGAGATCGACGCCCTGACCGCCGACACCGCCGTGTTCGTGCCCGAGCGGGCCCGCCCCACCGGCGCCACCGCCGGACACACCCGGGCCACCGGCGGCGAGCTGGGCCCGGTGGAGAACGAGGACTACGTCTCCTGTCTGCTGCGATTCGCCTCCGGCGCCCGCGGGGTGCTGGAGGCGTGCCGGGTCTCGGTCGGCGAGCAGAACACCTACGGCTTCGAGATCCACGGCACCAAGGGCGCGCTCTTCTGGGACTTCCGGCGCATGGGCGAACTCGGCGTCAGCCACGGCACCGCCTACCAGGACCAGCCCGTCTCCACCGTGTACATCGGCCCGGGGCACGGCGAGTACGCCGCCTTCCAGCCCGGCGCGGCCAACAGCATGGGCTATGACGATCTGAAGGTGATCGAGGCGTACCACTTCATGCGCTCCATCGCCGAGGACACCGCCTACGGCGCCACTTTGGACGACGCCGTGCACAGCGCCACCGTGCTGGACGCCATGGCCCGCTCCGCCGAGCGGGGCTCCTGGGTGAACCCCGGCTGAGCGGGGCGGCGCAAGGACATCCGGATCGTGGCGGGCACAGGACATCCGGCTGCTGCGCGGGAACGGTGAGCACACGGGGCCCGACCGGCGTACTGGAGGGGGCGGGGAACCGCGCACGCACCCTCGACGCCGGAGGTACCTCACCCGTGAGCACCACGACCAAAGCGGCCCCGCCCGGGGCCGGCCGCCGCGCCGCGGGCGAGCCGCGGGGCGGGCGGTTCGATTCGTCCCTCGGCCTGATCATGCTGCTGGTCCTGGTGGTCATGGCGCAGGGGCCGATCCGCCGGGCGCTGTCGGCTCCGGTGACGCAGAGCTGGATGACCGTGTTCGTCGCGGTGGTCCTCCAGGCCCTTCCCTTCCTCGTGCTCGGGGTGCTGCTGTCCGCGCTCATCGCGGTGTTCGTCCCGCCGTCGTTCTTCGCCCGCGCGCTGCCGCGGCGGCCCGCCCTCGCGGTGCCGGTGGCGGGGGTGGCCGGGGCGGTGCTGCCCGGCTGTGAATGCGCCTCGGTGCCGGTGGCCGGGGTGCTGGTGCGCCGGGGCGTCACCCCCGCGGCGGCGCTGGCGTTTGTGCTGTCCGCCCCGGCGATCAACCCGATCGTGCTGACCGCCACCGCCGTCGCGTTCCCCCGCGACCCGGAGATGGTGCTCGCCCGGTTCGTGGCCAGTCTGCTCGTGGCGTGTGCGATGGGCTGGCTGTGGCAGCGGCTGGGGCGGGCCGACTGGCTGCGCCCACCGGCCCGCCCTTCCTTCCACGGCCACGGCAGGGGCGCCGCGTTCTGGGCGTCGGTACGCCACGATGTGATGCACGCCGGTGGTTTCCTCGTCGTCGGCGCGATGGCCGCGGCCACCCTCAAGGCCGTGGTGCCGGCGAGCCGGCTGCACGGTGCGGCCGATGACCCGGTGGTATCGATCCTCGCCCTGGCGGTGCTCGCGGTGCTGCTGTCGATCTGCTCCGAGGCCGACGCCTTCGTGGCCGCCTCCCTGTCGCAGTTCTCGCTCACCGCCCGGCTGGCGTTCCTGGTCGTCGGGCCGATGATCGACCTGAAGCTGTTCGCCATGCAGACCGGTACCTTCGGCCGCGGGTTCGCGCTGCGGTTCGCGCCCGCCACCTTCGTCCTCGCCCTGCTGATGTCGGTCCTGGTCGGGGCGGTGCTGCTGTGAACCGGAAGGCTCAGGCGATCGTGCTGTTCCTCATCGGCGGCGCGGTGTTGCGGGCCGGATTCACCGGCCTCTGCCTGCGCTATGTGAAGGCGGGGCTGCGCCCGTTGCTCCTCGCGGCCGGTGTCGTGCTGATCGCGGCGGCCGTGGCCACCCTCTGGTACGAGCGGCCGCGCACGGCCGATGGCGACCCGCGCCGGGAGGAGGGCGACGACGGCCACTCCCACCGGGAACCACGGGTCTCCTGGCTCCTCGTGCTCCCGCTGTTCGCCCTCATCCTGGTGGCGCCGCCCGCGCTGGGCTCGTACACCGCCATGCACACCGGCACGGCGCTGCAACGCCCCTGGGGCTTCCCCGCGCTCCCCGCCGGTGATCCGCTGAAGCTCGATGTGGCCGATTACGCCGGCCGCGCGGTGTACGACCACGGGCGCTCCCTGGAGCACCGGAGGGTCGAGGTCACCGGCTTCATCGCCCTCGACGGCCACGGCGCCCCCTACCTCGTCCGCATGGCCCTCAACTGCTGCGCCGCCGACGCCCAGCCCGTCAAGATCGGGCTGATCGGACGGATTCCGCCGGTGCTGCAACCCGACACCTGGCTCCAGGTCACCGGCACCTACACCCGCAAGCGGACCAAGGACCCGGTGGACGGTGGCGCCATCCCGTACCTCGAGGTCAGCGGCTCCCGGCCGGTCCCGGCCCCGCACGATCCGTACGACGAGAGCTGGAACGGCTGACCGCCCGGGTGGCTCCGCCGAACCGGCCGCCGTGCCGCCACCCGGCCGGTAAGATCATCCGCGCGGCGGCCGCTCTTCGGGCAGTGGGCGGTCGGCGACGGGGATTTACCTCACCACGACCCTGGGAGCCGACCATGGCGCACACCTCTCCCGACCCGGCGGCCACGGCGCCGCTCGGGCCACCGCCGCCGTTCGACCCGGAGCTGATCGCGCCACTCGCGGCCATCGGCGAGATACTGCGGCCCGGCGGATCCGGGGCGGATCCGGAGGCGGGGGACGGCCAGGGCGTGCCCGGTATGGAGACGCTGACGAACGAGGATCTGGAGCGCGACGGGGCCTTCCTGGTCGAGGAGCGGTCCGTGCCCGGCCCGGCGGACGCGCCGGAGGTCTCGCTGCTGATCTGCCGGTTGGCGGACGCGGCCACCCCCACACCGGCGCTGTACCACATCCACGGCGGCGGCATGACGGTCGGCCACAACCGCCTGGGTATGCCGGAGTTGCTCGACCTCGCCCAGGAACTGCGGCTCGCCGTGGTGTCCGTCGAATACCGTCTGGCGCCGGGGACCCGGCATCCGGGGCCGGTCGAGGACTGCTACGCCGGGCTGCGCTGGACCGCCGAACACGCCGAAGAGCTGGGCATCGACCCGGGCCGCATCGTGGTCGTGGGCGGCAGCGCCGGTGGCGGCCTCGGCGCGGCCGTCACGCTGCTGGCCCGGGACCGCGGCGGCCCGGCCCTGTTCGGGCAGTTGCTGATGTGTCCCATGCTGGACGACCGCAACGACACCCCGTCCGCCCGGCAGATGATCGGGATCGGGGTGTGGGACCGGGCCGCGAACGAGGCCGGCTGGACCGCGCTGCTCGGCGACGCACGCGGGGGCGAGGACGTCTCGCCGTACGCCGCGCCCGCCCGTGCCACGGATCTGTCCGGACTGCCGCCCGCGTTCATCGACGTCGGCTCGGCGGAGACCTTCCGCGACGAGGACGTGGACTACGCAAGCCGCATCTGGCGGGCCGGGGGATCGGCCGAACTGCACGTCTGGTCCGGTGCCTTCCACGGCTTCGACGGCATGGCACCGGAGGCCGCCGTCTCGCGGGACGCACGGGAGGCGCGGCGGCGCTGGCTGCGCAGGCTCCTGGCCCACTGACGGCGGCCGTGCGCGGGCCGTACGTACGGCCCACTGACGGCCGCCGGGGGAACGAACTGACCGCCCGTCGGCGGTGTGCCGTGCGAGAGGGTCAGTGGGACTCGCGGGGCACCTCGTGTCCGCTGGAGCCGACCAGGAAGTCCAGGTCCAGCCCCTGGTCCGCCTGGAGCACATGCTCGGTGTAGAGCCTGCTCCAGCCCCGGGCGGCGACCGGCGGCGGGGGCTGCCAGGCGGCCCGTCGGCGCTCCAGCTCCTCCTCGGCCACCTCCAGGATGAGCGCACGCGCCGGGACGTCCAGGGTGATCCAGTCGCCATCGCGCACCAGCGCCAGCGGGCCGCCGACCGCGGACTCGGGGGCCACATGGAGCACCACGGTGCCGAAGCCGGTGCCGGACATCCGGCCGTCACATATCCGCACCATGTCCTCGACGCCCTTGCGCAGCAACTTGGGCGGCAGCACCACATTGGAGACCTCGGGCATGCCCGGGTAGCCACGCGGGCCGCTGCCCCGGATCACCAGCACGGTGTCCTCGTCCACCGGCAGGTCCTCATCGGCGTGAACGGCGATGTAGTCCTCCGGTGTGTCGAACACCAGGGCCCGGCCGCGGTGTTGCAGCAGGTGGCGGGAGGCGGCGGACTGTTTGATCACCGCGCCGTTCGGCGCGAGATTGCCGCGGAGCACCGCGGTGCCGGTGCCCGCTTCCTGGAACGGGTCGTCCAGTGTCCGGATCACCTCACGGTTCCAGCACTCGGCGTCGCCGACGTTCTCCGCCACCGTGCGCCCGTTCACCGTGGCCGCCTCCGTGTGGAGCAGCCCGCCCAGCTCGCGCATCACCACCGGCAGGCCCCCGGCGTAGCAGAAGTCCTCCATCAGGAACCGTCCGGAGGGCTGGAGATCGACCAGTGTGGGCACCTCCCGGGCCAGCGCGTCGAAGTCGTCCAGGCTCAGCGGCACTCCCAGGCGCCCCGCGATGGCCAGCAGATGGATCACCGCGTTGGTGGAGCCGCCGATGGCCGCGTTGACCCGTATCGCGTTCTCGAACGCCGCCCGGGTCATGATCTGCGACGGCCGCAGATCCTCCTCCACCATGGCCACGATCCGCTGCCCGGCGCGCTGCGCCGTCTCGTACCGCCGCGAGTCCACCGCCGGCCAGCTCGCCGAATAGGGCAGTTGCATACCGAGCGCCTCGGCCATCGACGCCATGGTGGACGCGGTGCCCATGGTCATGCAGTGCCCGTTGGACCGGGCCATGCAGCCCTCGGCGAAGAAGCACTCCTCCTCGGTCATCCGCCCGGCCGCGAGTTCGGCCTCGAACCGCCAGACCTGCGTGCCGGAGCCCACGTCCCCGCCCCGGTACTTGCCGTTGAGCATCGGCCCGCCGGTGACCATGATGGCCGGCAGATCGACGCTGGAGGCGGCCATCAGCAGACCGGGAGTGGTCTTGTCACACCCGGACAGCAGCACCACCCCATCCAGCGGATTGGCCCGTATCAGCTCCTCGGCCTCCATGGCCAGCAGATTGCGGTACAGCATCGCGGTGGGCCGCATCAGCGTCTCGCCCAGCGCCATCGCCGGGAACTCCAGCGGAAAGCCACCGGCCTGCCAGACCCCGCGCTTCACCGACTCCGCCACCCGCTGAAGATGGCTGTTGCAGGGCGCCAGCTCCGACCACGTCGTGGCGATGCCGATCACCGGACGGCCGTCGAACACCTCCCCGGAATAGCCCTGGTTGCGCATCCAGGACCGGTAGACCATGCCGGACCGGCCCTCCGCACCGAACCAGGCCGCGCTGCGCCGCCGACCGTGTGTTCCCGTGTCAGTCACTTCCGCACTCCCTCTGGCGAACGGTCACCAGGGCGACATGGCTGGTTGACGAGGTTTCCCGCACCCCCGCAGTACAGCAAAGACGAGCGCCACGCGGAAGATCGTGTCCGCCGCGGGGCCGGGGCCGTGGTCGTCCGGGTTCGGGGGGACCAGCGGATATGGCGTCACGTCACCGGGTTGCCACGTCCGTTCGGCCTCAGGGGCGGCGAGCCGTCCGGCCCGGCGTGGGCGGGTGCGGTAATCATCCGGTGCGTGCGGTGTGAATCGGTGTCCGGCATACGGTGAGGAGTGTCCGCATGAGTGGTGAGCTGTCCGGAGCCACGGCCCTGGTCACGGGAGCCACGGCGGGGATCGGCCGCGCCGTGGCGCTGGGCCTGGCGGCGCTGGGGGCCGAGGTCGTCGTGCACGGCCGGGACGCGCGGCGGGGTGCGGAGGTGGTCGAGGAGGTGTCCGCGGCGGGGGCCACGGCCAGGTTCGTGGCGGCGGATCTCGCCGAGGCCGACGATGTGCGGCGGCTGGCCGACGAGGCGGGAGAGGTGGAGGTCCTGGTCAACAACGCTGGTGTCTACCGGTTCGCGGATACCGCCGGGACCTCGTCCGAGATGTTCGACGTCCATATGGCCATCAATGTCCGCGCACCGCTTCTGCTGGTCGGGCGGCTCGCACCGGGGATGGCGGCTCGGGGCCACGGGGCCATCGTCAACCTCAGCACCATCGCCGCCGGTGGCCCCGCCCGCAACGCCGGGGCGTACGGCGCATCCAAGGCCGCGCTGGAGCTGCTGACCCGGGTGTGGGCCGATGAGTTCGGCGGCCGGGGAGTGCGCGTCAACGCCGTCCGTTCAGGCCCGGTCCGTACGCCGGGCACCGCCGAGATGGGGGAGGAGGCCCTCAGGACCGTGGCGCGGGCCACGGTCCTGGACCGACCCGCGACGCCCGAGGAACTCGCCGAAGCCGTGCTGTTCCTGGTCTCCTCGCGGGCGAGCTATATCACCGGCGCCATCCTGGAGGCCCGGGGCGGCGAGCCCGCCATCGGCTGACGCGGGCCGATGGACTTCTACACCGCGCCGCCGTACACGATGGGCTGTTCCGTCCAGATGCACTTGCCCTCGGCGGTGTAGCGGGTCCCCCAGCGCTGCGAGAGCGCGGAGACCAGTTGCAGCCCCCGCCCGCCCTCGTCCGTCTCGGCGGCCCGGCGGATCCGGGGAGTGGTGGCGCTGGCGTCCGAGACCTCGCAGATCAGCGAATTGCCACGGATCAGCCGGAGCCGGGTCGGGCCCCTCGCGTGCCGCACGACATTGGCGACGAGCTCGCTCACCAGCAGTTCGGTGGTCATGACGAGATCGTCGAGATCCCATGCCGCGAGCTGTTCGCGGACATGGGCGCGGGCGAGACCGGCGGCCACCGGGCCCTCCGGCAGCGGCCACCCGGCGGTGTTCCCGGCGGGCAGTCCGTGGAGCCGGGCGATCAGCAGGGCGGTGTCGTCGGCGGTCAGCCGCTGGGCGGGCAGCATGGTCCCGACCAGGAGGTCACAGAGCCGGTCGAGCCGGTCGCGGTCCTCGCCGTGCTCACCGCCCGCCCCCCGGCCATTGGTGCGCGGACGGCGCGGCGGACAGGTGAGCAGCCGGCCGTACTCGCTGGTGAGCACCTGGGTGCACTCGGCGATGCCGGTGTCGATATCGCGCGCCGCGGACTCCACCAGCCCGTCGGTGAACAGCACCAGCAGACTGCCGTCGGGCAACTGGAGATCCACGGTGGAGAACGGGGGCTCGGCGGCGCCCAGCGGCGGATCGGGCGTCGGGTCGAGGCATTCCACGCCCCCGTCGGGGCGCACGATCAGGGGCGGGGGATGACCGGCGCGGGCGAGGGAGCACCACCCCGAGATGGGGTCGTACACCGCGTACAGACAGGTGGCGAAGGAGTCGTCGCCCAGATCGCTGACGACCTCGTTCAGATGGGCCAGGACCTCCTCGGGAGGCAGTTCCAGGTTGGCGAGCGTGTGCACGGCGGTGCGCAGCCGCCCCATCGTGGCGGCCTCGGCCAGACCGTGGCCCATCACATCGCCGATGACGACGGCCACCCGCTCCGCGGACAGCGGAATGACGTCGTACCAGTCGCCGCCGACGTCCGTGCCGCTGCTGGCGGGCAGATAGCGGACGGCGGGGGTGAGGGCGGCCGGAGAGGGCAGGGCCTGGGGCAGCAGACCACGCTGGAGCGCCTGGGCGCGGGCATGCTCGGCGTCGTAGAGGCGGGCCCGGGCCAGCGCCTGCGCGACCATCCCGCTGAGGGCGGTGAGCAGGGTGCGCTCATCGGCGGAGAGGTGGCGGGGCTCGTCGAAGGAGACGGTGCAGGTGCCGATGGCGTTGCCCGAGGCGATCAGGGGAAGCACGGCCCAGGCGTTCTTCCGGGCCAGCGCGGGACTGCCGGACAGATCGGGGAAGAGCCGCACATACTCCTCGGTCGAGGAGATGAAGAACGGCCGCCGAGAGCCGAGCACTTCGTTGAGCAGACGGTAGCCCCCGAAGGCCGGGACCCCGTCGATCCTGCGGAGGAAGGCGCGGGGATAGCCCACGGAGCCCGCCACGTTCAGTCTGCCGCCTTCCAGGAACAGCACCAGCAGACCCGAGGCGCCGAACGGCGGCAGCACCTGTGCGGCGACGACCTGGACGACGTCCTGGGTGGTCACCGCGTCGGCCAGCGCGCCAGCCAACTCGCTGATCCTGGCGGCCTGTTCGGCACCGGCGCGCTCGGCCTCCGCACGCCGCGCGGCCTGGGAACGGCGCTCGGTCGCATCGGTGAGATAGGCCGTCAGTCCATCGGGCACGGAGACCAGCCGGATGTGGTACCAGCGGTCATCGGTGGGCCACTGGATGTCGAACCCGGCCGGCCTCCCATCGGCGGCGGCGCGCCGGCAGCGCTCCTCCAGTTCGGGGACCGTGCCCGCGGGGCCCTCCCAGAGCGGCCTGCCGAGCACCTCCGCGGCCGGGCCGACCAGGCGCTCGGCCTCGACATTGAGGAAGGTGATCCGCCAGTCCTGGTTCACCGCGAAGAACGCGTCGCTCATGTACCGCAGCGCCTGCCCCACCGACTCCCGGGCCATCCGGCTTTCGGTGGTGTCCCAGACCCTCCCGATCATGCGGACGGGCTCGCCGTTCTCGTCGAACTCGAGATGGGCGCGGCTCTGCACCCACCCGCTGGTCCCGTCGGGGCGGCGGACCCGGTACTCGGCCTCGTATCCGCTCCGCTCACGGAGCGACTTCTCGGTGGCGGCCATCACCCGCGGCATGTCCTCGGGGTGGATCAGGTCGATCCAGCTCTCGATCCGCCGCTCGTAGCCGCGGGGGATGCCGAGGAGCGTCAGGCCCGCTTGGTCCCACCACATGTCACCGGTGCGGATGCCCCATTCCCAGGAGCCGACGTTGACCGCTTCCAGGGACTGCTGGAGCACCGAGCCGCCCGGCCGCTGGTGCCACCAGGGGTGTTCGTCGCAGTCGCCGATCCTGCCCGTCGCGTGTGAGAGACGGTGCTCCGTCCAGCGTCCCACCGCCTCGAGGAAGGCGGCCTGTTCCGGGGTCGGCTCCCGGGGGCCGGTGAGGACGGACAGCGCGCCCACCGGGCCGTCCGTCCCGGTCAGCGGAACGGATGCCACCGTGGTCGCCGCCGGCAGGGTCCCGGCGGAGGCGCGGCCGGTCGCCCCGGGCCCGAAGATCTCCCCGGCCGCCGGCAGCCATACGAACCGGCCGTCCCGCACGGCCCGGGCCGGGGCGAGCGGGGCCTCGTCCTGGCGGATCTCCTCCCAGCCCCCGAGGGCGGCCGGCGGCAGCCCGCTGGCCAGGACCAGGCGCAGCGTACGGCTGCCGGCCGGGCCGCAGGACCAGTGCATCAGCCCCGCGAGTCCGCCCAGCTCGGAGACCGCCTGGTCCAGGGCGTGCTGGAGCGCCTCACGGTCGCCCAGCGCGGCGCCCACCGTCGAGAGCAGGGAAAGCCGTTCATCGCCCCATGAGTGGGAGCGCCCCACCGCGTCTGTTTCGCGCCGCTCCTCCATCCCCGGACCTCACCTCATGGAATAGGGCATTCTCGAACAAACGTAGCACTGGCATATGCCGGACATCACTCAGTGGACGCCCGTGGCCAAGTTCCCTATTTTCCCTACTGGAAAAATAGGGAATGATGAAGTCCGGCCGGATGGAGGGGAGCGGGCGTGACGGTGGTGGATGCGGTGGCCGAAGCGCCCGACCGCGCCTGGTGGCTGCGGATCGCCGGCGAGGCGGCGGACGACCTCGCCACGGACGCGGTCATCCGCGACCAGGCCGGCAAGACGCCGTACGACGAGGTCGCCCGGTTGCGCGAAGCGGGGCTGCTCACACTGCTGATCCCCGCCGAGCGCGGGGGCGGGGGTGCGGGCTGGCCCACGGCCTGCGCCGTGGTGCGGAAGATCGCCGCGGCCGATGGCGCGATCGGCCAGGTGCTCGGCTGCCACTACCTGCTGTCCTTCAGTGCCCGCTTCCTCGGCGGGGCCGATCCGGCCGCCCGGCTGGAGCGGGAGTCGGCGGCGGGGCAGTGGTGCTGGGGCGGCGGGCTGGCCGCCCGCGAGCCACGGCTGACGCTCACCGCCGGGAGGGACGGCCGGGTGGTGAACGGACGCCAGGGGTACGCCACCGGCGTCCTGGTCGCCGACCGGCTGGCCGTCCGCGCCACCCACGCCGACACCGGAGAACCGCTGGCCGTGCTCGTCGACACCGCCGATCCGGGTGTGGTGTGCGGCGGCGACGACGGGGACACCTTCGGGCAGCGGCTGGCGGCCGGCGGCAGCGTGGAGTTCGACGCGGTGCCGGTCGAGGACGGTGCGGTGCTCGGCCCGCTCTCCTGGGAGGAGGACACCCCGTCGCCCTTCAGCGGTCTGGCCACGCCGACCGGGCGCCTGGTCTCGGCGCAGATCTGTCTCGGGATCGCGCAGGGGGTGCTCGCCGAGGCCCGCGAGTACACCAGGGCGGTGCACGCGCCCTGGCCCCACACCTCCCCGCGCGATCCGTACGCGCTGACCACCTACGGGGAGCTCACTCTCGCCACGCTCTCCGCCGCCGCCCTCGCCGACCAGGCGCTGGAGGCCCTGGACGGCGGGCTGGCGCGGGGCGAGGACCTGACCGACGACGAATGCGCCGAGATCACCGTGCTCGCCGCCGCGGCCGAGGCCGCCGCCTCCCGGGCCGCCCATGACGCGACCGCGCGCGCCCTGGATGTCGTCGGGGCGCGCTCCGCCTCCTCCGCCTACGGATTCGACCGCTTCTGGCGCAACGCGCGCACCCATACCCTCTACGACCCCGTCGCCCACCGGCTCCACGAGGTCGGGGACTACTTCCTCAAGGGCGAGCACCCCCCGTTCACCCTGCCCTTCTGACGGTCCGCCGCGCCGGTGGCGGATAATCACGGCATGCGGATCTCGGCGAAGGCGGACTATGCGGTGCGGGCGGCGTTGGAACTGGCCGCGGCGGGGGAGGGCGTCTCCGTCAAGGCCGAGGTGATCGCCGGTGCGCAGGGCATCCCGCACAAATTCCTCGAGGGGATTCTGGGCGATCTGCGCCGGGGCGGCCTGGTGGCCAGCCAGCGCGGGGGCAACGGCGGCTACCGGCTGGCCCGCCCGGCGGACACCATCAGCATCGCCGAGGTGATCCGGGTGGTCGACGGCCCCCTGGTATCGGTGCGCGGAGTGCGCCCGCCCGAGCTGTCGTACTGCGGACCGGCGGAGTCGCTGCTGCCGCTGTGGATCGCGGTGCGGGCCAATGTGCGCAAGATCCTCGGTGAGGTGACCCTCGCGGAGGTGGCCGCGGCGCGGCTGCCCGGCGATGTCCTGGGCCTCGCCGAGGACCCCGAGGCATGGACCAATCCCTAGCAGCCTCCCGCCACCGCGTTACGACCCGGCGTCCAGCCCGTCGACCATGCGGTCCAGCAGCCGGGCGAACGTGGCGTCGGGGGTGAGCGGGCGGGCGGGGGCGGAGAGCGCCTCCGCGAGCTCCGGGTGGTGTCCGTCGGCGGCCACCGAGGCGAGATAGCGGGCTTCGGCGGCGGCCAGCTCGGGTGAGGCGGAGAACGCGGCCTGGGCGATCTCGTCGGCGACGAGTCTGGCGGTGAAACCCGTGATCAGACTGAACACCTCCAGCTTCGCGCCGCCGTCCAGCGCGGCGGGCCGCAAAGCGGCGAGCGCGTGTTCCAGGAAGGCCAGGGTGTTGGGCCCGAGGGACCAACGGCGGTTGAACAGCGCGGCGGGCAGCCAGGGGTGGCGGAGCATCAGGGCGCGCTGGGCATGGGCGATGGCCTTCAGATCGGCACGCCAGTCGCCGGTCAGCGGGTCCGGTGGTGACAGCTCGCCGTTGACCTGGTCGACCATCAGCCGCAGCAGTGTCTCCTTGTCGGGGGCGTAGCTGTAGAGCGACATGACCCCGGCGCCGACCTGCGATGCCACCCGCCGCATGGTGACCGCGTCGATTCCCTCGGCGTCCGCCAGGGCGACGGCCGCGGCGGTGATCGCCTCACGGCTGAAGGCGGGTTTACGCCCCTTGCGGGGCTGCTGGGGGCTCTGCCACAGCTTCTGGGGGTCGACGCCTCCGGCGCCGGACCCGTCATCGCGAACCACGACCTGATCGCTCCTTCCCGCCATGGCGACTTGCGGAATCCATCCAAGCATCTACTATTCTCGTACGTGGTACGGGAACGCAGGGAGGGGAACGCGGGATGACGACACCTACGCGTGATGGTGGGTCGGGGACCGCCGACGGAGTGGCCGCGGCCGCCTGGGCCGCGCCTTCGGGCCGGCCGCCGCTGGCGGCGCGGATGATGCGGGCGACCTGGCGCGGCCTTCCGGCCAAGCGGTACGAGGCCGGATGGGAGCCGGACCTCGGGATGCCGGCCGCCGACGGCAGCACCCTCCGCGCGGACCACTACTTCCCCCGCGCCGAGGGCGACTTCCCCACCCTGCTGGTGCGCTCGCCCTACGGCAGGGGAGTGCCCTGGTCGCCCATGTACGGGATGCTCTTCGCCGAACAGGGCTTCCATGTCGTCCTACAGAGCTGCCGCGGCACCGGTGGCTCGGGCGGCGCGTTCGACCTGTGGCGCAACGAGGCGGCCGACGGCCAGGCCACCGTGGCGTGGCTGCGGGACCAGCCCTGGTTCAACGGCGCGCTGGGCACCATCGGCCCCAGCTTTCTCGGCTATGTGCAGTGGGCGCTCGCCCTGGACCCGCCGCCGGAGCTGCGGGCGATGGTGGTGCAGGTCGGGCTGCACGACCCCCATGCCCTGTTCCACCGCGGCGGCGCGCTCCAACTGGAGAACGCCCTGCTCGTCGGCTCCGGCATGAACTCCCAGCACCGGGGGTTCGGCCCCTTCGTACGGGCCACGCTGCGCCTCCGGCGCCATCTGAAGCACATCACACGGGCGCTGCCGCTGCGCGGATCGTATGTGCGTGGCCTCGGGGGTGAACTGCCCTGGCTGGACGGCGTGATGTCCCACCCGGACGCCGGTGACCCGTTCTGGAAGGGCGCGTCCACCGGTGGCGCCGCCGATGGCCTGCACGTCCCCACCTGCCTGATCAGCGGGTGGCAGGACGCGCTGGTGGACCAGACCTTCGAGCAGTACGGCAGGCTGCGCCGGTCCGGCTGCGACACCTCCCTGCTCGTCGGCCCGTGGACCCACGCCACCGCGCTCCAGCGGGGCTGGCCGGAGGTCTTCGCCGAAAGCCTCGCCTGGCTGCGCGCGCATCTGTGCGGCGACCCCTCGGGGCTGCGCCCGGCCCGGGTGCGGGTGCACATCGGCGGCCAGGAGGAGTGGCGGGACCTCGACGACTGGCCGCCGTCCCCGGACACCGACCCGTGGTACCCCGCGGAGGGCGGGCGGCTCATCCGGCAGTCGCCCGAGGCGTCCGCCTCACTGGCCTCCTTCCGCTACGACCCGGCCGACCCCACCCCGTCCATCGGCGGGCCGCTGCTCTCGCCCAGCTCCGGGAGCCGTGACAACGCCGATCTCGAGAAGCGCCCCGATGTGCTGACGTTCACCGGCGAACCGATGGACGAGCCCATGGACGTCCTCGGCCAGGTCGCGGCCCGGCTGCGGATCTCCACCGACACCGGATACGCCGATGTCTTCGCCCGCCTGTGCGACGTCGACGAACAGGGCCGTTCGGTCAATGTGTGCGACGGGCTGATGCGGCTGCCGACCGGGCCGGGGCAGCCGGTGGAGATCACCGTGCCGATGAGCTCCACCGCCCACCGCTTCCTTCCCGGTCACCGGGTCCGGCTCCAGATCAGCGGCGGCGCCCACCCCCGTTACGCCCGCAACACCGGAAGCGGCGAGCCGGCGCTCGACGCGACCACCCTCACGCCCGTGCGCATCACCGTGCACGGGGCCTCGGTGCTGGACCTCCCGGTGGTCCGCGCCGAGCGGTGAGCCGGTGACTGGCGCGCGCGGGGGGCGCGCCAGCCGCCGGTGCACACCGCCGCCCGGCACCGGGTGTCCGCGCGGCACCGGGCGGACACCCGACCGTGGTCAGGAGCCCCGCCACGGCGGGCCTCCTACCGTGGCCGGGCCGGGCCCCACCAGGGCCCGGATGCCGGAGTCCCGCAGGGCGTCGGCGAGCCGGTCGTCCAGGCCCGCCTCGTCGGCGGCGGCGCCGTGGTGGCCGATGGCGAGGGCGATGAGGCGGTGGCCGACGACGGGTATGCCGAGGGCCTCGGCGCGGATGCGGGCCTCGGCGCGGCCGCGGTAGCCGGCTCTCCCCGGACCGCACCGGGGTGCTGCTCGCACTGGCCCGGGCCAGCGCCTGGCAGCCGGTGGTGGAGCGGGTCAGCCGGCTCACCGAGGAGACACTCGGCGAGCCGGCGGTGGTGGCCGTCGGACCGGGAGCGACGGAGATCGACCAGGTGGCCCGGGCGTTCCGGGAGGCCGAGGAGGTCGTGGACGCCATCGGCCCCGGCACCCCGCACCGGCCCTTCCATGTGCCCTCCGACATCGGACTGCCCGAGCTGCTGTACGCGCTCCGCGACGACATCCGGGTGCAGAAGTACGTCGAGCACCAGTTGGGCAGGCTGATCGAGTACGACGAGCGGCATGCGGGCGATCTGCTGAGCACGCTGCGCCACTACCTCGCCGCGGGCGACAAGTCCATCGCCGCCGAACAGATCGGCCTCTCCCGCCAGGCGTTCTACCAGCGGCTGCACACCATCGAACGGCTCCTCGGCCGCGACCTGGAGTCCGGTGCGCAGCGCACCCAGCTCCATGTCGCCGTCACCGCCCTGGACACGCTGACGGCGGCCGGCGCGGGAGGATGGGGGGCATGACATCCGAGACCGGCTATCTGCTGGACAACCGGCAGCGCGAGGCCGGGCGGCGCTTCGACGCGCTGGCCGAGCTCTTCGACCCGTGGACCCTCGACCACCTCGACCGGCTCGGCCTGACCGCCGGTTGGCGCTGCTGGGAGGTGGGAGCGGGCGGCCCCTCGGTGCCCACCGCCCTCGCGGAGCGGACCGGGCCCACCGGACAGGTGCTGGTGACCGACATCGACACCTCCTGGCTGACGGAGCTGTCCGGCCCGGCCGCCGCCCCGATCGAGGTGCGGCGCCATGACGTGGCCCGCGATGAGCCACCGGGCGGCGGCTTCGACCTCGTTCACGCCCGGCTGGTGCTGGTGCATCTGCCCGACCGGGCCGAGGCGCTGCGGCGGATGGCCGAGGCGGTACGGCCGGGCGGGTGGCTGGTGGTGGAGGACGCCGACCCGGCGCTCCAGCCCCTCGCCTGCCCCGATGAGCGCGGCTCGGCCGAGGAGCTGGCCAACCGGATCCGCCGCGGATTCCGCGCACTGCTCGCCGAGCGCGGTGTGGACCTCGCCTTCGGCCGCACCCTGCCCGCCCTGCTGCGCGGCGCCGGGCTGCACGACGTCCGCGCCGAGGGCTGCTTCCCGCTGACCTCCCCGGCCTGCCGGGAGCTGGAGGCGGCCACCGTGCGTCAGCTCCGCGGGCGGCTGGTGGCGGGCGAGCTGGCCACCGAGGAGGACATCGAGCGCCATCTGGACCATCTGCGCGGCGAGGCGATGGACGTCACCACCGCCCCGCTCATCACCTGCTGGGGCCGGCGCCCCCACTGAGCGGATGGCGGGGCCGGGGTGCTCAGCCCCACTGAGCGGATGAAAGGGCCGGAGCGCTCAGTCGAGCAGGCCGAGCTGTCCCGCGGCCCGGATCGCCAGCCAGACCTCGGCGAACGCGCCGGTGCTGGACAGATCGCGGCCGGTCAGCTCGCTGAAGCGGCGCAGCCGGTAGGCCAGCGTATTGGGGTGCACATGGAGCGCCGCTGCCGCCTCGTCCGTACGGCGGTCGCGCTCCATCCAGGTGCGCACCGACGGCAGCAGCCGTGAGCCATGCCCCGCGTCGTAGCGCTGCGCCTCGCCCAGCACATGCTCGACCAGGTCGGTGAGGGCGGCCGGGTCGTCGGGCAGCCAGCGGCCGGTGACATCGTCGCCGTACCGTACGAGGGCCCGGCCGGACGCGACGGCGTGGGAGGCCGCCCACAGCGCCTCGCGCTGGGCGATCCGCAGCGGGGTGCCCGGGCTGAACGGGCGGCTCATCCCGGCGGCCACACCGGACAGCGACTCCACCGCCTCACCCAGGCCGGGCGAGCCGAGCAGATAGCGGTCCTCACCGCGCTTGAGCAGCAGACACGGCTGATCCTCCAGCGCCCGCAGCACGGCGTCCTCGGTGACACCCCGGACCACCGCCAGCACGGTCTCGCCCTCGATGGAGTGGCGCAGCAGATGGCGCCGCGCCACCGCGGGTTCGAGCGCGCCCTGGAGCAGCTCGGCGAGGATCTCCGCGCCCTCGCGGCGCAGCGTCTCCCGTTCGGTACGGACCATGGCCACCTGGAGGGCGGCCACCGTGGCGATGTGCTGCACCACGGCGAGCCCCGCCGGGCGGGCACCCTCCCGTTCGAAGGCGATGAGGAAACCCGCCGGGCCACCGGGGGAGGGGACCGGGAGGGCGAAGCCGCCGGGAATGGTCGGCGGTGCGTCCGCCGAGCCGGGGATCACCGAGGTGTCGGGCGCGGGCACACCGGGCAGCAGCGGCCGGCCCTGCGGGGTGCACAGATAGATGTCGTAACCGGACAGCTTCTCCAGCCGGCCGAAGAGCGTGGCGGTGTCCAGATTCTCCGACGTCAGCCAGCGCAGCGCGCCGAACACCTGGAGCTGGGCGCCGAGCCGGTGGCGGGCGTCCTCCTGGACGGCGGCGGCCACCTCCTGCGCCACCGCCATGAACGGCACGGCCAGCGGGATCTCCAGGACCGGCATGCCCCGCTCCTCGGCGGCGTCGAAGAACGCCCGGCGCAGCGGGGGCATCCGCAACTGGGCGGAGACGGCCAGAGCGGCCACCCCGGCGTCGTCGAGCCGCTCCAGATAGCCGCGCTGTCCGGCCGCCGAACGGGGCATCGCTATCCCCGTCGTCATGATCATTTCGGAGCCGAGCAGCCACGGTGTGGGGTCGTCCAGCTCGCTCACATGGGCCCAGGACACCGAGCGGTGCAGCCCGGCGCCACCCGCGATCAGACGTAGCTGGAGGGCCGGATACGACAGCAGATCGTCGACCGTCACACCCTGCTCTTTGTTGTTCACCACAAATTGAGCCTAACTCTTTGTCTCAGCAACGATTGTCGCGCGGTTCCTCCGCTGTGCAGACTCGCCCGACCGGACCCCACCGGCGCACGTGATGAAGGGACTGCGAGAACCATGACCGAACCCCGAGGACCCGTCGACTCCTCCCGGGTCCCGCGCTTCGCCGGCCCGGCCACCTTCGCCAGGCTGCCCCGCCTCGACGAGGTGTCCGGCGCCGACGTGGCCGTGGTGGGTGTCCCGTTCGACGGCGGTGTCTCCTACCGCCCCGGCGCCCGCTTCGGACCCGCCGCGGTCCGCGAGGCCAGCCGGCTGCTGCGCCCCTACCACCCGGGCCTCGATGTGTCGCCGTTCGCCACCCAGCAGGTGGCCGACGCCGGTGACATCGCCGTCAACCCCTTCGACATCGGCGAGGCCATCGAGACCATCCAGGACGCCGCGAACGGCCTTCAGGCCGACGGCACCCGTCTGGTCACCATCGGCGGCGACCACACCATCGCGCTCCCGCTGCTGCGCGCCGCCGCGACGAGGCACGGCCCGGTCGCGGTGCTCCACTTCGACGCGCACCTGGACACCTGGGACACCTACTTCGGCGCCGAGCACACCCACGGCACCCCGTTCCGCCGGGCCGTGGAGGAGGGCGTCGTCGACACCTCCGCCCTCTCGCACGTCGGCACCCGCGGCCCGCTGTACGGCAAGCAGGACCTCACCGAGGACGAGAAGCTGGGCTTCGGCATCGTCACCTCGGCCGATGTCTACCGGCGCGGCGCCGACGAGGTGGCCGACCAGTTGCGCCAGCGCATCGGCGACCGGCCGCTGTACATCTCCATCGACATCGACTGCCTCGACCCGGCCCACGCCCCCGGCACCGGCACCCCGGAGGCGGGCGGCCTGACCTCGCGCGAACTCCTGGAGATCCTGCGCGGACTGGCCGGCTGCCGACTGGTCGGCGCCGATGTGGTGGAGGTGGCGCCCGCCTACGACCACGCCGAGATCACCTCCGTCGCGGCCTCCCACGTCGCCTACGACCTGATCAGCCTGCTCGCGCTCCAGGGGAAGCGGGAGGAGACGGATGAGTGATTCCCCGGCACTGACCGAGGTCGAGAGCTACGGGGTCGAGCGCATCCCCGACGCGGACCGCAGCGCGACCCCCTTCGACCTGTTCCGCGTCGCGTTCGGTGGCGCCAACACCTTCGCCACCTGTGTGCTCGGCGCCTTTCCGATCCTCTTCGGACTCTCCTTCCGGCAGGGCCTGGCGGCGACCGTGCTCGGCGTGGTGGGCGGCTCCCTGATCCTCGCCCCGCTCGCGGTGTTCGGCCCGCGCAACGGCACCAACAACGCGGTCTCCTCCTCGGCGCACCTGGGGGTCCATGGGCGGATCGTCGGCTCCTTCCTGTCGCTGCTCACCGCCATCGCGTTCTTCTCCATCTCGGTGTGGTCCTCCGGCGACGCGCTGGTCGGCGGCGCCCACCGGCTGATGGGCGTGGAGCAGAACGACGGGGTGTTCGCCCTCGCGTACGGCATCTTCGGGCTGCTGGTGCTGACGGTGTGCGTATACGGCTTCCGGTTCATGCTCTTCGTCAACAAGATCGCGGTGGTGGCGGCCTCGACGCTGTTCGTCCTCGGCTTCTTCGCCTTCGTCGGGGACTTCGACCCCGGCTACCAGGGTTCGTTCGCCTCGGTGTCCACGGCCGGATTCTGGCCCGCGTTCATCGGCTCGGCGCTGATCGTGCTGTCCAACCCGGTGTCCTTCGGCGCCTTCCTCGGCGACTGGGCGCGCTATATCCCCGCCGACACCCCGCGCCGGAAGGTCGTCACGGCGGCGTTCGCCTCCCAGATCGCCACCATCCTGCCGTTCTTCTTCGGCCTGGCCACCGCCTCGATCATCGCCAAGAAGGCCGCGCCGTACATGGACGCGGACGCGCCGAACTACGTCGGCGGGCTGCTGGCCATCTCGCCCGGCTGGTACTTCCTGCCGGTGTGCCTGCTCGCGCTCATCGGCGGCCTGTCCACCGGCACCACCTCGCTCTACGGCACCGGCCTGGACTTCTCCAGCGTGTTCACCCGGTTCAGCCGGGTGCAGGCCACGCTGTTCGTCGGGGTGCTCTCGATCGGGTTCATCTTCCTCGGCCGGTTCGCCGCCAATCTGTCCCAGTCCATCTCCACCTTCGCCACCCTGATCATCACCTGCACCGCCCCGTGGATGATCATCATGGTGCTCGGCTATGTGACCCGGCGCGGCTGGTACGACCCCGATTCGCTCCAGGTGTTCAACCGGCGCCAGCGCGGCGGCCGTTACTGGTTCCACCACGGCTGGAACTGGCGTGGCATGGGCGCCTGGCTGACCGCGGCGGTGCTCGCCCTGATGTTCGTCAACGTCCCCGGACAGTACGTCGGCCCGCTCGGCGATCTGGCCGACGGCGCGGACATCTCGCTGCCGGTCGGTCTCGCCACCGCCGCGCTCCTCTATCTGACACTGCTGTGGATCTTCCCGGAGCCGCGCGAGGTGTACGGGCCCGAGGGGCCGCGGCTGGTCCGCGCCTCGGACGCGCCCGTGCCGCCGATCACCGCCGAGACCGGCGCGCCCGTGACCGCGGTGGCGGAAGGGGCGTGAGGCCGCCGTGCGACTGATCGACCTGTCCGTACCCGTAGCCACGGGAATGCCGGTCTACCCCGGCGATCCGCGGGTGACCATCGCCCCGGCGCTGAGCGCCGCCGCCGACGGGGTGAACGTGCTGCACCTGGACCTGGGGTCGCAGTCCGGCACCCATGTCGACGCGCCGTTCCACATCGACGACGCGCTGCCCACCCTGGATGAGCTGCCGCTGGAGCGCTTCTGGGGCCGGGCCGTGGTGGTGGACGCCCGTGGCGCGGAGCCCCGGACCCCGCTTCGACCGTCCCTGTTCGAGGGGCGACTGCGAGCCGGCGACATCGTGCTCGTGGCCACCGGCTGGTCGCGGCACTGGGGCGGTGAGGACTACCTCGCCCATCCGTATCTGACCGGGGAAGCCGCCGAACTCCTGGTGGCCGCAGGGATCCGCACCGTCGGCATCGACGCGCTGAGCGTCGATCCCACCCCCGCCGACGACTTTCCCGCCCACCGGATCCTGTGCGGCGCCCACGCCGTCATCGCCGAGAACCTCACCGGCCTCGGCCCCCTGCTCGACGCGCAGACGGCGGGAGAGCCCATCGAGGTCTCCCTGCTGCCGCTGCGGCTCCCCGCGGCCGACGGCGCCCCCGTACGGGCCGTGGCCCGCGTCGGCTGAACCACCCACGCAAGGAGCATCACCGCATGAACGACGAGGTTCTCCAGGCCGCCGACGCCGTGGTGGCGGCGTTCGGCGAAGGCCGCCTCGACGACTACTTCGCGGCGTTCGCGCCCGATGCCACGTTCGTCTTCCACACCACCTCCGAACGGCTCAACTCCACCGCGGAGTACCGGGCGCTGTGGGACCGCTGGGTCGCGGAGGACGGCTTCCGCGTCCTGGCCTGCGTCTCCACCGACCGACTGGTCCAACTCCTCGGCGAAACGGCGGTGTTCACCCATCTGGTGAAGACCACGGTGAGCACCACGGCCGGTGAGGAGACCACCCACGAGCGGGAGACCATCGTCTTCCGCCGTCAGACCCCCGGCCACTGGCTGGCCGTACACGAACATCTCTCCGCAGCACCCGGCACGAGCATGGAGACCGAACGATGAGCGAGCTTCTCGTCCTGCGCAACCACATCGACGGCGCGTACACCGACGCGGCCGACGGCCGCCGCCTGGAGGTCACCGACCCCGTCACGGGCGAGGTGTACGCGTCCTCGCCCCTGTCGGGCGCCGCCGACGTCGACGCCGCGATGGCCGCCGCCGCGGCGGCCTTCCCCGTCTGGCGCGACGCCACCCCGTCCACCCGGCAGAAGCTGCTGCTGAGGATCGCGGACGCGGTCGAGGCCCGGGCCGAGGAGATCGCGGACGCGGAGTGCCGCAACACCGGAAAGCCGCGCGCCCTCACCCTCACCGAGGAGATCGCCCCGATCGTCGACCAGATCCGGTTCTTCGCGGGCGCGGCCCGGATGCTGGAGGGCCGCTCGGCGGGCGAGTACATGGAGGGCCTGACCTCGATCGTCCGGCGTGAGCCGATCGGGGTGTGCGCGCAGGTCGCACCGTGGAACTACCCGCTGATGATGGGCGTGTGGAAGTTCGCCCCGGCGCTCGCCGCGGGCAACACCGTCGTCCTCAAGCCGTCGGACACCACCCCCGCCTCCACCGTGCTGCTCGCGGGCATCATCGGCGACATCCTCAAGGAGATGGGCCTTCCGGCCGGTGTCTTCAACGTGGTGTGCGGCGACCGCGAGACCGGCCGGCTGATGGTCGAGCACCCCACCCCGGCGATGGCGGCCATCACCGGCTCGGTGCGCGCGGGCATGCAGGTCGCCGCGTCGGCCTCGAAGGACATCAAGCGGGTCCATCTGGAACTCGGCGGCAAGGCCCCGGCGGTGGTCTTCGAGGACGCGGATATCGCGGAGGCCGTGGCGGGCATCTCGCTCGCCGGATTCTTCAACGCCGGTCAGGACTGCACCGCGGCCACCCGGGTCCTGGTCCACGAGTCGGTCCATGACGCGTTCGTGAGCGCGCTCGCCAAGGCCGCCGCCGCGACCAGGACGGGTGGTGGCATCGACGACGAGGAGGTGCTGTACGGGCCGTTGAACAACGCGGGCCAGCTCGCCCAGGTCTCCGGCTTCATCGAGCGGCTCCCCGCCCACGCCACGGTCGAGACGGGTGGCCACCGGGTCGGCGACAAGGGCTTCTTCTACGCGCCCACCGTGGTCTCCGGACTCGAGCAGGACGACGAGATCATCCAGAACGAGGTCTTCGGCCCGGTCATCACCGTCCAGCCCTTCCGCGACGAGGCCCAGGCCGTGGCGTACGCCAACGACGTGGAGTACGCGCTGGCTTCGTCGGTGTGGACCAAGGACCACGCCCGCGCGATGCGGATGTCCAAGGCCCTGGACTTCGGCTGCGTCTGGATCAACACCCATATGATCCTCGCCGCCGAGATGCCGCACGGCGGCTACAAGAAGTCCGGCTACGGCAAGGACCTCTCCGCGTACGGCTTCGAGGACTACACCCGCGTCAAGCACGTCATGACGGCCCTCTGACGTCCGCCGCTCTTCCGGCCCTCAGCACCGCGCCGCACCGATCCGCACCGATCCGGCGCGGTGCTGAGAGGAAGACGGCCGCTCGCGCCGACCACGCGCCTGTGCACGAGCAGTCGCGGAAGCCCTGTTCAGCCCGCTCGGGACCGGCCCGACTAGCCTGGTGCGATATGAGCGAGATGACACTGCGCCGGGCCCATGTCTCCGACCACGGGACCATCGTCGAGTGCGTGCGGAGCTGGTGGGGCGACTCACGCACCCCTGAGCAGGCGCGCGAGCTGTCGCTGCTGGTGCCCAGGCTGTTTCTCCAGTTCTTCTCCGGCACCAGCCTGGTGCTGGAGGACGGAGACGGGGACGGGATCAGGGCGTTCCTCGTGGGCTTCCACGCCGCGGACAACGACGCCGAGGCGTACATCCACTTCGTCGGGGTCGACCCCCAACTGCGCGGACAGGGCGTGGGCGGCAGGCTCTACACGGCCTTCTTCCAGCGCGCCGCCGAGGCGGGCCGCCGGGAGGTGCGCGCCATCACCTCGCCCGCGAACACCGGATCCGTGGCCTTCCACCGAGCCATGGGGTTCACCGTCGAACCGGGCGATCGGGAGATCGACGGCCTTCCTGTGCACAGCGACTACGACGGCCCCGGGCAGCACCGGGTCTGCTTCCACCGGCGGATCGCCGTTCAGTCGTAACGAGTATGTGCCGAACAACGTCGCGGCACGGCCCGCCGTCCTCGTGGCGGTGCACTACTGCTCGATGGTCCGCTACGCCCAGCAGCGCCACAACGCCGACCCCAACCGCGTCTATGTCACCGGCGCCTCATCGGGCGCCATGATGACCAACGTCCTGCTGGGCGACTACCCGGATGTGTTCAAGGCGGGCGCGGCGTTCGCGGGGGTGCCGTTCGGCTGCTTCGCCACCACCGACGGATCCGGCCGGAACAGCGCCTGCGCCAACGGCACCATCACCAAGACGCCGCAGGCGTGGGGCGATCTCGCGCGCGGCGCCTACCCCGGATACCAGGGCGCCCGGCCTAGGGTGCAGTTGTGGCACGGCACCGATGACGGCACCCTGCGCTATCCGAACTTCGGCGAGGAGATCAAGCAGTGGACCAATGTGCTCGGGGTGAGCCAGACCCCCGTCCTCATCGACCGTCCACAGCCCACCTGGACCCGCACCCGCTACGGGGCCACGGGCAACCAGGCGCCCGTCGAGGCGATCAGCGTTCAGGGCACGGGACACTCCCTCCCGGCCGCCGGTATGGCCGCGCGGGCCATCACCTTCTTCGGCTTGGACGTCGGCTGACCTGCTGACCTGCTGACCGGCCGGGACAACGATGAGAAAGGCACCGAGGGGCCGGTTTCCCCGGCCCCTCGGCGGCCTTCCACGGATGCGCGGACGGCCGCTTCCCACGGCCACGGAGCACACGTCCGCCCCCTCGTCCGCCATCCCACCGGCGGCCACCAGCGCCCTTGCGGTGCGGAGCCTGACCTGGCGTTACGCCGGGTCCGCGCCTATGTTTTCCCCCTCGGGAAGGGGAGCGCGTGGACCGGAACATCCGCACGGTGGACGACGTCATGAGACTCCTGGACGGCCTCTTCGCACCGGAGGCCGACCGCTGGACGGCCGACGGTGCCTCGTGGTGGGACGGTTTCTACGCGGACCGCGCCAAGCCCGTGCCGTTCTTCGCGGCGAAGCCCGACGAGCATCTGGTGTCATATCTCGACCGTGGCCTGGTCGCCCCGGGCCGGGCCCTCGACCTGGGGTGCGGGCCCGGCCGCAACGCCCTCCATCTCGCCTCCCGGGGCTTCACGGTGGACGCCGTCGACCTCTCGCCCACGGCCATCGCCTGGGCCACGGAACGCGCCCGTGAGGCCGGAGCCGGGATCCGGTTCCACTGCGGCGACGCCTTCGCGTCCACCGCGGGTGAGCTTGCCGGGCCGTACGATCTGATCTGCGACTCCGGCTGCTTCCACCATCTGCCACCGCACCGCCGGATCAGCTACCTCGCCCTCCTCGAGCGCGTCCTGGCCCCCGGCGGCCATCTCGCCCTCACCTGCTTCGCCGCGGGCGCGATGGGCTCCGAACTCCCCGACGCGGCCTTCTACCGCCAGTCCGCGCTCCACGGTGGCCTCGCCTATACACCCGAGTCCCTGCGCTGGATCTTCTCCGAGCTGACCGAGATCGAGCTGCGCCGCATGCACGACGAATCATCCGACTCCCCGCTTTTCGGGGAGCCGTTCCTGTGGACAGCCCTCTTCCGCCGCGCCACGCAGGCCGGGAGCACCGTGGTCCGAGGGCGGCGATGCGGAGGCCGGTGATGGTCACCGTGCCGGGGCGGGCCCGGACACCGACACATCGGCCGAGGCGTCGGCGTGGCCGGTGGTCCACCGCTGGTCGTTCCGGTCGTCGGCCGAGCGCAGCTCGACCTGGCTGTCGGGGTCGTCGCCGTCCGGGGTGACGGCGAAGTCCGGTGCGATATGCGGGCGTATCAACCCCTGGCGGTCGACCACGAAACGCAGGTTCTCGCCGTTGTCGCCGTCGGCGGAGGAACACGGCCAGATGCCGACACCCCGGTCGGTGTCGCCACGCGAGTCAAGGCACAGGTCGGGGTCGGCCTCGGTGTGCAGCAGCCCCTCGGAGTCCAGCCGCCACCGCTGGGTGTCGGTCCCGGCGCATTGGGCGAGGACGGCATCCGTGCGCTTCTCCAGCCGCTGGTCGCGGATGTCCAGACAGAGCCCGGAACCGGCGTTGATCACCGCGGTGTAGGTGTCGCTCGGAATCGGGGCGCCGGGCGGCGGGGCGGTGCTCGGGGGAGGTGTGGCGGGGGCGGTCGTGGCCGGTTCGGTCATGCCACCGGGGTTCGGCGGTTGCTGTGGCCGCTTCGTCGGGGTCGGCGGATCCGTCGGCGGCTGAGCCGAAGGAGCCGAAGGGGTGGCGGTGGCGGACGCGGGCGGAGGCGTGTTCGTGCGACCGGCCGGGGTCATATCGTCCCCGCCGGACACCAGGACGGCGACCGTGGCGGCCACCGCCGCCGCGGCCGCCACCGCGATCAGCGCGGTCATCGCGGGCGGCCGGGAGCCCGTCCAGGCCGGTCGGCGCCACCGGCCCGCGGATTCACCGTCGACCGTCACGTTCGCCATGTGTGGCGCGTTCGGCACGACGCCAGTGTCCCCGGCGGCGCCCGTGACTCCGGCGGCCCCCGCGACCCCCGCGGCCATCGCGCCCTCCGCGGTCTCGGCGGGGGGATGCGGCGGCGGGGGAGCGGGGACCAGCGGCGGGTCCGGCTGCCGCGGCTCCGAGTGCGATGGCGTCGCCGATCCCACCGAGGGAAGACCGCTGACCGGTCCCGCCGTGACATAGGCCGCCCCGCCCCACCCCAGGAGCCCGTCGGCGAGCACGGTCCGGGGATCCTCGTCCATCCGTATCAGGTCGCCGTACACCCCGGCACACGATGGGCAGGCGGACAGATGGCGGTCCAGATCGTCGCAGCGCCGGGGGTTGTCCGGCCGTACCGCCGCCTCGATCAGGCCCCGGAACCCCTGACAGGTCTGCTCGCCGCCACGCTCCAGATGGGTCCGCAGCCACGCCTCGCGCAGGGCGCCCCGTGCCGTCTCCCGGAGCGTGGGGACGGTGTGCGGCGCCAACCCCGCGAAGGTGGCCACCGCCGTGTCGGGATCCTCGTCCACCACGCTGTACCACAGGACATCACGGGTGCGCGCCGAGAGAGTGAGGAAGCCACTCAGCATGGCCGAACGCTCCCGCGGCCTCCGGTGTCCGGCCTCGCGGTCCGCGGTCACACCGGAGCGGCCGAGCCACTCGGCGAACGTGGGGTCCAGCCTCTCCGCCCGGTTGCCCTCCGCCCAGGTGGCGGCCACCCGCTGGACGAGCAGCAGCAGATGGTGCCGCCAGGGTCCCCACGGGTCGATACCGCGACAGGTCTCCTGCGCGGCGAGGCCGAAGGACAGATCGGCGAGCTGGTCGGCGTCGCTCCGGGTCCTGGCGCAGAGCCGGGCGTAGGACAGCACCGCCGACAGGTGGCGCTCCCGCAGTTGCTGCGTGGCCGGGAGGGCGGTGGGCGCCCCGGAGCGGATCCGCTCGGTGAGTTCCGCGTCGGACAGTTGGGCGTACGGCCGCTGCCCGGCGGTGGCATCGGGCTCGGTTCCGTGCTGGTCGGTCACCCTCGCGACTCCTCGCGTCACCGGCAGTGAGACGGGTGCCCATAGTGGTGGAGCGCGTGGGTGCGGGTAAAGGTATCGGGCAGGAACTCCCTTGAGACGACAATTAATTACGGTCAGTGGCGAGTGTGGAGTTCAGCCGTGAGCGGGGCCCGTATGCCTTTCGAAGCCCGTTGAGCCGAGGTCGTCGGAGGCTGTACCCGAACGGCCGGGGCCGTTCTCACACCCCCGCGCTACCTTGCCGCCATGACAGAATTCGTACTGGTGGCGGGCGCGTGGCTGGGGTCGTGGGCATGGGACGGGGTGGTGCGCGAGCTGCGGGCGGCCGGGCACGGCGTCCATGCCCTCACGCTGTCCGGACTCGCCGAGAAGCAGGGTGTGCAAGCCGGGCAGCAGACCCATGTCCAGGACATCGTCGGTGAGATCGAGCGCCTCGATCTGCGCGAGGTGGTCCTGGTGGGGCACAGCTATGCGGGCATCCCGGTCGGTCAGGCCGCCGAGCGCATCGGCGACCGGCTGGCCCATGTGGTGTTCGTGGACTCCAATGTTCCGGCGGACGGTGAGTCGTTCCTGTCGGCCTGGCCCGGTGGGCGGGCCATGGTGGAGGAGTCGATGGCCGCGAACGGCGGCTTCTGGGCGCCCCTGGCCGAGCCCGACTTGCACGGCCAAGGGCTCACCGACGAGCAGATCGCGCGGTTCGTGGGTGGCTGCACGCCGCATCCGGGCGCCACACTGTCCGAGCCGGCCGTGCTGGCGCGCCCGCTCGGCGGGCTGCCCGCCACATACATCAAGTGTCTGCTCGACGGTCCCGAGCCGACGGACGACGTGGCCGAGCTGCTGAAGAGCGAGCACTGGCGGCTGGTCGAGATGGACACCGGCCACTGGCCGATGTTCTCCCAGCCGCGCGAGCTGGCCCGGATACTGCTCGGGTGTGCCGGGGCATCGTGACGCCGCACCCCGCCTGACCGGGGCCCGGGCGGTGTTCGCCCGGGACCCGGCCACCTCGATCGCGTCAGGCGCGGGCCACCTCCTGTGCTATCGCGCCGCCGGTGCGGTCACTCGCAGCCGTACCGCCAGTTCCACCCCACGAAGGTGTGCCGCAGCTCCACATCGAAGCGGCAGCTCGCCGTCCCGTCGGCCTTCAACTGGACGTAGGAGTGGTGGGTGTTGTTGTACCAGTCGCCGGTCGGATCGAAGACGCCCTGGTACGCGAAGTCGGCGTGTGCCTCGGAGTTGACCTCGGCGCAGTCGGTGGCGCAGTCGTCCTTCGCGGTCTGCGAGGTGAGCGACCAACCGGCGTCCCACGGCTCGCGGTTCCACTCCTGGGTGGCCGTGGTGCCGCCGGTGGTGACGCGGCCGTTCGCCGTGTCCCATGAGGAGGCGGTGTACAGCCCCGTCATCCGGATGTTGCAGCAGTCGTACATCTCGTTCCAGCCACGCAGCTTATGCCCGGCGGTGGCGGCAGAGGCGGCGGCGGTGCGGGCCGAGCCCGCCGATGCCGGGCCGTGCTGGACGGAGACCGGCTCCGGCTTGCAGTCGGCGCCTATGGTGATCTGTCCCGAGACGGACTGGCCGGGCGCCGGAACGGGAAGCTCGCCGGTCAGCCGGACACCGTCACAGGACTTCGGCGCCGGGTCGGACTCCTGGGCCGTGGCCACCGTCGTACCACCCAGGAATGCCACCAGGGAGACGGCCGACACGGCCGCGATGCTCAACCCGCTATTCACTTCTCACGCCCTTTGAATCCGATGCGATCCGAAACGGGCAGCGCGCCTCGGAACCGGTGCGCCGCCAGGTCACGCAGGTGATCGTGATGATCGTAACGGTGGTCGGCCGCGGAAGCGGGGGCGCGGGAAAGGTTGGCAGGAAGGTGGCACCGGGGCACTGCCCGGCCGCGCACACGACATCACCCACCACGGCTGCGCTACACTTCCCGGGTCCTGTTGTCTCCGATAGAGGTGGACGTTGCGTATCTGAGGTTCGCGATCATCGCGCGGTACGGCACAAGCCGTAGCCCGTCACGTCGTAGCCGGCCTTCTCGCCGCCCGTGACCCGTGTGAATGCGACCTCGGTGCATCAGTCGTCCCTCACCCTTCGGAGGGCCGCACCCGTTTTCCCGGCTTGGTCGCCGCGTGGTGCTCGCATACGTAGCCCCTTTTCACAGCGCTTGCGAATGCGAGAACACCATGGCAGCAACCCCCACCCCCAGCGCCTCCGTGACCTGCTCGGCCGTGTCCTTCCAGTGGCCCGACGGCACGAGCGTCTTCGACGGGCTCTCGCTCGGCATCGGACGGGGCCGCACCGGTCTCGTCGGCACCAATGGCAGTGGCAAGTCCACCCTGCTGCGGCTGATCGCCGGCCGGCTGCGTCCCGCGCAGGGGTCGGTGACCGTCGGCGGCAGCCTCGCCTACCTTCCGCAGAACATCACCCTCGACACCACCCTCCGCGTCGACCAGGCACTGGGCATCGCCGAGCGGCGCGCCGCCCTGAGCGCCATCGAGTCCGGAGACGTCGACGAGGCCCACTTCGAGACGATCGGCGACGACTGGGACGTCGAGGAGCGGGCCCTGGCGACACTGGGCTCACTCGGGCTCGGCGACGTCGAACTGGACCGCACCGTCGGCCACCTCTCCGGCGGGGAGACCGTACTGCTGCGCCTGGCCGCCCTGCTCCTGGAGCGCCCCGATGTCCTGCTACTCGACGAACCCACCAACAACCTCGACCTGTTCGCACGGCGGCGGCTCTACGACGCCGTGGACTCCTGGCGCTCCGGTGTGCTGGTCGTGGTCAGCCACGACCGTGAGCTGCTGGAGCGGGTGGACCGCATCGCCGAACTGCGGTCCGGGTCGGTGACCTGGTACGGCGGCGGCTGGTCCGCCTACCGGGAGGCGCTGGCCACCCAGCAGGAGGCGGCCGCGCGGATGCTGCGGGTCGCCGAGGCGGATGTGCGTCGGCAAAAGCGCGAACTGGAGGAGACCCACATCAAACTGGCCCGCCGTCAGCGGAACAGCAAGAAGATGGACGTCGAGCGGCGAGCCCCGAGAATCGTCGCCGGTGGCCGTAAGCGGTCCGCGCAGGAGTCCGCCGGAAAGCTCCGTGACCTCCAGGAAGACCGCCTCCACGAGGCGCGCGAACGGCGTGAGGAAGCGGCCGAGGCGGTCCGCGACGACGCCGAGATCCGGGTGAGCCTGCCGCACACCGCCGTGCCCGCGGGCCGCACCGTGCTCAGCCTGAGTGAACTGCGCCCCCGGTACGGTGCGCTGCGCGACGCCACCCTCCATGTGCAGGGGCCCGAACGCATCGCGCTGGTGGGACGCAACGGAGCGGGCAAGACCACACTGCTGCGCACCCTCACCGGCCAGCTCGCCCCACTGTCCGGGGAGGCCACGGCATTTGTGCCGCTGCGGTTCCTCCCCCAGCGGCTGGATGTGCTGGACGACGAGCTGAGCGTGGCGGCGAACGTGGCGCGCCGGGCGCCCGGGATCACCGACAACCAGATCCGCTCCCAGCTCGCGCGCTTCCTGTTCAAGGGGGCGCGGGCGGAACAGCCGGCGGGCACCCTCTCGGGTGGCGAACGTTTCCGGGCCGCCCTCGCGGCCACCATGCTCGCCGCACCGGCCCCGCAGTTGCTGCTGCTCGACGAGCCGACCAACAACCTCGACATGGCCAGTGTGCGGCAACTGACGAGCGCGCTGGACTCCTACGAGGGCGCGCTCGTGGTCTCCAGCCACGATCTGCCGTTCCTGGAATCCATCGGCATCACCCGGTGGCTGCTGGTCGGCGAGGAGTTGCGGGAGACCGGCGCCGACGAGGTCCGGGATCTGCTGGAGGCGTCGTCCGTGACGGAGGTGACCGACTGAGACCAGGCCCGGGCGGGTGGCCCGCGTGGCCACTCGCCCGGGCCACCCGGGAGGCGTGGCCGCCCGCCCGGGCCGCCCCGCCACTCCTGCCTGTACGCGAAATTCGCGACAGCGAAATCAGGATCCGGAGTCCGCGCAGGTTAAGGCGCAATCAAGGTTCACTCATGCGCCCCGGCATACCTTCGACAGCGATCTCTTTCACTTGAGGTATATGAACATTTAACAGAGGGGAGGAGGTGGCGACGCCGCCGATGTCTTCGCGTCTGGCGAGAATCAGCCCGTCGCGGCACGGGCTTGCGACTGCTTGTTGACTCTTCAGTAATGAAGTGGCTAATTTCAGCCCGCGCCGTTGCGCGAGATTCCCGTGCCATACGTTCGACATGCGTTGCCCGAATTATCTCCCTTTCCTGCTGCGCTAGCGATTTTCGGAGAAAACATGTCATCCGCCGTGGACGCCGGCGATCTTGTCATCGGCATCACTCCCTTCGGGGAACCGGACGCCAGACTCGCCGCAGCGGTCAGCCGCGCGGGCGGTCTCGGCGTTCTCGACCTGGGAACAACGGGCCGGGAAGCCCTCCAGGCATGGGAGGACATCGGCGAGTGGGTGGCCGACGGACGGTACGGTGTGCGGGTCGCGGCGGGCTGTCGCCTCACCCCCGCGGACCTGCCGGACGCCCCGGCCGTCGGCGGCCCGGAGGGTGGCGCGCCCGGTCCGCATACGGTGGTGCTCGGGGTGGATTCGCCCTGGCCGGTGGAGGCCGTCTCCGACCGCTGCCGTGTGCTGGCCGAGGTCACCGACCTGGACGAGGCGTTCGAGGCCGTCCGCGCCGGAGCGCACGGGCTGATCGCCCGGGGCAGTGAGAGCGGCGGGCGGATCGGGGCGTTGGGCACCTTTGTCCTGCTCCAGCGGCTCCTCGCCGACCCCCGGGTGCCCTTACCGGTGTGGGCCTGCGGCGGCATCGGCCCACACACCGCCGCGGCGTCCGTACTCGGCGGCGCGGCCGGGGTCGTGCTCGACACCCAACTCGCCCTGCTCGCCGAATTGGGGCTCCCGGAGGACCGGGCCGGCGTCATCCGCTCCATGGACGGCTCCGAGACCACGGTCCTCGACGGGCACCGCGTCCTGCGGCGCAGGGGGCGCGCCAAGCAGCACATCGAGCCAAATCTGACGGTGGGTCAGGACGGCTTCCTGGCAGCCCGGTTCGCCGAGCGATGGCGGAATGTGGGCCGCACGGTCCGGGGCATCACCGACGCCATCCGGGAGGCCGCGCACGAGGCCGTACGGAACGGCTCCGCCATCTCCGCGCTGCTCCCCGGCGCCCCGCTGAGCACCCGCCTCGGCACCCGGCTGCCCATCGCACAGGGCCCGATGACCCGGGTCAGCGACCAGGGCGCGTTCGCCTCCGCCGTCGCCGCCGGGGGAGCGCTGCCGTTCATCGCGCTCGCCCTGGCCGGACGTGAGCAGGCGCGCACCATGCTGGAGGAGGCCGCGGCCGCGCTGGACGGCCGCCCCTGGGGCGTCGGGGTCCTCGGCTTCGCACCCGATGAGGTCAGGAACGCCCAGCTCGAGGCCGTACGGGAGATCCGCCCCAGCCACGCCATCATCGCGGGCGGACGGCCCTCCCAGGCCAAGGCGCTGGAGCGGGACGGCATCGCCACCTATCTGCATGTGCCCTCGCCGGGGCTGCTGCGCCAGTTCCTCCAGGCCGGGGCCCGGCGGTTCGTCTTCGAGGGCTCCGAATGCGGCGGCCACGTGGGGCCGCGCAACAGCTTCCCGCTATGGGAGGCCCAGATCGCCGTTGTCGAGGACTTCCTCGACGACACCGCGCACGACCCGCGTCATACGGCGAACACCCACGGCACCCACGGCACCCACGGGACCGACGCGGCCGACAGCACCGACGGGACCGACGGCGCGGGTATCGAGATCCTCTTCGCCGGGGGAGTGCATGACGAACGCTCCGCCGCGATGGTGGCCGCGCTCGCCGCACCGCTCACCCGGCGCGGCGTCGCGGTCGGCTCGCTGATGGGCACCGCGTATCTCTTCACCGAGGAGGCGGTGGCACACGGCGCCGTACAGCCACTCTTCCAGCGCCATGTGGTGGCCGCCGAGCACACCGTGCTGCTGGAGACCGCCCCCGGCCATGCCACACGCTGCGTGCCCAGCCCCTTCACCGAGAGCTTCGACACCGTCAAGGAGCGGCTGCGGAACGAGGGCCTCCCGGACCGGGAGGTCTGGGAGCGGCTGGAGCGGCTGAACGTGGGACGGCTGAGGATCGCCAGCAAGGGCACGGACCGCGGGTCCGATGGCGCGTTGACTTCGGTGGACGAGGAACACCAGCTCAGCGACGGGATGTTCATGGCCGGACAGGTGGCCGTGCTGCGCTCGGCCACCACCACGATCGGCGCCCTGCACCATGCGGTCGGCCCCGGCGCCGCCGACTTCCTCACCGCACGCGCCGAGGCGGTGTGCGAGCGCCTGGGCGTGGCCTCGGCCCCAGCGGCGGCCGAGGCGCCCGCGCCGCTGGACGTGGCCGTGGTCGGCATGGCGTGCATGTTTCCGCAGGCGCCCGACCTCGCCTCGTTCTGGGCCAATGTGGTGGGCGGTGTGGACGCCGTCACCGAAGTGCCCGCCGAGCGCTGGGACCCCGCCGTCCACTACACGGGCGACAAGGACGGCGCCTCCGCCTCCAAATGGGGCGGCTTCCTGCCCCCTGTCCCCTTCGACCCGCTGCGCTACGGCATCCCCCCGGCCTCGCTCGGCAGCATCGAACCTGTTCAACTGCTGGCCCTGGAGGCCGCCCGCCGGGCCCTGGACGACGCCGGATACGGCGCCCCCGATGACGGTGGCCGGACCTTCGACCGCTCCCGCACCTCCGTGGTGTTCGGCGCCGAGGCGGGCAGCGATCTGTCCAACGCCCAGACGCTCCGCGCCGTCCTGCCGCGCTATGTCCGCGAGGTGCCGAGGGACGTGGCGGATCAGTTGCCCCGGCTCACCGAGGACTCCTTCCCCGGCATGCTCGCCAACGTCATCTCCGGGCGGATCGCCAACCGGCTCGACCTCGGCGGCGCCAACTACACCGTGGACGCGGCATGCGCGTCATCGCTGGCCGCCGTGGACGTGGCCTGCAAGGAGCTGACCGCCGGCACCAGCGACCTCGTACTGTGCGGCGGCGCCGATCTGCACAACGGCATCAACGACTATGTGCTCTTCTCCTCGGTGCACGCCCTCTCGCCGACGGGCCGCTCCCGCACCTTCGACAGCTCCGCCGACGGAATCGCGCTCGGCGAGGGCGTCGCCTGTGTCGTCCTCAAGCGGCTGGCCGACGCCGAACGGGACGGCGACCGCGTCTACGGCGTCATCAAGGGCGTCGGCTCCTCCAGCGACGGCCGCTCGCTCGGGCTGACCGCCCCGCGCCCCGAGGGACAGCGGGCCGCGCTGGAGCGCGCGTACGCCAATGCTCACCTCTCGCCCGCCGACGTCGGCCTGATCGAGGCGCACGGCACCGGCACGGTCGTCGGCGACCGCACCGAACTCACCGTCCTGGGCGAGGTGTTCACCGACGCCGGGGCCGCACCGGGGGCGTGTGCGCTGGGCTCGGTGAAGTCCCAGATCGGGCACACCAAATGCGCCGCGGGGCTCGCCGGACTGGTGAAGGCCGCGATGGCGCTGTACACGGGCATCACACCGCCGACACTGCATCTGACCCGGCCCAACGAGGCATGGGACGCGGACCGCAGCCCCTTCGCCTTCCACACCCGGGCCCGGCCATGGGCCGCCGCGCCCGGCGAACGGGTGGCCGGGGTGAGCGCGTTCGGCTTCGGCGGGACCAACTTCCATGTGGTGCTGGCGGCACACGGCCGGGGAGCACCACCCGCACAGGGGCTGGATGTCTGGCCCGCCGAGCTGTTCCTCTTCCGCGGGGCCGACCGGGCGGCGGCACTGCGGGTGGTCCAGGAGACACTCGACCAGCTCATGGCCAATGACACGGCCGGACGGCCATGGCGGCTGCGCGACCTCGCGCTGACCGCCTCCCGGCGGGCCGACGCCGGGCAGGAGCCGGTCCGGGTGGCCGTGGTGGCCGCGGACCTGGACGACCTGGCCGCACGATTACATCAGGTGCTCGCGGGCGATCCGCCGGGCCCGGGGCCACGCGGAACGGACGGGCTGCACATCGCCCCGGAGCCGGCCGAAGAGGCCAAGGGGACCGGCGACGCGCCGGAGCCTGGCAAGGTCGCCTTTCTCTTCCCCGGGCAGGGCAGCCAGCGGCCCGGGATGTTCGCCGATGCCCTCGTCACCTTCCCCGAACTCCAGCGCCAGTTGCGCCACGGACGCGCCTACGCCGACGCGCTGTATCCCCCGGCCGCCTTCGACGAGGCCGGGCAGACCGCCCAGCGCACCGCCATCACCGACACCCGGGTGGCCCAGCCCGCACTGGGCATGGTCGGGCTCGCCGCGTACACCCTGCTGACCTCCGCCGGGGTCCGGCCCGACATGGCGGCCGGACACAGCTACGGCGAACTGGTCGCGCTGTGCGCCGCGGGCGCCCTCGACCCCCGTACGCTGCCGTGGTTGAGCGCCGAGCGGGCGGCCGCCATCCTCGGCGCCGCCGAGGCCGCCGGGGAGGAGCCCGGCACCATGGCGGCCGTGACCGCGACCCCCGGCGAGGTCGAGCCGGTGCTGCGGGCGGCCGGGCTCGCCGAGCGTGTGGTGACCGCCAACCACAACGCGCCACGGCAGACCGTGATCTCCGGGCCCGAGCGGGACATCCAGGAGGCGGTGCGGCTGCTGCGGGCGGCCGGGCACTCGGTCAAACGGATCCCGGTGGCCTGCGCTTTCCACAGCCCGCTGGTGGCCGGGGCCGGTGCGCGGTTCGCCGAGGCGCTGGCCGTCCACCCGGTGCGGGCGGCCGAGTTCCCCGTCTGGGCGAACCGCACCGCCGCCCCGCACGGCGCGGAGCCGGACGCCATCCGCGCCGAACTCGCCGCCCAGATCGGCGCGCCCGTCCGCTTCGTGGCGCAGATCGAGGCCATGTACGAGGCGGGCGCGCGGATCTTCGTGGAGGCCGGTCCGGGGACGGTGCTCACCCGGCTGGTGGGGGAGATCCTCGACGGCCGTCCGCACCTCGCCCTCGCCTGCGAGGGGCGGCGTACCGGCTCCGCCGGACCGCGGGGTTTTCTCGACACCCTCGCCCGGCTGGCCGTGGCCGGTGTTCCGGTGCGTACGGGCCGGCTGTTCCGCGGCCGGGACGCGGTGGCGGCGGGATCCGCCCCGCCACCGAAACGGCCCGGCTGGACGGTCGACGGACACCTGGTCCGCACCGCGGACGGTGAGCTCCTTCCCGGTGCGCTGGCACCGGCCCGACGTGTCATGGAGGCGACGGTGAGCCAGACCGATCGGACGGGTGGCGGCGAGCACGCGGGCAGGGACGCCCTGATCTCGGAGTTCCTCAGGACCAGCCGGGAGATGATCGCCGCCCAGCGCGATGTGCTTCTCACCTACTTCGGCGGGGCGCCGGGCGAACGGCACGCGTCGCCACCGGCCCCCGTTGCCGCGGTTGCGCCCTTGCCCGCCGAGCTCGGCCCGGTGGCCGCCACGCCGGTGGCTGCCGCTGCGGTG
>NZ_JAHLEM010000168.1 GCF_018883605.1 Streptomyces niphimycinicus | reverse complement strand
GGGCCGCCCGCCGCTCGGCGGGCCCCATGCCGGGCACCGGACCGGGGTCGAGGTCGTCGGTCTCGGGGGCGTGGCGCGGGGCGGTGAGCCGGGCCCGTACGGCCTCCACGAGGGCGTCCTGGACGGCGTCCACGGCAGTGCCCTGGTCGAGTGGGGGCGCGGCGACGGCGAGGGACGCGGTGGGCTCGTAGCCGGTGACGTCGCGGGCGCCGTCGCGCAGGATCAGCGCATGGCCCGGGGGCACGCGTCTGACGCCCATATAGGGCGTGCCGTCGCCCATGGCCTCCGGGGAGTCGGGGCAGGCGAGCAGCGCGCCGAGGTGGCCGACGTCGAGCTGCGCCTCGATGAGGTCGGCGAGCGGGAGCGCGGCCGTGGCGTAGGCGGTGCCGCCGGCCCAGTCGGTGTGGAAGACGGGCCGGGCGCCCGCGAGGTCGCCGACGATGGTGAGGCGGCGGCCGACCTGGGCGACCGCGGTGTAGCTGCCGGACCAGGCGGTCAGATGGCGCAGGGCGCCGCCGCGGGCGGCGAACAGCCCCACTCGCAGTTCCTCGTCGGTGGCGCCGCAGCAGCCGAAGACGGCGAGGCGGGTGAAGGGATCGGTCTGGACGACGCGCACCTCATCGGGCCGCCAGTCGCCGACCGCCCACAGTGGATCGGGGTCGGACCACAGGAGTTGGGCGCCGACCGGCTGGATCGCACGGCCCTCCGGGGGGACCGGGCCGGATGCGGTACTGCTCCACCCCACCAACCACCGCATCGCCGCCTCCACAGGCTGTGGGCATCCAGGGCAACCAAGAAGTAGGTGCCATCATGCACAGCATGTTGACGGTTTCGGCATCGAACCGGACAACAACATGGATCTCCTGGATGTCCTGTGACCACAGATGATCGCAGAAATCGCAGAGTTGATCCCAGTAGGTGACGCCTCCCAGAAAGGCACCCGTAAGGAGCCCACGAGGGAACCACCGCCGGTAGCGACCCACCGTTCCGCCGTGGCCCATGCTGCCACGGCTGGGGCACGCAAGAGCGCAAGGGCATCGACGCATATGCGGAGCGGCGCACAAGGGGCGCACGAAGGGGCGCACGGAAAATGCGCCAACCCGCGGGCCAGATGAGGGACTTACCGTCGGCGCCGCGGCGTCCGCCGCGCACCGGGGTATCCGCGGCATGTGCTGCATGGCGCACCGCCATGGGCGGAATCTCTGCGCGATCCGGGCGGATGAGGACTTCCCGCGTCGGGCCTCCCCCTCCTCGGCCCGACGCGGGAGCCCGGCCGTGATGGGCGATATTCAGCCAAGTTGCCGTGGCGCTCTCGGTGGTCTTGCGGACGCCCTGTAGGTACCCAACTTCCGCCTCCCGCGCCCCTGACACGACAGTCCGGGAGGCGGCATTCGCCTCCCGGACCGTTCCGCCACCCGCGGGGAATGAGGCGGCGGCGTCCCCCAGCCCACTGGATCCAGTACAGCGGGCCGACCCACGCAGGACCTATCGAAACGTCCCCGCCGCGACTGAGACAGAGCGCACACACGGGCGCACAGCCACACACACCGGGAGCACACGTCACGCCCCGCACGCCCGTTCGTACAAGAATCTCGCCATCCGGGACACCACCTCTTAACGGTCGGGATGCGGCGAACTACGCTGGGTTTACGAATGCCCCGCGCTTATGCCGGGGCGGCCGTCGGTGCTGTCGAGGGGTGCGCATGTCCAGGGAGCCACGCGGGCCGAACGAAAAGCTCGGCACCGTTCTCGCCCTCGCTGGGATCAGCAATGCCGGGCTCGCGCGCAGAGTCAACGACCTCGGCGCCCAGCGTGGCCTGACACTTCGCTACGACAAGACGTCCGTCGCGCGCTGGGTGTCCAAGGGCATGGTCCCCCAGGGCGCCGCGCCACACCTCATTGCGGCTGCGATCGGCAGCAAACTCGGCCGTCCCGTCCCCCTGCACGAAATCGGCCTGGCCGATGCCGATCCGGCCCCCGAGGTCGGTCTTGCCTTCCCGCGCGACATCGGCCAGGCCGTCCGCTCCGCGACCGAGCTCTACCGGCTGGATCTCGCGGGTCGGCGCGGCGGGGTCGGCATCTGGCAGAGCCTGGCCGGATCTTTCTCAGTAAGCGCGTATGCCACCCCGGCCTCACGCTGGCTCATATCTCCGGCCGACAGCTCGGTGGCCCGTGAGCCCAAGGACACCGAGGACGGGACCACCACCGCCAGCACCGCGGGCGGGGCGGCGGCGGACGCCCTACCGCTGCAACGCGTCGGCCACAGCGACGTCACCAAGCTGCGCGAGGCCGCCGAGGACGCCCGTCGCTGGGACTCCAAGTACGGCGGCGGCGACTGGCGTTCGTCCATGGTTCCCGAGTGCCTCCGGGTGGACGCGGCGCCCCTGCTGCTCGGCTCGTACAGCGACGAGGTCGGCCGTTCCCTCTTCGGCGCCACCGCCGAACTGACCCGGCTCGCCGGGTGGATGGCCTTCGACACCGGCCAACAGGAGGCCGCGCAGCGGTACTACATCCAGGCGCTGCGCCTCGCCCGCGCCGCCGCCGATGTCCCCCTGGGCGGCTATGTGCTGGCGTCGATGAGTCTCCAGGCCACCTACCGGGGCTTCGCCGACGAGGGCGTGGACCTGGCCCAGGCCGCCCTGGAGCGCAACCGCGGCCTGGCCACCGCCCGCACCATGAGCTTCTTCCGGCTCGTGGAGGCGCGCGCCCAGGCCAAATCCGGGGACGGGCCCGCCTGCGGGGCCGCCCTGAAGTCCTCAGAGGGCTGGCTGGAGCGCTCGCGGGCGGGCGACCCCGATCCGTCCTGGCTCGACTTCTACAGCCATGAGCGGTTCGCGGCCGACGCGGCCGAGTGCTATCGCGATCTCCGGCTGCCGCGCCAGGTGCGGCGCTTCACCGAGCAGGCGCTGGCCCGGCCCACGGAGGAGTTCGTACGGTCGCACGGGCTGCGGCTCGTGGTGTCCGCCGTCGCCGAACTGGAGTCCGGCAATCTGGACGCGGCCTGCGCGGCGGGCGCCCGCGCCGTGGAGGTCGCCAACCGGATCTCGTCCGCGCGCACCACGGAGTACGTACGCGACCTGATGCGCCGCCTCGAGGCGTACCGCGACGAGCCGCGCGTCGCCGAGCTGCGGGAGCAGGCCCGGCCGCTGCTGGTGGCCCCGGCGTGAGCGGCCCTCGGTGCGGGAGGAGACGCGGCCGGCCCGGACCGAAGGGTGTGATCGGCCCGGGATGAGTAGTGAGGCGAGAGCTGCCCGTAATGCGCGATTCGAATGCGCGTCGACCGGAATGCGCGACTCGGCATGAATCGATCCATATGACCGGTGGACCTAGCCCGGACCCTAGTCATGGCAAGGGTTTCGGGCCGTTGTCAGTGGTGCAGGTCATGATAGGGATCGACGGTCGGGCGACTGGACGGTGTGGCGCGTGGGGAGGTGACATGGCGTGACGGCGTTGGACTGCGATGTGCTGGTGATCGGGGGCGGGATCGTCGGCATGTCGACGGCGTATGCGATCACGCGCGCCGCGCCCGGCACCCGCGTGACCGTGCTCGAGAAGGAGGCGGGCCCGGCCCGCCACCAGACCGGGCGCAACAGCGGCGTGATCCACAGCGGTATCTACTACCGCCCGGGGTCGCTCAAGGCGCGGTTCGCGGTGCGCGGCGCAGCGGAGATGGTGAAGTTCTGCGCCGAACACGGCATTCCGCACGAGGTCACCGGCAAGCTCATCGTCGCCACCGAGCGCTCCGAGCTGCCGAGGCTCCACGGCCTCGTCCAGCGCGGCAGGGAGAACGGCATTCCGGTCCGCGAGCTGGGCCCCGCCCAGATCGCGGAGTACGAACCATGGGTGCGCGGCCTCGCCGCGATCCATGTCGGCACGACGGGCGTCTGCGACTTCGGCGCGGTGGCGGCCCGGCTGGCCCGGCTCGCCCAGGACGCGGGCGCCTCGGTGCGGTACGGGGCGCAGGTGCGCACCATCGGCCGTCGCCCCTCCGCGGTCGCGGTGCGCACGGCCGACGGCACGGTGCTGCGCGCGCGGGCCCTGGTCAACTGCGCGGGGCTGCACTGCGACCGCGTCGCCCGGCTGGCGGGCGACGACCCGGGCATGCGGATCGTGCCCTTCCGCGGTGAGTACTACGAGCTGGTCCCCTCCCGCGCCTCGCTGGTGAACGGCCTGGTGTACCCGGTGCCCGACCCGGCGTTCCCGTTCCTCGGCGTCCATCTGACCCGCGGCATCGACGGCGGCGTCCACATCGGGCCCAACGCGGTGCCGGCCCTCGCCCGCGAGGGGTACGCGTGGCATACGGTGCGCCCGCAGGAGCTGGCCGGCACGCTGGCGTTCCCGGGCTCCTGGCGGATCGCCCGCCGCCACTGGCGGTACGGGGCGGGTGAGCTGCGGCGCTCCCTGTCCAAGCGCGCCTTCACCGACGCCGTGCGCCGTCTGCTGCCCGATGTGACGGCCGACGACCTGATAGCGGCCCCGGCGGGCGTGCGCGCCCAGGCGGTGCTGCCGGACGGCACGCTGGTGGACGACTTCCTGATCTCACAGTCGCCCCGGATCGTCCATGTGCTCAACGCCCCGTCGCCCGCGGCCACGGCCTCACTGCCGATCGGCCGGGAGATCGCCCGCCGAGTGCTGGAGACCCTGCGGGCGGGGTGAGGGGGGGCGGCTGAGGGCGGGGTCGGGGTCCTAGCCGGGCCGGGCCCGGCGGCCGAGACCGGGCCGGGCGCCGCTGCCGAGATGTGGGCGAGCCTCGGTGCGAAGGTCGGCGCGAAGCTACGGGCCGAGCTCTTGGCGTAAGGCCCGGGCCGAGCCCCGGCCGCGGGGTAGGGGCGAGCTCTCGCCGCGGGGTAGGGCCGAGCCCTGGCCGCGGGGTAGGGCCGAACTCTCGCAGCGGGGTACGGGCCGAGCCTCACCGCGAGGTACGGACCGAGTTCTCGCAGCGAGCCACGGGCCCAGCCCCGCAGGCCACCCTCGCCCAGGCCGCACGACCGACCTGACCGCCCACTGCCCGGCTGACCATGAATCCGGCTGACCACCGTCTTGGACTGCCCACGGGCCCGGCTACCCGTCCCGCCGCCCCGACCGGCCGGGCAGCAGCCACCGCGGACCAGCCCCAGGTGCCCCCGCCACCGGGGGCATCGCACCGGCCCCGCCGCCCTCCCCGGCTCCGCCCGTAGAATCGAGGCACTGTGTCCAAGAACCCCACCACCCCCGATTCCCACGTGGAGCGCGCCCTGCCCGCCCCCCGTGACCGCAGCGAGCCGATGTTCCCCGGCGGTCCCGTGGCCGATCCGGCGGGCTCGCACCACGAGCGCCGCATCCGCTCCTTCCGCCCCCGCCGCGGCCGGGTGACCCCGGGCCAGGGCGAGGCGCTGCGCCGCCTGTGGCCACAGTGGGGCCTGGATATCGACGGGCTGAGCCGTATCGACCTCGGTGAGTTGTTCGCCACAGAGGCAGGCCCGCGCCCCGACCTCCCCATCGTCCTGGAGATCGGCTTCGGCATGGGTGAGGCCACCGCGCAGATGGCCGCCACCGACCCCGGCACGGGCATCCTCGCCGCCGACGTCCACACTCCCGGCCAGGGCAATCTGCTCGCGCTCGCGGAGCGGAACGGCCTGGACACCATCCGGGTCGCCAACGGCGACGCGATCATCCTGCTCCGCGAGATGCTGGCCCCCGCCTCGCTCGCCGGGCTGCGGGTCTTCTTCCCCGACCCCTGGCCCAAGAAGCGGCACCACAAGCGCCGCCTCATCCAGCCCGAGTTCATCGAACTCGCCGCCACCCGGATGAAGCCCGGCGCACTGCTGCACTGCGCGACCGACTGGGAGCCGTACGCGGAGCAGATGCTGGAGGTCCTCTCCGCGAGCCCCGCCTTCGACAACTCCCAGCCCGACGGCGGCTATGCCCCGCGTCCGGACTTCCGGCCGCTCACCAAGTTCGAGAGCCAGGGGCTGGACAAGGGGCACCTCGTCCATGACCTGATCTTCCGCCGCAACGACACATAGTGACCCCAAGGGGATGGGCATAAACCCTGAGTCCCCCTTCCCCCTTTCGTTAGGGTCGGTTGAGTGCATCAGTCCCCGCCCCCGCAAGAGCCGCCCGAACCACCGGTCACGCCGCCGCACGAGGCTCCGTACGGAGCGCTCCACGAGGCTCCGCGTGGCGTACCGCACCAGGCTCCGTACGGAGCGCCGTACGAGGCACCCCAGGGCGGCCTGCACGCGGCACCGCAGGGCGGCCCAACCGAGGCACCCCAGGGCGGCCCGTACGAGGCGACGCACGGCACACGGCACCGCACCGCGCCGGGCGCACCCCAGAGCGCAGCACCGCACGGCACTCCCTACGGCGCTCCTTACGGTGACCAGCACCCATACGGCGACCAGCACCCATACGGCGACCAGCACCCGTGGTTCGGCACCGGCGCCGCACCGGCGAGCTGGCCGCAGCCGCCCCGCCAGGGCCTGTGGGGGCCGCGGGGCCGTCTCGCCCGCGTCTGGCACAACAAGGCGCTGCGGGCCACCGCGCTCACCGGTCTGCTCTCGCTCTCCGGCCTGATCATCCTGGCGCTGGTGCGCGAACAGACGGGCACCAAGGGCTTCCTGGTGGGGCTCGGCCTCGCCGTGCTGCCCGTGCCGCTGATCATCGCGGTCTTCCGGTGGCTGGACCGCGTCGACCCCAAGCCCTGGCGAAACCTTGTGTTCGCCTTCGCCTGGGGAGCGTGCGCCGCGACCCTGGTCGCGCTGATCGCCAACGGCTTCGCCACCGAGTGGCTCATGACCACCGTGGACTCCTCGTCCCCGACCGGCCAGGCCGACGCCGACGCCTGGGGCGCCACCTTCATCGCGCCGTTCGTGGAGGAGAGCGCCAAGGCGGCCGCCGTCCTGCTGCTCTTCCTCTTCCGCCGCCGAGACTTCAACGGGCTGGTCGACGGGGTCGTCGTCGCCGGAATCACCGCCACCGGTTTCGCCTTCACCGAGAACATCCTCTATCTCGGCTCGGCCTTCGTCAGCGACCAGACGCTCGGCTACTCCGGCATCCGGTCGACCACGGCCGCGACCTTCTTCATCCGCGCCGTGATGTCCCCCTTCGCACACCCCCTGTTCACCGCGATGACGGGGGTGGGCTTCGGCATAGCCGCCGCGGCGGCGCGGCATCAGCGCGTCCGCCGCGTCCTCATACCGATCGCGATGCTGCTCACCGCGATGGTCCTGCACGGCGTCTGGAACGGCTCGGCGACCCTCGGCGGCTACGGCTTCCTCATCGTCTACGCCCTGTTCATGGTCCCGATGTTCGGGCTGCTGACCTGGCTGACGCTCTGGTCCCGCGGCAAGGAGCTGCGCACCATACGGGAGCAGCTCGCCGCCTACCAGGCCGCCGGCTGGCTCACCCCGCCCGAGCCCCTCGCCCTGTCCTCGATGCGCGCCCGCGGTATCGCCCGCGACCTCGCCCGCCGTACCCATGGCGCCGCGGCGGCCCGTACGGTCGGCGAGTACACCGCCTTCGCGACCTCACTCGCCTTCCTCCGCCGCCGGGCGTACCGCGGCACGGCCGGCCCGGATTTCACCACCCACGAGAAGGAGCTGCTGGACCGTCTGTGGGAGCGGCGGGAGACCGCCCAGCCCGCCCTGGCCCACGCGGCGCTGTCGGTGCCGCTCCCCCGGCCCCGCCGGGCACCCCGACCGGCCCCGGGCACGATGCCCGCACCGTTCTGGCCCGCCGGGCCGTACGGCGGCGGCTCCGCGTATGACCACGGAAACGGCCAGGGCTACGGCTACGGCGGCCCCGGGCCCGGTTACGGATACGGCTACGGGGCCCAGCCGCAGTACGGGGCCCAGCCCACCTACGCCCCGTGGGGCGCTCCTCCGCCGCACGGCCCGCAGCCGCCGCGGACCCCGCAGCCGCCCGCGAACTCGGCGACGCCCCACACCTCCCCCGTGCCGTACGGACCCGGCGGACCCGAAAGTCGTCTGTAACCTCCCGCCCCTTTCGGACGTGTTCCTACATAGAAGCGGGGAGCACGTGGGGGCGCGGGGGATTCATGTCGGAACCATCAACTTCATCTACACCATCCGATTTCGACCAGTTCTATACGGTCACGGCGAAGCGGCTCGTGGCCGCGGTCTACGCGGCGACGGGCGATCTCGCCGAGGCCGAGGACGCGGTGCAGGAGGCGTATGCCCGCGCGTGGCAGCGCTGGGACCGGCTGACCGCCGAGGGCGATCCCACGCCCTGGGTCCGCACCGTCGCCCTGCGCCTCGCCGTCAGCTCCTGGCGCCGCGCCCGTAACCGCATGCGGGCCCACTTCCGCCATGGCCCGCCCCCCGATCTGCCCGATCTCGCCCCGGACCGGGTGGCGCTGATCCAGGCCCTGCGCGGGCTGAAGCCCGAGCAGCGTACGGCCGTGGTCCTGCACCACCTTCTCGATCTGCCCATTGAGCAGGTGGCCAGGGAGACGGGCGTCTCCTCCGGCGCCGTGCGCACCCGGCTGAGCCGCGCCCGCAAGGCCCTCGGCTCCCATCTCGCCGACGGGGATACCGGCGCCGTCGCCAACGCCAACGTCAACGCCGAGGCACCGGCGCCCCATCCGCCCACCTGCCACCCGAAGGAGGTGCCCTCCCATGGCTGAGCTGGACGAGCGCCTGCGCGATATCGCCCGAGACATCGAGCCCTCCATACGTCTGGCGGGCCCGGAAGCCGTGCGTGCGCGGGGCCGTCGGCGCCGCGCACGGCAGCGCACGGCGATCACCGCCGCGGCCGTCCTCGCGGTGGCCGCCGTCACCGCGGGCTCCTGGCGGCTGCTGCCGGGCGACGACTCCTCCCGTACGCTCCCGGCGGCCCCGCCCGCCCCACGAACGGACCGCGTCCCGGGAGCCCAGATCCCCACGAGCGCCCTCCTTCGCCCCTCGGCACTCCCCTTCGACGCGATGATGCACTGGAAGACGGTCGACGCCGCCATCGGCTCCGCCGACGGTGGCCGGGCACCGCTGCTCGACCTCTCCCCCAGTTGCCGCCTCGACGGTCCACGCCCCCTCACCCAGCGCACCCGCGACTATCAGGGCCGCGCGACGGAGCAGGCGCGCCACACCATCAACGCCTATGCGAGCGACGGCGAGGCCGCGAAGGTCTTCACCTCCCTCGAGGAGACGCTGAAGGACCGCTGTGCCCGCCCCAAGACCGTGGACACACCGTCGTCGAGCAAGACCGCGGTCGGCCGGCCGACCACCATGACCTACGGCTGGCACTCGCCCCGCGCACCGCACGACGCCCACGTGGTCCTGATGCGCTCGGGCACCCGGGTCGGGGTGCTCCAGGCCGAGAGCATCGGCACCCCGTCCGGCGACTACACCGACGGTCCCTCCGCCTACTGCGTATCGGTCGCGCTCTGGCGCCTCGATCCCACCGCCACCGCCTCCCCCGGCCCGTACCGGAACAACCCCGAGGAGGCGAAGAGGCGTTGCTGACCCACTCCTCCCCGCCCACCGCCGCTCACAACTCCCGCAAGAGGTTCTCTGTGCTCTCCGTCCGTTCCCTGCGCACCCTCACGGTGCCCGCCATCGCCGTCGCCCTGCTCGCCGGCTGCCAGTCGGCATCGAAAACCGCCTCGGTGGACCCGGCCGACGCCAAGCCCGCCCGGATCACGATCACCCCGAGCAGCGACTCGGCGGCCATAGCCCCCGACGCCACGGTCAAGGTGGCCGCCTCCCACGGCACCCTCACCAAGGTCCGCGTCGTCCCGGACGGCGCCGGTTCCCAGGCCGCCACGGTGACCGGCGCCCTCTCCCACTCCAAGAGCAGTTGGCGCTCCAACCGCACCATGACCCCGGGCACGACCTACACCGTCGAGGCCACGGCCACCAACGCCGCCGGCAAGTCCGCCGTCCAGCACTCCACCTTCCGCACCCGCGCCGCCCAGCAGACCAACGGCGTCACGGTCACCCCTTCCAAGGGCTCGACCGTCGGCGTAGGCCAGCCGGTCTCCCTCGCCTTCGACCACCCGGTCCAGAACAAGGCAGCGGTGGAGCGCACCCTCTCCATCTCCACCAGTCCCAAGACCGAAGGCTCCTGGGGCTGGGCCAAGGACCCCCTCACCGGCATCGAGCGCGTCGACTGGCGCCCCAAGTCCTACTGGCACAAGGACACCAAGGTCACCCTCCGAGCCCACCTCAGCGGCGTGAACACCGGCGACTCCCGCTACCTCCGCCGCGATGTCTCGACGACCTTCACCATCGGCACGCCCCGCATCTCCAAGGTCGACATCAAGAAGCACACGATGACCGTCTACGAGAACGGCCAGAAGCAGAAGACCATCCCGATATCCGCCGGCCAGCCCTCCTACCCCACCTGGAACGGCACCATGGTCGTCCTCGACAAGGCCCCCATGGTCAATATGACCAGCGAGTCCGTCGGCATAGCCGACCCCTACAACAAGGACGTCCCCTGGGCCGTCCACCTCACCACCTCGGGCACCTACGCCCACGCCGCCCCCTGGAACGAGGGCCTCGGCTACTTCGGCCAGAGCAACATGAGCCACGGCTGCGTCGGCATGTCCCTCGCCGACGGCAAGTGGTTCTACAACCGCGCCACCCGAGGCGACATCGTCGAAATCACCGGCTCCACCCGCGCCACGGTCTCCACAGGCAACGGCTTCGGCGACTGGAACCTCTCCTACCCGTCCTGGCAAAAGCTCAGCGCCCTGCGCTGAGTCGCCCTCCTGCGGGCACCCAGACCGCCAAGGACGCGGGTGCCCGCATATGCGCAAGACCGCATATGCGCAAGACCAACGATCGGCGCCCGGAAGGCCCCGCGTCGTTCGTTGCCCCTGCCCGATTCGACGGCGTTGGGGACGGAGACGGGCACCGCGTTGCCGACCCTCTTGGTCAGCCGGTTGGTCAGCCGGCGTGGCGAGCCAACAAGGATTCCGGGATGTTCGACAGGATGGCGGGCTCATGAGGACCGCGGTGAGCGAAGTGGAGATCCTCGCGTGCACGAGTGCACAGCACGAGGAGGCGGAGACGCGCCTCCACACTGGTCGGGTCCTCCGTGTACGCGTCCAGGTCCGGCACGAAGACGCTGTCGAACTCCAAACCCTTCATGGTGGCAGTGCTCACGATCCGGATGGGCTGCGATGTGAAATCGACGGTGTTCCGGTGCGGATCGCCGTACACGTAGGCCTGGGTGTGCTTCGCGAGCCCCAGACGCGCGAGTTGGCTCTGGACATCCCGCACCAAACGAGTCGATCGGCAGACGATTCCGATACTTCGCTCCGGATGTGCGCTGAAGTACCGAGATATTCCCGTGAGGAGGTACCCCAAGGAGGGCACTTTCAGGATGGTGGGGATACGGCCGGCGCGCGTCGGGACGAGAGTCTCCTCCCGGTTCTTCGTGCGGAACTCGGAGGCCAGCATCGCGATTTCCCGACTGTTCCGGCGGTTCTCCCGCAGCGCGAGCGGATCGGCCTGTACGCCGAGATACCGACATATCTCGGACACGCTGCTCTCCTCGTCGCCGATCCGCTGGTTCTCATCCGCGAAAACGGTGACGCCGACACCGAGTACGCGGCACAGCCGATAGAAGCCGACGGGCAGATTCTGGCCCTCGTCGATCACCAGATGCGCGGTCGGCCTGACTCCCTCCAGGACACAGTCCCGCTGCATATCGGTCCAGTCGTAACACCATCCCTCGTCGTCGGCCTGTGGGGGATCGGTCTCGAATCGCCCGCGCCAGAAACCTCTGACCCACGAGTGATAGGTGGTGACGCGAAGAGCTTCCGTGAGGTCGGGCGCCATCTGCGCGAGGTATTGACGCAGCGGTTGGGAACGAGTGAGAAGTGTGACGTCGCGGCCGGCGGTCGCCAGTGCCCAGGCGCGATAGACGGCCATCACGGTTTTTCCGGAACCGGGCGCTCCTGTGATCACGTGGCTGCCATGGAACGGAAGGTCGACGACGGCGTGCTGCTCGGTCTCGAGATCGAGGAGGGAAGGAATCCTCATGACAGATCGATGGCTCCGGCCGACTCCTCGATGGCGGCCCGGAGGACCTCCCGGAAGAATCCGGGGACATCACCTTCACCGATCAACAATGTCCTGTCCAGAAGAGAATTTTCGATCTCGCAGCATGTCTCCGGTAGCAGCGTGCACGCATGGCAGGCGGCGCGGTTGAGGTTGGCCAGAGACCTGCCGGTGGAGTCGGCGCACAGAGGGTCCTGCGAGCACCATTGCGCCGATTCGAGCAGCCTGATGAGCGTCTCCGCGAGGTTTGGCGGTTGCCCTTGGCGGACGAGGCCACCCAGCGTTCCTTCCGCGTCCCCGGCCGCCGTGTAGACGAACACGCCGGCCTGGGGCGGCAGATCGCTGCCCGGGACGTGGCTTCGGGCGTAGACACGTTCTCGTAGGGAAGCCGCGTTGTACCCGCTGTCATAGGAGAGTTGGCGGATGAAATGATGGGCCAGGGTGTGCAGCATCACGAAGCGTGGCAGAAGCTCAGGGCCCGTCTTGCCTCTCAGCCGGTCGGCCTTGAACGACGCGCCCAGGTTGCCCTCTATGCGTCGCGTCCAGTCGCGCACCAATGGATGTTGCTCCCAGGCGCTCACACGTTCTTCGTCGACGGCGATGAAGATGCCTTCACCGTATGTCTCCACGGCGGGCAGCCATGAGGCTCGGGCGTGTGTGTTGACCGACACGACACGACCTCCCTCACCCTCTTCGCCGTCGCCCGAGCTGGGCTCGTACCGCGAGAAACCTTCGAGTGCGCGCACTTCGCGCACCCGATCCGCGACGACGACCGCGGAGATGCCCGCATCCAGCTCCCGTAGGGATTCCGGATCGTCGGGGCGAATTCCCAGGTCGGTACGGCGCACGGAAAACGTCTTCGAATTGGTGACGGACTCCGGTTCGGAGAAGGCCGCCCATTCGGCGATGCTGAGGTCATCATCGGAGTCGGCAGCATTTGGCACCGGGGCAACTTCGGCGGTATGGCGACGTCGCACAGCTTCAACGAACTCCTCCGCGACGCCGCACTGAAGGGCGATCACGGCTCTCAGGTTATCGGAGACCGGGCCGCCGTCCGCATCCCTGAAGTACGACCAGAGAGAATGGTTGACGACCTTCTGGGCTGATTCGTCGTCTTCGGACAGACCGGCGGGAGCGGGAATATCGATCGCCGAGTGTGTGATCGGAAAGTACACGTTGGAGGCACCGCGCTGTACCGCCTGCGGCTTTTCCTCGCAGGGATCCGCCTCATCGTCTTCGGAGTCCCATGGGTGGGTTCCCGGACAGCGCAGGCCTGTCTGCACGAGGATGTTCTTCTGACTGATCCCCGCCAGATTGCGACTCGCCGGGCAGACGGCGCAGACGACGCGCAGAGCTTCCAGGCCGGAGGATTCCGGAGTGGCGAGGAACCGGAGTCGGTATGCCTGGCATTGCCGCTGGGAATGGTCCTCGCTCCTGGAATGGGCCCATCGATGCCAATCGATGTCGGCCATATGGCCCGCTCTGCATACCTGGATGAAACGCATGGGGGCCAACTGCGGCCTTCCCGGACAACGCCCACAGGCAGGTTGTCTGTCCCGTACCTCATGATCTGGGTTCCAGTGCAGCATGTTCCTGCACTGAGGGCAGAAGAGCCACTTGGGGAATCGGACGTACGTGGGGCCGATACGGCTCGCGTACGCCGCCTTTCCGGACGGAATGACGGGGGCCGAGCGGAGTTCCTGAACTCCCAATTTCCTCGCGAGCCGCGGCGATTCCACCCGTTCGGCGCTCGCGGCCCAACTCCGGGTATCGGCGGCCACGAACGATTCGCCCCGGAGGTCGAGAATTCCCCCGACACCGAAGGGGACGATGGTTTGTGCCCTGCGGACTTTACGGCGAATGTCCTTCACTGCTCTCACGTTCCCTTCACACGGACGACGCACTCGCGGTCGACATTGCGCATCGACTGGGCCGTCTCCCATCTGCCGCCCTGCTTGCCGAAGTCGGTCAGGAGCGCCGTGTACGACCGTCCCTGGGACTGGTAATAGAGGCGGCCGCCCTCGCCACGCGCACTCCGAGCCTCCTGCTGCCAGGTCTCGATCAAATGGTCGAGCTCTTCCGACGCGGCATCGGCTTCCTCGGGGTCGGCCCGTCGCACGTGATCCACGATGAGGTCACGGATCCGCTCGACTCCCTCCGTATGGTCGACGAAGTCGCCCGCTTTGTCCTCCGCCTTCAGGCCGAGACCGTGCCGGACGAGAATGGTGAGCACCGCGTGCAGGGCGCGCTTGCGCGAGGGCAACGACCACGGTGTGACGCTGGTGGGTTCCACGTGCCGGTAGAGCGCGCGGTGGTAGACCCCGAACGACTCGTAGTGGGATCGGTCGCGTGGTTTGGTCGAGCGGAAGAGCGTGACGATCAGACCTGGTACATCACGACGGCCGACGCGGCTGGTGGCCTGGATGTATTCGGAGGTCGTCTTGGGCTGCCCGTTCATGACCATGAGGCCGAGCCTCGGCACGTCGACCCCCACGGAGAGCATGTTGGTCGTGGCGAGGAAGGAAACGCTGCCGCTTTCGTCGAAGTTCTTGCCCAGGCGCTCGAGCAGTCGTGGCTGAGCGGCGCGTGGGATGTTGCTGGTGAGCTCGACCACCGAGTCGTCGTCGAGCCTGCGACGCCGCGTGGCGTCCTTCGTCAGATGTTCGAGACGTGCGGGGATGTCGTCCCGGGCGATCGTGACGGTTCGACCGAGTTCCCGCAGGCTGTTGTGGTAGGCGACCGTGGTCCAGTACGCGTCGCGGAGGGTGTCGTCCTCGCAGATGTCCTTGGGCGCCTGCAAGGCCGCGGCACCCACGTGGACCGTCGAGGTCGAGGCGGTGTGCCCCTGAGCCATGACGCCCACGTACAGTCGCCCCGGTTTGTCCTCGTCCGGCGAGGCGAAGTACGACTGGCCCGCCGTGAGCCCCGACGGAGGGAAGAGCTGCGCGGGCCGGCCGTAAAGGCCGCGGATCTGGTCCTGGGAACGCCGGATGGTCGCTGTCGACGCGATGACCTTCGGCACGGTTCCGCGCCAGGCGCAGAGTTCGAGGATGGCGGTCTCGTACAGGCCGACCGTCGTGCCCAAGGGACCGGCGAGCAGATGCAGCTCGTCCTGGATCACCAGGGAGGGGGCGCGCCTGCCGTCTTTTCCGAACAGGTTGCCCGCCCTGGGCTCCCATGCGAGTCTCGCGAATTTGTCCACCGTGCCGAGGACGAACGTCGGGGGTTCCTGATAGATCTGCTCGTCCACCACGGAGACCGGAAGCCGCTCGTGGAAGGAGCAGGTGTCGCGCGGGCAGAAGAACCAGGTGGTGACGCCATCCGCCTTGATGCCGAAATCCCGGTCCTGCCCCGGTCGCTCCGGAACGATCTCGGTGCCGCACCACGGGCAGCGTTCCAGGAGAAACCGATCGTCGGGCTCGTTCATCTGCTTCAGGGTGGCGAGTTCGTCCTCCGCGTCGGAGATCTTGTTCGGCGTCGTCTCCTTGCCCACCCACAGACCGATGGAGATGGGCTCCTGTCCGAGATCGTGGGGCAGTTCTCCGTCGTTGCCCCGCCTGATGTATTCCAGGGCGCAGATGGCCGTCGCCGTGCGCTGGAACTGCTGTGTGGTGAGCAGACTCAGCGTGTATCGGCTCAGAACGGCGGTACCGCCCCCGTCGGCGCCGAACCGCAGGCGACGCCAGAGGATCTCGAAGCAGGCGGTGAGGAGGTATGCCTCCGTCTTGCCTCCGCCTGTGGGGAACCAGATGAGGTCGACCGTCTTCCTGTCCTCGTGCTCGGGGTTCATCAAGCTCTCGACCACGAGCAGGAAGTAGGCGAGCTGGAACGGATGCCAGGCGTAGTCCTCATCGGGTTCGGTCAGCTCGAGTACGTCGCCGCCCCGGCGGCGCCTGCGACCGGCGAGCTCCCGGCGGCTGTGGAGCATCTGAAGCGCCATGGCCCGGTTGGCGAGCCGGAAGGCGGCGCGTGCCGCCTCTCCCGACGGAGTCGGCGCGGTGAGCGCCTCCACCCCTGACGTCATGCGGCCGAGCGCCGTCTTGACGCGGTCGAGGATCCGTACGGCGGGTGCGGCAGCCCAGGAGGGCAAGGTCTTCGCCTGCGCCCGCTGGGTGTCGAACCACTCGCGATAGCCCAGGACGAAGGCATCCAGCCCCGCCCGCAGCTCGTCCGCCGAGAGTTCGGGCCGGGACAGGTGCTTGAGATTGAGGACCGGAAGGTCCTTGGGCCCGTCGGGCTTGATGTGCGCCACCACCTGCCGCGGCATGACCTGTGCTCGCACTGTGGTGACCTTGTCCTGCTGGGCCCCGTCATCCCATTCGACGGCGCAGCCATGACCCACGGCTCGCGTCACGACGTCCCGGTACTGGACGCGGAGCTCTTGTTCCTCCTGGTCGCGGCTGTTGAGGCGGGTGCTCGGATACTCCCGGATCCTGCCCTCGATCGTTGTCGCCTCCACACCGACCTGGAAGAGCATCAGGTCCCGGTCCTTGTGGGGGCTCTCCTCCTCGTCATGCGCGTTGGCCAGCACACAGGTGACGAGATGCCCGTCGGCGAAAGGGCGCCAACGGACGTGGAGACGACCGTGTCCGTCCAGAACGGGAATCGGTGACCTCTCGTCCACGGTCATGGTCGACTTCGTGGCGAGCCGCGGTTGACGTTGCCAACTGCGCCGACCACCTTCGCGATGTGTGACGTAGCGCGACGCTTCGCACCTCACCTCGATGCTCCGGGCATCGGTGAAGAAGGAGAAGCCGAGCGACGACGGAAGCCACGCGTTCGCCTCGGCCACGGGATCGTCGGCGAAGCCGTCCTCCTCTCCGCCACCGGCCGCTGTCTCGTTGAAATGCTGTTCGCCGTCCTCCTGTGAATGCTCCAGCAAGGAGGCCCCGCGCGGATACAACGTCCCCATGAGGTAGCGACGGTCCGGAGGATCGACGAGGGTTTCGTACTCGTCGACGGCCGGGCCGACCAACTGCCGGCGGAGGTACGCCACGAACTCGTCGCGGTGTGCGGAGAGCCGCGATCCGGCGTCGCTCACTTGAGATGCCCCTGCCTCTTCAGTACGGCCATGCCCAGGTCCTTCAATGTCTGTTGGGTGCCGGGCCTACAGGCGACCCAGAGCTGGGCGCGGGCCCTGGTCCAGGCCACGTAGAGCGCGTCGAGTCGGCCGCCGAGATGTTCGGGTTCGAGATCGATCAGACACACGACGTGGTTCTCGTGACCCTTGAAGTCGGAGACGGACGACCAGGTGAGGCGGTGCTTCGTGCGATCGGTGCCGACGACGTCGGCGAATCGTTCGATCTTGGAAGCTCGCTGTGACAGACGGGCCGAGCTCGCCTCCCAGTCGCCGGAAGCGGACAGCAGTGTGATGTCCCGCGGGGAGACCCCCTCCCGCACGAGCTCGTTCACATAGGCATCGAGAACGGTGGCCTCGTCCTGGGCGTCCCGTACGTCGGCGAAGCGGACCGGCTGGCCCTCACCCGCGGAGGCGACGCCCAGGTCGGCCCCGGTGTACAAGCGGACCTGGTTGACGATCTGCACGGTATTGCGGCAGTTGCGCTTCATGGGACCGTACACGGTGCCCAGCGGGCGCAGGTACTCCCAGGCGTCCGGATCGTAACCCTCCGGTGTCAGTACCTGGTTGTTCTGATCCAGCATGAAGGTCCATTGCCCCTCGGCGAGGCCGCCCGGGACCAGAGCCTCCAGGGTGTCGAGACTCTCCAAGGTCATCAGGTCCTGCGCCTCGTCCACGATCAGGTGATCGAAGACGCGTCCCTGAACCTCGTCGAGGCGTTCGAAGGGCAGGACGGTGATCGCGCCGTCGTCGAGGACACGCCGCAGATGGGTGGCCAGCGTGGTGCTCGCACAGGTGAACAGGACACTACCGTGGGCGGCCTTGCGGCGGGCCGCCTCGGCCGCCAGGAACGTTTTGCCGGTTCCCGCGCCACCGGTCCAGATCAGACGGGCGTTGGACTCCAACTCGTCGAGCCTGTCCAACTGTTCGTTGGTGAGGCGCTCGAAGACGACATCGAGATCGGTCAGCCGGGACCGCAGGTTGGGCACACGGTCGAAGTCCGGGCGAATGGCCTCGAGCATCTTCGTGCGGAGGGCGGCGGGGACAGGGGTGCGGGCCCACCTGTTCCTCGTGAGCCAGAAGCGCGTCGCTCGATCCATGCCCTGCGCCAGGCCGCGGCCGCCGGCATATGCGGTGGTGCCGAGATATTGCTGAGGCTCGAACTCGGTCATGCGTGGGATGTCGATATCGGTGGTGATCACGAGGTATCCGCTCGGGACCCCGTGGTTCCTCAAGTCGCCGACCCGGGCACCGATCTCGCGTTCGAATTCATGCATGCCGCCGCCGGCCTGGGCGAAAGGACTCTCCTTCGGCCCGTCCTCGCGATCGGGCGGACCGTAGTACCACTTCCCGTCGCGCTGGCGTACCCGACCGCCTTTGACCTCGATGAAGAGCAGGATGTCCGGCATGATGACAACGAAGTCGATCTCACCGACACGCTTCCTGTGGTGCTGGGGGAGGTGAACCGTGTGCAGGGCGACGCTCTGCTCGTCCGGAATCGCCTTGAGCGCCGCGAACACACTCCGCTCGGCCCGGCTCCGGGTGCTGCTCGAGATCTCGCTCGGAATGATGCGCATCCACTCTCCCCACGGTGACGCCAACGCGTATTCAAAAATACCCAGTGACAGATCACCCGAGCACACCCCCGGCCGGCAAGTGCTGGCAGCAACAGCCCTGTGGGTGATGGACTATGCGGGCACAAGGACAGAGCGCGGGGGGCGCGATGGCGACGGAGCGGGACGGTGCCTTCGGTAAGGCGCCGACTGACGCTGGTTGGGAACTGCTGATCGGCCTCATGCGCCGATTCACCGCCGAAGGACTTGAACGCCGGACGGCTCTGCGGCAGGTGATGAGAGCGGCGCGGCTCGACGCGGAGGAGACCCAGGCCCTCTACAAGGCCGTGATAGCGGCCGAGATCGACGAGGAGGAACTCGAAGAGGAAGTGAATATTCCGGGTAGTGCGAACCCCGACGACGGTGCCGGCCACGACGAGGCTGTCGACGACCTGGATTCCGGCGAGGACGACCTGGACGCCCTTGATGAGGAAGAGGCCGTTCCGGATTTCGAGTCGCTTCGGGGCACGGTGCGTGTGGACGACATGGACGCGGCGCGGCGCACTGCCCGGGACCTGCTCCAGCGCGACCGGAAGCGGCTGAACCCGCACCGGCGCCTGCTGACGGCCGAGGAGGAAGTGGGGCTCTGCCTCTTGTTCCGGGGTGCGGAAGGGCCCTCGACCTCGTTACCCGACGACTATGTGGCGACGCTTCCGCGAGACGGCGAGGCGTACCGGGCCTTCTCCGCGATGGTCCTTCATAATCAGCGTCTCGTTCACAAGATCGTGCAGGGCCTGGGGTGGGCAGGCGGTCCCATGCACGAGGATCTCGTACAGCACGGCATGATCGGGCTCATGCACGCTGTGGAGAAGTTCGACGTCTCCATGGGGTGCAAGCTCTCCACCTATGCCACCTGGTGGATTCGGCAGCGCATCAGTCGCGCCGTGATGAACGAAGGATCGGCCATTCGTCTCCCGGTGCACATCTGGACCGACGTGGACAAGGTGCGGAGGAAGGAACGGGAATTCCTCGACCAGGGCAGAAAACCCAACATCGGCGACCTTGTCCTGGCATGCGGACTGGATCCCGCCAAGGTGGAGGAGTGTCTGCGGTTGGGGCGCCGGGCGATTCTGTCGCTCGATCAACCCGTCGGTGAGAACCTGACCCTCGGAGAGCTGGCCGTCGACACGTTGCGACCGGTACCGGGACCGGAGCAGGCGCTGTGGTCCGCATTCGAGCGGCAGGAGCTGTTCCAGTTCTTCGACGCCTGCTCCCTCACGGACAGACTCCGGCACATTCTCCTGCTGCGTTTCGGTTTCGTCGACGGAACACCCTGGACGCTGGAGCAGATCGGTGAGCACTTCAAAGTCACGCGCGAACGCATTCGACAGCTCGAGAAGAAGGCGCTGACGGATCTGCGGATCCTCCTGGGCCTGGAGCCCGACACCGCCGAAGCGGAACGCCGGCGCGCCAAGGCTGCTCGACGGATCGCTCAAGAGGCCGCCGAAGCGATCGCGCGTCGCAGAGGCATGGAAAGGCGGAAGAACACGGGGGTCGGTGAGCCGCTGCCGAACAAGAGCGTCGGCACACCGAGGACGGAGAGCGGTTCCGACAGGAGAGAGGCAACGGTGAGCTCGCAGGAAACGGAGTTCGGTCGATGGCTGGCCGGGCGAATGCGGGACAAGGGGATGGATGCGAGTCAGTTGGCCGGCCGGTTGGAGGTGACGCGAGCGGCCGTCGACGCGTGGCTCCACGACCGCTCCGAACCCCGCCCGGAGCTCATGGCCACGGTGCGCGAGATCCTGGGAGCCGAGGACGACGCGGTACGGGGCGCCGAGGTGGGGCCGGAGCGGCGGCACGATCCCGTGGAAACGCCGGCCGTGTGGTACCACCGCCCCGGACACGACGACGGCGGCCGGGAATTCGGCAACGCGGCGGCCTTCGCCTTCGAGGCCGACTTGGAGGTTCTGGCCCGTGAGGCGACGCAGAACAGCCTGGACGAGCGTGACAGGAGAAACAACCGCCCGGTCAGGGTCCGGTACACGCTGCACGAACTGACCGGCGACACCCTCGCCCGGTTCCTCGCGGCGATCCACTGGGACGGCCTCCGCTCGCACTACGAGGCGGCCGCCGCGCAGGACCAGAAGGTCGGACGCGTGATCAACGCTGGTCTGCGGGAGGTGACCGAGGGAGATCGCCTGGTCCTTCTCCGGGTCGACGACTACAACGCCAACGGGCTCACCGGTGACGATTACGAGGACGGTCGATTCGCCGCCGTGGTGCGGCGTCAGCTCGACAGCCTCAAATCGGATGCGACGGCAGGTGGTTCGTACGGCTTGGGGAAGGCGACGCTCTGGGCGACCAGCCGGCTGGGGCTCGTCCTCATGAACTCCACGCTCTCCGAGCCCCACGAAGGACGCACGGCGCGGCGAGTGATCGGCCGGCTCGATCTGCCCTGGCGGGAGGTGGAGGGCAGGCGGTTCGCCGGACCCGCTTGGCTGGGCCGGCCGGACGCCGAGGCGAACAACACCGAGGTCGTCCGTTCCTGGTGGGCCGACGAGGAGACGGTCGAGAACCTGTACCTCACCCGAGAGGGCGATGACCCGGGCACGTCCTTCCTGATCGTCGGCGCGCATGACGTGGCCAGCCTCGCCCCCGGAACCGGGCAGGGCGAGGAGGACGACGTCGACGACGAGGACAGCCTGGAGCGCATGCACCGGAGGTTGCTCAGCGCCCTCGGCCGCAACTTCTGGGCCGCGATGACAGCGGGAGGCGAGCACAGGCCGCTGTTGGAGGCGTCGGTGCGAGCACTGCGCAATGGCGTGGAGCTCCTCGCGGAGGAGCGGGTCGAGCCGCATGAGCACCAACCCGCCCGCTCCCGGGCTCTTCAGGCGTTTCTGAGCGGAACCACCGTGGACCGTCTCACCGAGGCGGGGCAGGTGGCCCGGATCACTGTGCCGTTGAACGTTCCCGCAAGGGACGGGGTCCCCGGTACGGCGGGCGAGCATCGGGCAGTGCTGCTGATCACCGATGCCACCGACGCGGACGGGAAGATCAACCGGGTGACCGCGATGCGGGGAAACCGCATGACGGTCAGGACCAGTTGGGTGCCCGGTCTCCCCGCGTCGACCAACCCGTTCCAGGCGGTTCTGCTCGTAGGCCGTGCGGCAGGGGACGACGCGCCGTTCGCGGCCGAGGCCGAGGAGTTCCTGCGGTCCTCCGAGCCACCGGAGCACAACAAGTGGGGTCAGACCGAGGAGTTGCGCATGCGCTACTCGCCGTCGGCCCACCGTCGGATCGCGGCGTTGACGACGGTGACCAACAGGGCCGTGCACGAGCTCGTGGCGGTCCCAAGGGACAAGAAGTCGAGCGGCACGAGCAAGATCGGCAAAAGGCTCAAGATCACGGGCAAGCCCGGCGGCAAGGTCCGGGGAACGGTGACACCTCCGAAGCTGCACGATCTGGAGGCAGTGGTCGCCCCGTCCGGCGCGTGGCAGATCACAGCCGAGGTCAAGGTGTCGCCCGGCGGGGTCGAGCCCTGGCGGATGAGCCCCGTCGCCAAACTGGACGTCCGGTCAGGCCCTCGTCCGGTGGTCAAGTGGGCCGAGCTCGTCGCGGTCAAGGACTGTGAACTGTCCGATGGCGTCCTGCACTTCCCGCCAGGAGTCCGCCGGGCCGTCTTTCGAGGCGTCACTGATATTTCCACGCATCCGGTGCGGGCCGGACTGACCGGTCTCGAGGTCGTGCTACAGGAGAGCAAGGGAGGTGGAGCATGAGGGTCTACCCCTACCCCCGCCCGAACGGTGCGGTGACGGCGCGCGTCACGGCTGTACGGCTGCGCGGCCCGGGTGACGCCCGGGAACAGTTGGACGCCAAGGGATGCTCGGTGGTCGAGCGGGTCGTGGCACTCGGCATGGCCGAGCGTCACGACTGGCAGAGCGCACGACTCGTCCTGACGGCGACCGTGCCGGCTCGTGAGATCGAGGCCAAGGGCGACTGGACCGATATCGCCGTCGTCGCCGTTCTGACGGAGGGGGCCACCAACGCACGGACGGTTGCCCGGCTGTTTCCCGGTCCGCAAGGAGGCAAGGACTGGACCGGGGAGATCGAACTCGACCGGGACGACCATCTGGACCGCGCCTCCCTCGCCGTGCACGTGGTGGCCACGGTCGGAGGGGTCGAGGGACGGATCATCGGCTCGACCGACCAGGACCAGGAGTGGATGATCGACCTGACGGCCGACGCGCCGGTCAGGGACCGAGAACTCGACGTCAGCAAGGTCAGTTTCGCCCGTGGCGGCGATCGGCTGCGGAGTTTCCAGGGCGCACCCTGGGTCCTGGACACTGCGGGGCGGATGCCCGCCGTCCGTCTGAACTCGGACTTCGAGGGCCTGGTGGCGCTGGTGGAAAGCCAGGGCTCGACGATGAAGAGCATCATGCGCGAGGTGCTGCTGGCCCAGATGCGCTCCGATGTGTGGGCCGCGGTCTTCCATACCGCCATCGGCGACCTGGAGATCGAGGACGACGGCACTCCGCTCTTCCCGCCCGACTGGCGAGGTGCGGTGCTCCGCGAGATGCTCCCGGACATCGTCCCCGGCCGGCCGGAGGACGACGCCCTCCGCGAAGTGCACACCCGTCGTACCGGCGAGGGGGGCTGGGCGGACCTGCAACCACGTATTCAATACGCGGCCGCTCGTCGCGCCGAGATCCCCCAGGCGTTGACCGACGCCTTCCGCGACATCGAACGACTCGACCAGGAGACCAACGCGTGACTTTGCGTCCCGAGTACCTGCCGGAACGGCTTGCCCTGATCTCCGACATCCAGGCCGCCGAGTACATCTCCGCAGGGCTGCTGGAGGGGCGCGAAGACGTTCCTTCCATCGCACTGAACAAGGCTGCCGAGACGTTGCCCGACGACGATGGGCGGCTGCGACTGGACCGGGTGCGCGACCTGATCGACGACGCCATGACCACGTTCCGGGACGAACGCCCCACGGCGGCGGATGCGTGGCTGGCGCCGCGGCTGCACGAGACCCTTCGGTTGACCCGCCGGGAAGCGGCCGAGAAGGGATTTTGGACGTTCGTGGCCCTTGGAGTGGCTCCGGACTACGTCGTCTGGCGTCACCTGTCGGAACCGAAGGCGGACGATGCGCACGGCCGTGTGGCGCGCGACAGGTTCATCGGCCCGCACTCCAAACAGACCTTCGCTCGACTCTGGTGGGCCGCCGAACTCTTCCGCGACGGCCCGGACTACCAGCCCGCCGTCGTGGCCTGCGGCAATCAGGACATGCTGAACTCCGCTCTGCGGCTGGACGTCATCGATCACCGCCCCACCGCTCTGGCCCTCGTCAAGCTGATGGAGCGAGGGACCGTGCGCACCGGCCGGGAGGTGAACGCCCTCACGTCCGCGGTCAACGCCGCTGCCGCGACGCTGATGTACGACGTCATCGCTCCGGACGTGGAACGTGACGGGGAGGCACTGCGCGACTGGATCGCGGGGGCCGGGTCGGCCCTCCCGTCACCTCGGAACCACCTGCCCGAGGGCCCGGAGGAGGAACGGGCTTCCCCGGAGGGGGTGGAGAAACTGGTCGACCACTTCGCGGAGCTGTTCGCGGACGCGCAGGTCAGGGGGCGGACGTCGGGCGGGAGCGACTGACCTTGTGCGACTCCGGGGGGCATTGGCTCTGATCACCACATCCGAGGAGCCGCAGTTCCTCGGTGGTGGTCCGGGGCACGCTCGGCCATGTGCTCGCGGCCGCCAACTCCTCGTCCGAGGGGGCGTCCCCCCGCAGCGCCCTGCCGAGTACGTGCATGCCCAGTCGTGGGGGCACAGCATTGCCGACCTGCTGGGCCTGGTCGTTCCCGGACCAGGGGAAGTTGTGCGGGAAGGTCTGGAGAACTCCGGCCTCCGGGATGGTGAAACGGTCGTATCGGTCGGTCGCGTACGCCGCGTTGTCCTTGTAGACCTTGTTCCGGGAGATCTTCCCGGTGACCGTGAAGGCGGGCTCGGAGGACAGGCGCCTGCCCCGATTCTTCGGATCACCCCCGGAGCCGTAGTTCGAGACGACGAAGAACCTCGTCTCGTCCCCCGTCCGGAGCCGGGACACGTCCACGGGGGAGTCCTTCAGCTCGCTCGCCGCGTCGAGAGCCTCCGCCATGGAGAGCCAGCGCCGCTTGGCCTCGGGAATCGCGGAATCGGTCGGGAGCATCTCCGCTTGCACGGCGTTGCGTTTGGCCCGATGCAGGTCGAAGGGGAGATGGGTCGCCTCGATCGGTGCGATGGCCCCGTCCCCGGGGCGTCGGGCGACGAGCACGGCACGTGTGCGGGTTTGCGGAACGCCGAACTGCTCGGTCTTCAACTCCCAACATTCCGCCTCGTACTTGACGCCCCTCAGCCGTCCCTCTCCACCGCGCAGCAGCTTCGCGTAGACCCCCCAGAGGGGCAGGACCGCGGGTACCTGTTCCAGAACGATCACGTTGTAGGGCTCGCGGCCCTCTGTCTCGATCGCCTTGAGGAGCCATCGCAGGGGCTCCAGGACCAAGGCGGTGCGCGGGTCGCCGAGGGCGTGCAGTTCCTCGTCGATCTTCGCTTCGTCCTCCCCGTCCACCAGGCGGTGGATGAACTCCTCCACGGTGTCCAACGCTCGCCGCCCCACACCGCTGCCCGCGACGGAGAAGGACTGACAGGGCGGCCCGCCGGCGAGCACGTCGACCGATTTCGGAATCTCGTCGAACCGCTTCTCGCGCATGACGCTCACATCGGCGTGAATCGTCGGCAGCCCCGCCGCGTAGCGCGTCTCGCACGCGTTTCGGTCCCACTCGATACCGATGCTCTTGAAGCCCAGGAAGTGCGCTGCCACGTCGAGTCCACCAGGACCCGCGAAAAGGTCCAGTATGCGGACACCATCGAGATGGTGGGGCTGTGTTCCCGGGTTGTTCATGGGGTTGAAGTGTAGCCGGCGCCGGAGGCCGGAGAGTCCCCCAGTGCGGCTGCGATCGCCAGCCCTAGCGCCTTGCCCACCGGCGGCGGTGAGGCGTGCCCGATCTGGCGATAGCGGGCCGTCTTCTTCCCGACGAATCCCCAATCGGACGGGAAACCCTGGAGGAGTGCGGCCTGTCGGGTCGTGATCCTGACCATCCCCTGACGTCCCGTCTCAGGAGCCCAGACGAACTCCGGGCCGGGGACGTCGTCGGCCACGGTGCCGCCATCGACTCCCATCCGTGCCCAGGCCTTCTTCGTCCCCGTCGGCCCCAGATCCGCGCCTCCCCGTCTGTCCGACCCGCCCACCAGGGTCGGGGCCACGCCGGCAGCCTGAGCCGCCCACTGATCGGCGTCCCGCCAACCGCGCACGGCCATGGAACGGCGCAGAGCCCGCCCGACGGACAAATGCTCGCGCACGGTCGGTTCGGGTGGAAGGAACGCCTCGAAGTACTGCTTCTTCAGCGCGACGAGCACCCCTTGCTTCCGCTCCTGTGGCACCCCGAAGTCGGCGGCGTTCAGAACGAACCACCGGAATCGATAGCCGAGATGGTCGAGTTCTTCGCGGATGAAGTCGCGTATCGGCTCGAAGTCGGGCGCGTTCACCAGCTCGGGGACATTCTCGATGAGCAAGGCCCGGGGCTGGACGGCGTGCGCCAGATAGACGGTTGCCTCCAGCAGGCGCAGCTCGGCCTCGGTCTCGGTCCGCGCGACGGTCGCACTGGACCTGACGCGGGGCAACCCGGCCGACAGCAGATCGACGTCGTAGATCTCCTGGTGCCGCGAAGGGGCGAATTCCAGCAGGTCCGCCTCCAGAACCTGCCACGCCGGTCGGTTCATGCGCAGTGTTTCGCAGGCCACCGGCTTCTCGTCCAGGAGCAGTACGGGTTCGAAGCCGGCGTATTCCAGCCCCAAGGCCAGCCCACCCGCTCCCGCACACACATCGATGGATCGTAGTTCGCTCATCGGCTCCGCCCTATCGCCGTCGTTTCCGTCTGTCGGCCTTCTCCCGGTCGACAGCGGCGGCCACCTGACGCATGACGGCGTGCGGCGACTCGTGTTCCCAAAAGCGCAGGACCGTCCAACCTTCGGCCAATAGCTGCGCGTTCGTCTCCTGATCCCGCTCGATATTGCGATCGAGCTTCTTGCGCCACCACTCCGCGTTCGCCTTGGGACTGGTGGCATGCTCCGGGCAGCCGTGCCAGAAGCAGCCGTCGATGAGGACGGCCAACCTGACACCGGTGAACGCGATGTCGATCTTCCGCCTGCGCATGCCCGGCACCGGGTAGTGGATCCGATAGCGGTACCCCGAGGCGTGCAGGAGCTGCCGCACCGCCCATTCGGCACTGGTGTCCCGGTTGGTCTGCCGGCTCATCCTGGCCGAGACGTCGGGGCTGGAGGGGTGGGCTACACGCATGGCCCCAGTGTCCTACTTCCCGACACCCTTTCGGCCCGCGATCGCGGACTCGCACCGCGCCTTGCCCAGTGCAGTGGCCGGGGATGATCATTCGGGCAGAAGAGAGCCGAGGTGCAGGCGGCGTGCGTTTTGGGTCGAGGGCGGGCCGGGGTGGGTTTTGGGTGCCCGCCCTCGTTGGGGGTTTGGCTGGGCGGCTGGGGGTCAGTCCGATGCCGAGGTCAGCAGGTCCAGTTCCGGCTGGGTCAGCTTGAGGTCGACCGATGCCAGCAGGGGCGGGAGCTGGTCGACGGTGCGGGCGCTGGCCAAGGGGGCCGCGACCGTGGGCTGAGCGAGGAGCCAGGCGAGGGCGACCGTGGTGGGCTCGGTGGCGTGGTTGGCGGCGACGTCGTCCAGGGCGGCGAGGACCTTCTGGCCGCGCTCGGTCTCCAGGTGCTGGGCCGCGCCCGAGGAGCGGGGGCTGTCGACCGTCGTGCCCGGGCGGTACTTGCCGGTCAGGAAGCCGGACGCCAGGGAGTAGTACGGGATGGTCGCCAGGTGGTGGCGGGCGGCGACGTCGGCCAGCTCGCCCTCGAAGGTGTCGCGGGAGACCAGGTTGTAGTGCGGCTGGAGGGCGACATAGCGGGCCAGGCTCTCCTGGGTGGAGAAGGTCAGCAGGGCCTCCAGGCGCTCCGCGCTGACGTTGGACGCGGCGATCTCGCGGACCTTGCCCTCTCTGACCAGCTCGTCCAGGGTGGTGATGATCTCCTCCACCGGCACCGACGGATCGTCGTAGTGGGTGTAGTAGAGGTCGATGTAGTCGGTGCGCAGCCGCTGGAGGGATTCCTCGACGCCCGATTTGATGGCGGACGAGGTCAGGCCGCGGGGCTCCGGGACGCCGGCGCCCACCTTGGTGGCGAGGACGATGTCGGAGCGGTTGCCCCGGGAGGCGAACCAGTTGCCGAGGATGGTCTCGGACTCTCCGCCCTCGTTGCCCGGCACCCACGCGGAGTAGACATCGGCGGTGTCGATGAAATTGCCGCCCGCCTCGACAAAGGCGTCGAGCACCCGGAAGGACTCGGCCTCGTCGGCGGTCCAGCCGAAGACGTTCCCGCCCAGGGAGAACGGGAAGACGGACAGATCACCGATCTTCTGTGTGTTGTCAGCCATACGGTTTTACAACGAGTGGCCGGGCGGGGTTGTTCCTGGGGGTGGCCTCGGGGGGTGTTCCTCGGGGGGTGTTCCTTGGGGTGTCCTTGGGAGTGTTCCTTGAGGGGTGTTCCTGCGGGGCGGCCCTGTCAGGGCGTAAACCGGCGGTCCCGTCAGGGCGTAAACCGGCGGCCCTGGCGTCAAGGGGGGAGAGAGCGCCAGAGCCGCCGGAGTATCAGGGGTTGTATCAGGGATTCATCCCGTGCTGGCGCAGCCAGGGCATCGGGTCGATCGGCGAGCCGCCGCCCGGCCGGACCTCGAGGTGGAGGTGCGGGCCGGTCACATTGCCGGTGGCGCCGACGCGGCCGATGACGTCGCCCGCCGTCACCTTGCCCGAGGTGACGACCATCGACGACAGGTGGCAGTACCAGATCTCGGTGCCGTCGCTGAGGGTCAGCACGATGCGGTAGCCGTACGAACCGGCCCAGCCCGCCTGGGTGATGGTGCCGCCGTGCACCGCCTTGGCCGGGGTGCCGGTCGGGGCGGCGAAGTCCTGGCCGGTGTGGTCGGCCGACCAGATGTCGCCCGCCTGGCCGAAACTGGCGGTCAGGGTGTACGAGCCGACGGGGAGGGTGTACGCGGCGGCGAGCCTGGCCTGGCGCTCGGCCGCGGCCTTCTTCTCGGCCGCCTCCTTCGCCCGCTGCTCGGCGGCCTTCTTCTCCGCCTCGGCCTTGGCCTTCCGCTGGGCGGCCACCTCCGCGGCCTGGTCGGACGCCTTCTTGGCGGCGGCCTTCGCCGCGGCGGTGCGGTTGTCCTCGTCCGCCGCGTTCTGCTGATTCTCGGCCTGCTGGAGGATGCGGGCGCGCAGCGCCTCGCCCGCGTCGGTGGTGCCGCGCTGCTCGTCCGCGCTGGTCAGCCCGGCCTCGGAGAGGGGGGCGGCGGCCGTCTGCGGGCCGCTGCTGTCGTCCGACGCCCAGGAGCCGATACCGGGCAGGTCCTTGGCGGCGGGCAGGCTGGCCTTGACCTCATCGGCGACATGGCCGAGATCCGGCATCGAAATGGGCGGCTTGGGACGGTCCTTGGCGCTGGCCATACCGCCCGCACCGACCGCCGCGATCACGCCGACCCCGAGGACGGCGCCGCTGCGCGCCATGGTCCCGCCACGCTGCTTGGCCACGCGGTGCCGGCCGCGTACGGGAGCGATGGACTCCTCGGTGGGGTTCCACTCCTCCCAGGGCTCGGTCTCGAATCCGGCACCCGGGCCCTCGAACGCGTCCCCATCCGCGTCCAGGTACCGATCGTCGGGGGCGAAGTGGCCGTCCCCGGAACTCATCCCGCCGCCGGCGTCGAAGCCGGGGCCGTAGGCGGTGGCGGTCCCCAAACCGCCTCCCCGTGTGCGATACGGGGCCTCGTCCAGGGCAGACCTATTGGACGCCACG
>NZ_JAHLEM010000167.1 GCF_018883605.1 Streptomyces niphimycinicus | reverse complement strand
ACTCATCCCGCCGCCGGCGTCGAAGCCGGGGCCGTAGGCGGTGGCGGTCCCCAAACCGCCTCCCCGTGTGCGATACGGGGCCTCGTCCAGGGCAGACCTATTGGACGCCACGGAGGCGCACTCCTTTCCTTCCTTCTCGCCTACCGGGTTAGCTGACGGGTTCGGAGCAGGAAGGTCTCCTACGGGTCAGGTTCGACCCGATTCACCCCAAGGTGTTGGTTCCCCGGTTCCCTTGGTGCTGCTGGTGATGCGGTGCTTGCCAGTGTGCGTACGGGATTCGGCGACGGCGCACGGTGCCGCCCTTGCGACGGTTGTGACGACCGCGCTGCGTTATCGAACGTTAATAGAGAGCGCGATGTGATTCCAAGCTGTTCTGAGGAATCCGCGCACCTTTGGCATGAACTTAGCGCTCAAGAAGGGACAAATGAGGGCGAGTCAACGCACCGGCCAAGGGTTCGTAAAAACACATGCGGATCGATCGTGCGGCAATTGTTATGCGGAGGGGACTCGGTCGACTACGCACCGTATGGGCCCGGTCGGCTACGGACGGTGTGGGGGGCCGGCCTCCCCCGTATGGCCCGTGCGGTTCGCATCACCGTCATCGCGCCCGTTCCCCCGCCCGTTCCCCCGCCCGTTCCCCCGTCCGCTCCCGCGGGCCGCGGTCCGGCGGACCGCAAGCAGCGCCATGTCGTCCGATGTCCCGCCGTCCGTATGGCGCTCGACATCGGCCACCAACGCGTCCAGCAGCTCCTGCGGATCGGCGAAGCGACGGCCGCGCAGCCGCTTCGCCGGGTCGTAGAACTCGCCGTCGCGGTCCCGGGCCTCCGTCACCCCGTCCGTGAACAGCAGCAGCGTTTCCCCCTCCGCGAACCCCAGCTCCATCACCCGGTCCGGCCACCCCGCCAACTCCCCCATCCCCACCGGCAGCGCCGACGCCTCCGGCTCCAGGGCGCGCACCGCGCCGCCCTCCTCCATCAGCAGCGGCGCCGGATGGCCGCGATTGATCAGCCGCAGAGTGGAGTCGCCGCGCGGAATTTCGGCCACCACCGCCGTCGTGAACCCCTCGAACACCTCCAGGTCGGCCCGCCGGGCGCCCTCGCGCTGAAGCGCCCGCTCCAGGCGGCCCACGAGCGCCTCCAGGGTCGTCTCCTGCTCCGCCGCCTCCCGGAAGCAGCCGAGGAGGATCGCCACGACCTCCACGGCCCCCAGCCCCTTGCCGCGTACGTCCCCGACGGTCAGCCGTACGCCGTGCGGGGTGTCCTGAACCGCGTACAGGTCACCACCGATCGCGGCGTACTTCTCCGCCGGTACATAGCGCGCGGCGATCTCCAGCCCGGCCAGACGGGCGGGCGGCGCGGGCAGGACGGCGCGCTGGGCCGCCTCCGCCACTCCGCGCGCCGAGGCGAGCCGGTGGTAGCTGCGGCGTACGACACGGTTGATCGCCACTGCCAGCACGGTCACGGTGGCGACCGTGCCGATCTCGGTGGCCGCCTGGGTCGGGTCCTTCACCCCGTGCAACTCCGCCAGCAGACAGGTCGCGAGGACGGCGACGCAGGCCGTGATGATGGTCTGGCGCAGCGGTAGGAGCGCCGCGGCGACCAGGGGGGCGGCGGCGAAGAAGGGCGAGGCGGTGTAGCCGGACGGGGTGGCCAGGTCGAAGCTGACGCCGCCGAGGATGAGGATGGCGGGAAGCCAGCGGGCCGCCCGGCGGCCCGGCGGCTCCTGGCCCGCGTCCTCGGCCGAGCCGGGCCCCGCGGTGGGCCCGGTGAACCCGTCGGCGGAGGCCCCACCGGCCGCGGCGCCGGTGGCCATGAGCGTATGCAGGCGGGTGTGGCGGCGGTGGGTGTGCGGGCGGCTCAGCCGGGGCCAGGCCGTACGCCACTGTGTACGGGCGCCCGTACGAGCCCTGCTCCCTCGCACCCGCACCGGCTTCTCTCGCTTCCCTGGTCCGTGTCCCGCCGTCGTCACGGCGTCGCCGTCGCCGTCCTCGCCGTCCTCGCCGTCGTCGTCACCTTCGTCACCTTCGTCACCTTCGTCACCAGGCTTCCGGCTGACGGGCTGCCAGGCGAATCGGTGTCGGCCAAGCGGGTGCCGGACGGACGCCCGTGAGCGGGCCCGGCTCCGGCGCGTGTGAGGCGGGCACGCGACCGGCACCCAGCGGGGGCACCGCGGGCACACGAGGGGGCACCGCGGGCACACGAGGGGGCACCGCGGGCACACGACGGACACGTGGCAGCGGGTCAGGGGCCGTGGGCGCGTCAGAGCCGGTGAACGCCAGGGGTTACGCGGCGGGCGCGCTGCGGGCCCGTCAGAGGCCACGAGGGCGTCAGCGGCCACGAGGGCGCCAGCGGCTACGGGCGCATCAGAGGTCGCGGAGCCGAAAGAGGTTTCGGACGCGCCAGAGGTTTCGGATGCGCCAGAGATTTACGGACGCTTCAGAGGTGACGGACGCGTCAGCGGCACCGATGCGTCAGAGGTCGACGCCGAGCGCGCGGGCGTGGCGGTCCGCCGCCAGCTCCGCCGAGACCTCGTCGAGGTACACCTCGCACACCAGCCGTCCGTCCCGGGTGAGATTGTGCTCCAGCTCCCACAGCACGACCTCGTCCCCTCCCGCGAGCAGGAAGGCGTGCTCATAGAAGCGGCACCAGGTCGCGTCGGGGCCGCCGGAGCGGCGCCGGGGCTTGGGCGCGAGGGCGATGTCATGGGCGAACGCGGTCGTCAGCAGCCGCTCGGTCTCCTCGCCCGGGCGGTCGGCGTTCTCCGCGCGGCGCAGGACACGACGGGCATGGTCGGCCGAATTGTCGGCCACATACGCACGGGAGCTCTCCAGGGGCTCGGCCGTGTGCAGCAGTTGGTCCGGCAGCCACAGCGGTAACCCGTCGAGCTCCTCCCAGCGGGCGCCGCCGAGGCGGTCATGGACGCGGCGCTCGGCCAGCGTCAGGGCGTCCTCGTCCGCGTAGAGCTCGTACAGCGGGCGACCGTCCTCGCCGGTGTTGTGCTCCAGTTCCCACAGCAGCAGGCTGCTGCCGTCGGGGAGCAGGAAGACATGCCGGTAGGTGCTGTAGCCAAGCTGGCCGCACCGCTCATTGCACTGTCGGCAGGACCGCAGCTCGGACTGGTGCATCAGGGCGCTCCGCGCCTGGGCCAGCACCGCCTCGCCGATCTCGAAGCCGTTCTGCGCACGGGCCAGCAGCCCGTCCATCAGCTCGGCCGGGGTCCCGTCCGCTCGTGAGTGCCCCATGTCTCTCCTCCCGCCTCCCGGCGTTGATTCGCCGCGCCCCCCGGGCGACCACCTCGCGCACTTAGCGTAGCGGCGCGAACACGCGCCGCGCTGCGGTTCCGCGAAGCTGTCGGTGTGACTGTGCCTCACTCACTCCTGCGTCGTAGGGCCTGGATGTATCACTCGTCCGACCGGTCGAACAAGTACGCGAGCGGGGCAGGGTGCGTCGGTCGGCCACCGTGGGCGCCGGACCCCAGCGCCTCCAGGCCCCCTGCCGCGGAGCGTCTCGTAGTCGCTTCCCCTCATTCAATTCAATGGATTCAGGTGTCCGCCGGGCCGAGAGGGGCCGAGCTGAGCCAAATGGTCCTTGTATTGGTCCCCCTTAGCGGGATTCTTGGAGAACACGCCCCGGAAGAGCAGCACTATGCCGGACGGGTGAAGCTGACTGGCGACCCGAAGCCTTAACTGATGAGCTTCGTTGTGTCATGCGTCCGTGGAATTCGCGGAGCAACCCAGACGGAGGATTTAAGTGAACATCGGCAAGAAGGCAGTTCTCCTGACCGCGGCCGCCGGCGCTATGGTCATCGGTGGCGCGGGCGGTGCCCTGGCCAACAACAACGACGACTTCGTCGCGCAGCTCAACAAGTGCGACACGGCCAGCGGTCTCACCGTCAACAACGCCATTTTCGCTCCCACCGGCGACCTCAACGTCGGCTCGGACTGCGTCAACTTCACCAACAGCGATGGTTCGGTCATCCAGGCCAACGACTGCGACACCCGCACCGGCACCACCCTGAACATCGGCTTCGCCGCCCCGACGGGCGACACCAACATCGGCTCCAAGTGCGCGAACATCGCCGTCGACGACGACGACAACGGTCACCGTCGCTGAGTCGCTGACCCTTTCATGGTGTTCCCGCCCGCGGTAACGCCATGAGGCATCCCCCCGTTGGTAATCGCGGCCCTGGAAGCTTCTCTTCCAGGGCCGCTGCCATGAAAAAGGTTCTTCGGTGACGGTGCCGAGCACACCGCGCCGAAAGCCCGATTGGAGGCTCTTTATGCACATGCGCAAAAGGTCGGCGCTTCTTGTCGCCGCCGTGGGTGCTCTGCTCATCGGCGGTGCGGGCGGAGCCGACGCCGCCGATTCCGGTCCCAGCCGCGCGGCAGGCGCCAACGGCGGGACGCAGAGCAATCGCTGCACCACCAGTTCCGTCGTCGGCACCATCACCGTGGTCGCCGGCTCGACCGAGCTCAGCAATCAGACCGACTGCGTCAACACCGCCGAGTCGGGAGTGTCGGAGCAGAAGAACCGCTGCCGTACCCACTCCGTCGTCGGCCCGATCACCGTCGCGCTGGCTCCCGGATCCGAAATCAAGAACGGGACCAACTGCGTCAACGTCAGCAAGTCGGGCGGTGTGACGAAGCAGACCAATGACTGTCGCACCACCTCCGTGCTGGGTCCGATCACCATCGGCCCCGGCTCCGACGTCACCACCGAGACCAACTGTGCCAATGTCGCCGGCTCCGACCCGCAGAACGGAAGTCAGGGCACCAGCGCGAACGGCACGAAGAGCGGCGGCAAGAGCGGTGGCCAGGGAAACCGTCAGCGCTCCTGAAACACCGAGCTCACCGGAGTTCGCCACCGAGCTTCCGGAAAAAGCCGCTCGAGATGAACGCGGCCTTGGGGAAATTCCCCCGGGGCCGCGTTCATTTTTTGCGAAGAGAAGTCCACCGACTTCCGCACCGACTGAATATACCTTTGCTGAACATATCTTTACTGTGGCGGATGGGTGATGCTTCGCATAGTCCCGGATCCCGGATTGCGGAAATCTCGTTCAAGAGGTGTCTGCGGAATATTCGCGGAGAAGACCCGATATGGAGGCACCAGAACAATGCAGATCGGCAAGAAGGCAGCTCTCATGGCCGCGGCGGCCGCGGGCACAATGGTGGTCGGCGGCGCCGGTAGCGCGAGTGCTCATGGGCTCTTCCCGCAGTCCAGCAGTGCTCAGCGAAACCACTGTGACACGGCCACCGGCCCCACCGTCAACAACGCCATTTTCGCTCCCACCGGCGACCTCGACGTCGGCTCGGACTGCGTCAACTTCGCCAACCGCGACGGTGCGGTCCTCCAGTCCAACGACTGCGACACCGCCACCGGCACCACCCTGGTCATCGGCTTCGCCGCCCCGACGGGCGACACCAACATCGGCTCCAACTGCGCGAACATCGCCCTCGACGAGCCGGACCAGGTCGTGGTCGTGCACAAGGAGGCGCCGAAGAAGCACAAGGCCAAGGAGCAGCACAAGGCCAAGGAGCAGCACAAGGCCAAGAAGGTGCACAAGGCCAAGGCCGAACCGCACAAGGCCAAGAAGCACCACAAGGCCAAGGTGAAGGCGAAGAAGAAGGACTGCAAGCACTGACGGCCGATCTCGCGATCGAGCACGCGGCGCCCCCGGAAGAAGCGACTTCCGGGGGCGCCGCGGCGTTCAGCCGAATTCAGTGACGGCGTTCAGCGGTGTGATTTCAGCATCCCGTGAGAGCCGGTACGCACTGGTTCGGGTTGTTCCCGATGACCGTGGTCGCGGCGAGCGAGACCGTGCCGCCGTCGGTGAAGATGCCGCCGCCCTGACCGCCATTGGCCGTATTACCGGTGACCGTGTCGCCGATCATTTGTGTCGTGCCCGCGTGCTGGAACAGCCCACCGCCGTTCAGCGTGGCGGTATTCCCGGACACGGTGGTGGCCTGCACACGCAGTGCGCTGCCCATATTGGCGATACCGCCGCCGAAACTGCCGGCGGTGTTCTCGGCGACCCGGCCGCCGTTGATCGTGAGATCGCCGACCGCGGTGGCGATGCCGCCGCCCTCGAAGTTGGTGGTCCTGTTCCGCGCGACCGTGACGGCGCCCAGCAGCGTCGTTCCGAAGTTACTGACGCCGCCGCCCGAGCTGGACGCGGTGTTGTCGGAAATGTTGCCGCCCGAGACGCTCAGGGTGGCCGACGTATTGATGTGGATACCGCCGCCGTCCCCCGCGGAATTGTGCGTCACATCCGTGGCCGAAAGCACCGCCGAACCGCCCGAGGCGACCTCGATGCCGCCGCCGATATTGCTCGCGGTGTTGCCCGTGACCGTGGCGTTGATCAGCCTCAGCGAGCCCGCGTCGAAGATGCCGCCGCCGTCGGTGCCCGCCCCCGAGGTCGCCCGGCCGCCGGAGAAGGTCACACCGTTGACCGTAAGGCTTCCACCGGGCGCGATCTCCGCGAGCCGGAAGTCGCCGGCGGACGCACTGCGTCTGATGGTCGCCAGGGTCCCGCTGATGGTCACGTCACGGGTGATGAGCGGCAGTCCGTCGGCGCCGTTGGGACCGGTGAACGCCGCGGAGCCCAGCGTGTACACACACCCCGTGGACAGGATGACGGACCCCCCGAACGGCGAGCTGTTGGCCTCGCTCACCGCGGTGACCAGCGCCGCCGCGTCCCCACAAGGCACCGGGGCCGCCTTCTCGCCCGCCCCGCCTCCGTCTCCCTTCCCTTCGGCGGACGCCGGAGCGGAAACCGCCCATGCCGATACCGCCAGCGCCATGACGGGGATGAGCCCCCGGAACCCCCGGATCGTTGTCGCGAGTCGCACGAGTCGTCTCCTTACGCATCCCTGAGTAACAGCAGGATCAGACTCTGCGGTCGAGTACCGTTCGGCATCCGTTCAAGCGCCGGTCGAGTGAGCCTCGATCTTCTGTACGACCCGGCGTGCACGACCCGGCGTGCGAGCACCACGAGCCCGGCTCGCGGAAGACGGCCTGGCGGACCCTCAGGGACGAGTCGCCACAGGCGGTCTGGCGACGGAGAGCTCCCACGGTGGCGGCCCAGGGCGACTCAGGGCGCCGCCGGGGCGGGGCGACCGGGCAGCGACCGGAGCGTCAGAGCCGCGTCATGAATTCCCGGTTGCACGGCTCTTCCCATGCCGTGTGACATGTGAAATTTTACATCTCACATGTCGCACATGGGCATGCCAAGGGGCAGGGCAACCTGCTCTGCTCCCTCTCACCCCCCACGGGAGAGAAACATGCGAATACCTTCAGCACGCCGGTACGCGCGCCAGTTACGGCGGAACAGCGGACCGCTCGCGGCGCTGGCACTGGCCCTCACCCTGGGCGGCGGACTCCTCGCCGCCCCCGGGCAAGCCATGGCGGCCCCGTCCTCCTACTCCGTTCCGCAGGGCTCCCCCACGGCCGCCGGACCGGACCACCAGCTCAAGAACGACCCTGACGGCCCGCGGGCCTCGCTGGACGCGGTGCCGACCGCGCCGGCACACTCGGGCCGGCGCGCCCGTGCCGCCGACCGCCCGCCACTGAGCGCTGACGACTCCGTTCACCGCACGGACTACGACCAGCCGTGGACCCACAGAGTCAAGGCGCACCCCCGCCCCTCGAAGAACGTGCGGAAGTCCAAGGCCAGCGCGGCCGAGTGCCGGATCAGCGACTTCACCCAGAACACCGGCGACGCTCTGGTGCAGAAGATCAAGGAGTCCACCACCGACTGCGTCAACACGCTGTTCCCGCTCACCGGCGGCGACGCGCGCGGGGCTTTCCGCGAGGAGCAGATGGTCCCCGTGGCCCAGGCGCTACAGGCCGGCTCGGCCAACTACCCCGGCGACGGCTCCACCGGGATGACGCAGCTAGTGCTGTTCCTGCGGGCCGGCTACTACGCACAGTGGTACCACCCAGATGACGTGGGCCCGTACGGCCCCACGCTGAAGTCCGCGATCCAGGGCGCCCTGGACGCCTTCTTCGCCGCCCCGCGCTCGCATGACGTCACCGACGCCAACGGCGCGACGCTGTCCGAGGCGGTCATCCTGATCGACAGCGCCCAGGAGAACGCCCGCTACCTCTCGATCGTCAAGCGGCTGCTGACCGACTACAACGGGACCTACAACGACTCCTATTGGATGGTCAACGCGGTCAACAGCGTCTTCACGGTGCTCTTCCGCGGCCACCAGGTGCCGGAGTTCGTCACCGCGGTGCAGCAGGACCCGAGCGTGCTGAACACCGTCAGCAAGTTCGCGTTGGACCACGTCGACCTGCTCAGCGGCAAGAACTACTTCCTCGACTACAACGCCGGACGCGAGCTGGGCCGCTTCCTCATGGACGAGGGCCTGCGCGACACGGTCCGGCCGATGGCCAAGGAACTGCTCGGCAAGACCACCATCACCGGTCCCACCGCGCGGCTGTGGGTGGGCGTCGCCGAGATGACCGCCGCCTACGACAAGGACAAGTGCCAGGAGTACGGCACCTGCGACCTCCAGAAGCGGCTGATCGAAGCGGTGCTGCCGGTCCAGCGCGACTGCGGCAGCGGCATCACCATCAAGGGCCAGGAGATCACCGCCGACCAGTTGGACCAGGTCTGCCGCAGCCTGACCGAGCAGAACGCCTTCTTCCACAAGGTGGCGCGGGACAACGGGCCGGTGAAGGACGACCACAACGAGACCATCGAGGTCGTCGCTTTCAACTCCAGCATTGACTACGGGACCTACGCCAACGTCATCTACGGCATCGACACCAACAACGGCGGCATGTACCTGGAGGGCGACCCGTCCAAGGAGGGCAACCAGCCGCGGTTCATCGCCTACGAGGCGGACTGGCTGCAACCCAAGTTCGACATCTGGAACCTCAACCACGAGTACACCCACTACCTCGACGGCCGGTTCGACATGTACGGCGACTACGCGGCCGGACAGACCACCCCGACCGTGTGGTGGGTCGAGGGCTTCGCCGAGTACATCAACTACTCCTACCGCAACGAGACCTACGAAGACGCGATCACGGAGGCCGGCAAGCACACGTACCGGCTGAGCACGCTGTTCGACACCACCTACACCAACACCGACACCAACCGGACCTATCGCTGGGGCTACCTGGCGGTCCGCTTCATGGAGGAGCGGCACCCGGGAGAGGTCGACTCCCTGCTCCGCTATTACCGCGCCGGTGACTGGCAGGGCGCACGCGACCTCCTGACCAGGTCCATCGGCGGAGCTTACGACGCCGAGTTCGACCAGTGGCTGACTGACTGCGCGGCGGGCGCCTGCAAGGTTTCCTGACCTCGCCGACCTGACCGGGCTCCCTCACCGAGGGACCCGGTCACCCACTCCGCCGCTCCCGACCCGGGGGCGGCGGAGTGTTCTCGGACGGCGTCTCGGTCCCGCGCGTGTGTCACCCGAGTGGCGCGCGAGCGGGGCATCAGTGTGATTGGCGCCACATTCCCTCAGGCGGGGGAGAGGTGAAGGCCGACCGGCGCAATGGCGCCGCCTGCCTGGATCGTCTGCCTTTCGGGCGAGCGACGGGCGAGCGGCGAGCGATCTAACGATCTCGACGAGCCGTTTCGATGGCTCAGGCCCAGGCCAGACGTTCTCTGACCTGGGCCTTAACTGTGGGTCATCAGGGGCTCGAACCCTGAACCAATGGATTAAAAGTCCACTGCTCTGCCAATTGAGCTAATGACCCGCACCCCCGCAGCATAGCTCGGCCAGGGTCCAACACCCGAGCCAATACCCTCCGGGAGCGAAAGGCCGTGCAACAGCGCGGTGTTGCACGGCCCTCTTCACGGCCGATCAGCCGTTGCGCTTCCAGCGCGGCTTGTCGGCGCGCCGGTCGAAGGACGAGCCGCCGGAGCGCTCGTACGAACGGCCGCCGGTGGAGCCGCCCCGGTGGTCGTCACGGCGGGCCGGGCGGTCGTCGCGACGGTCACGGTTGAACGGACGGTCCCCGCCACGGTGGTTGTGGTCGCGGCGCTCGAAGGAACGGCCGCCACGGTCGTTCTCCCGGCGGTCGCGGCTGAAGCCGCCACGGTCGTCACGGCGCTCGTACGGACGGCCGCCACGGTCGTCACGGCGTCCGAAATTGCCACGGTCGTCGCGGCGGTCCCGGTTGAAGCCGCCGCGGTCGCGGTCGTTGCTGTCCCGACGGTCGAAGGAACGGCCACCACGGTCGTTGTCCCGGCGGTCGCGGCTGAAGCCGCCACGGTCATCGCGGCGGTCGTCACGACGGTCGTCGCGGCGGTCCCGGTTGAAGCCGCCACGGTCGCGGTCGTTGCTGTCCCGACGGTCGACGGAACGGCCACCACGGTCGTTGTCCCGGCGGTCGCGGCTGAAGCCGCCACTGTCCTCGCGGCGGTCGTCACGACGGTCGTCGCGGCGGTCCCGGTTGAAGCCGCCGCGGTCGCGGTCGTTGCTGTCCCGACGGTCGACGGAACGGCCACCACGGTCGTTGTCCCGACGGTCACGGCCGAAGCCGCCACGGTCGTCACGGCGGTCGTCACGACGGTCATCGCGGCGGTCCCGGTTGAAGCCGCCACGGTCGCGGTCGTTGCTCTCCCGACGGTCGAAGGAACGGCCGCCCCGGTCGTTGTCCCGACGGTCGTACGAGGAGCGGCGCGGCGCCTCGGCGTCGCCCGCGCCCTCGGCGGCGTCCGCGGCCTTCACCGCGGGCACGGTCACGGGCTCCGCCGTACGCTGCGCCGGAAGCGTCACAGCGGCCTGGGCCACCGTCTCCGCCCCGGCCTCGGCCGCGGGCTCCGCCGGTGCCACGGTCTCGCCGCGCTCGCGCGCCGCCCGCGCGGCCAGCCGGTCGGCCTCCTCCCGGAGCTCGACCGCGCGCCGCTGCACCCGCTCCAGCTCCCGGCTGAGGTCCTGCGCCTCGCGCTCGGCCTGCTTGGCGGCGTTCGAGGCCGCCTCCGCCTGCACCTCGGTGAGCGAACGCGCGCCCGTGATCTGGGCCACGTCCTCGTCGAACGCACCGCCGCCGCCGACGATGTGACGGGAGGCGTCGACGCCCGCGTCCTCCATCAGCCGGAAGATCTGGCGGCGCTGGTGCGGCAGGGCCAGCGAGACGACGGTGCCGCTCTGGCCCGCCCGGGCCGTACGGCCGGAGCGGTGCAGATAGTCCTTGTGGTCGCCGGCCGGGTCCACGTTCAGCACCAGGTCGATGCCGTCGACGTGGATACCGCGCGCGGCGACGTCGGTCGCGACCAGGACGTTGACGTAGCCGTCCTTGAAGTCGGCCAGCGTGCGGGTACGGGCGCCCTGGGTCATGCCGCCGTGCAGCGCGTCGGCGCGTACGCCCGCGTCGCAGAGCTGCTCGGCGACGCGGTCGGCGCCGAGCTGGGTCCGTACGAAGATGATGGTGCGGCCCTTGCGCGCCGCGATGGCGGCGGTGACCGGCGCCTTGTCCTTCGGCTTCACGACCAGCACATGGTGGGTCATCGTGGTGACCGCGCCCTGGGCCGAGTCGACCTCGTGGGTGACCGGGTCGACCAGGTAGCGCTTGACCAGGCTGTCGATCTCGTTCTCCAGCGTCGCGGAGAACAGCAGCCGCTGGCCGCCCTGCGGCACCAGGTCGAGGATCTCGGTGACCTCGGGCAGGAAGCCCATGTCGGCCATCTGGTCGGCCTCGTCGAGGACGGCGACCTGGACCTTGTCGAGGGTCGCGGCGCCGCGGTCGATGATGTCGCGCAGCCGGCCCGGGGTGGCGACGAGGATGTCGACACCGCGCTCCAGCGCGTAGATCTGATTGCCCATCGAGGTGCCGCCGCAGACGACCTTGAGCTTGAGGCCGAGGACATCGCCGTAAGGCTGAAGCGCGTCGCTCACCTGCATCGCCAGCTCGCGGGTCGGCGTCAGGATGAGACCCCGGGGGCGCTTCTTCTCGGTGTGTCCGCCGGCCAGCGTGGTCAGCAGCGGAAGACCGAACGAGAGGGTCTTGCCGGAGCCGGTACGGCCGCGGCCGAGGATGTCCTTCCCGGCCATGGCGTCGGGGATGGTCGCCGCCTGGATCGGGAAGGGCGTGGTCACGCCGTTCTGCGCCAGCTTGCGGACGATCTGTTCGGGGAGGCCGAGGTCGGCGAAAGTGATGTCGGGCGCCTTAGGGGTCTCGGGGGCTTCCGTGGCGGTTTGCTCAGAGGACGCCGCTGACGCCGTCTGGTCGGCTTGCTCGGCCTGCTCGTCGCGCTCGTCCCGTTCGAAGGGCTCGGCCGGAGCGGTCAGATCGCTCGGCTCGTCGACAGCGGGCATGACGGCGTGATCAGTGGAAACGGACATGCGAAATGCGAAACCTTCCGGAGTCTCGGCACGCGCCCAAACTCCGTGTTGTCGCAAACGACCGCCTCTATGCGGTCAGCCACGGGATGGCAAGGAACGCGCCTCACGGCGCACTTTTACGAGGCGCCGGGCAAATGGGATCAAACGATCTACCACCATACGCACCTTCACCCCTCAAGAGCAAATTAGCTCCGTCGGTGTCAGCTCCGCCGGTGGTGGAGAGCGGTGCCGGGCGTGGGGATCTTCTGGGTCTGGGTCGGCTGGGTCGGCTGGGTCTGGGTCGGCTGGGTTGTCGTGGGATCGGCTGGGTCGTCGTGGGATCGGCTGGGTCGACGTGGGATCGGCTGGGTCGACGTGGGGCCCGCCCGCGGCGGCCGGTGCGTCGTGGGGCCCGCCCGCGGCGTTCCGGTGCGGCTCAGCCCGCCGGCTGGGCCGGCG
>NZ_JAHLEM010000166.1 GCF_018883605.1 Streptomyces niphimycinicus | reverse complement strand
GGGCCTGTCGAAGAAGGACATCATGCGCTGCCTCAAGCGGCATGTCGCCCGCGAGGTCTACCGCGTCCTCATGCGATCCCTGGATCACCGCACCACCACCCGGCAAACCACACAAAGCGACCTCACTGAAGCCGCTTGACATCCATAGGAGCATCCGAGCGGACGCCGAAGCCTGCCCGCTGCCGCGGACTCTTGACCCTCCTTGCCGCGGACGCTTGACAGTGACCTGGGGCCACCGACAAGGCGGGCGCGGCGTCGGACCCGGGCAGCGCCAACGCACCGGTGCGCGTCACGGATCGGCGGGCGCCGATCCGGCCGCGAAGAGGCCGGCCGCGAGGGTGGAGAAGACGTCGCTCACCTGGCGCGCCCGTCTCCCCAAGGCGGTCGCGCACGCGGCCACCACAACTGCCCGGTGAGCCCTCGCCGCCGGGCTCGGCCGGTCAGCACTTGTGCTCGGAGGCGGAGGGCCGTGGCTCGGTGGGCGTGGCGGTCATGTCGAGCAGGAGCATGGCGTCGTGATCCGGGGTGCCGGGTTCGGCCGTGTAGACGCCCATGCGGTGGCCGGGAGTGCCTTCGAGGGCCATGCCCTGGAAGACGAGGGTGATCTTGCCGACGTGGGGGTGCTGGAAGGTCTTGGCGGTGTGTTTGCGGCCGGTGACCTCGTAGCGCTCCCACAGGCCCGCGAAGTCGGGGCTTTTGAGGAGCAGTTCGCCGACGAGAGTGGTGAGGTCGGGGGCGTCGGGGTCGGTGCCGGCCAGGGCGCGCAGGCGGGCGACGCAGCCGCGGATCTGGTTCTCCCAGTCGGGGAAGACCTCGTGGGCGGCGGGGTGGAGGAAGAGGTTCCGCTGCTTGACCGGCCAGTCGGCGATGCCGGCGTAGAGGGCGAGGCCGCCGGGGTTGTGGGCGAGGATGTCCATGCTGCGGCTGAGGATGTACGCGGGGTTGGGGCGCACCGTTTCCAGCAGCAGCTTCAGATGGGGGCGCACGGTGCGGCTGGGGGCCGGGGCGGGCTTGGGTGCGTAGCGGGCGGCACGGACGGCCAGGTCACGCAGGTGCTGGTGTTCGGCGTCGTCGAGCTGGAGGGCGCGCCCGAGGGCATCGACCACGGCGGGGCTGGGGCGGGTTTCCTTGCCGCGTTCCAGACGGGTGTAGTAGTCGATGCTGACCCCGGCCAGGGTGGCCAGCTCCTCGCGGCGCAGGCCGGGGGTACGGCGAATGCCGGGCCCCGGGGTGAGGCCGGCGGCCTGGGGGCTGGTCTGGGTGCGGCGGGCGCGCAGGAAGCGCCCCAGTTCCTCGCCGCCGCTGTGCTGCTCGGGTGCCATAGGGCCAGTGTCTCCCCGCCGCCGCCGGGACACGCCCGGTGAGGGGGGCCCTGTCACACCCCCGCTGGCCGCTCCCCCGCATACCTCGGCCTGCCTGAGGCGGGCACGAAGCGGCAGGCTCGATGGTGTCGCGCCGACCGGCCTCCTGGGCCCGAGACGGTCGAGCGGCCCGGAGCCGCCACTTCGGCTCCCTGCCACCATCCCGCCCATCTATCGAGGAGCTGCGCCCATGCGCGCCACCCTGCTGTACGCGGCCGACGACGTACGCGTCGAGGACGTCGCCGACCCGAAGATCCAGAAGCCTACCGACGCGGTCGTGCGGATCGTGCTGTCCTGCATCTGCGGCAGCGACCTGTGGCCCTTCAAGTCCCTGCCGCACACCGACACGCCCCGGCAGATGGGCCATGAGTTCCTGGGCGTCGTCGAGGAGACCGGCGCCGAGGTGCGCGGCCTCGTCCCCGGTGACCTGGTGGTGGCCCCGTTCATGTGGGCCGACAACACCTGTGCGTACTGCCGCGACGGTTTGCAGACCTCCTGTGTGCACGGCGGGCAGTGGGGCGTGAACGGTGTCGACGGCGGCCAGGGGGAGATCGCGCGGGTCCCGTACGCCGACGGCACCCTGGTGAAGCTGCCGGTCGGTGAGGACTCCGAGCTGCTGCCGGATCTGCTGACCCTGTCCGACATCCTGTGCACCGGCTACCACGCGGCCCGTACCGCGGGTGTCGAGCGCGGCGACAGCGTCACCGTCGTCGGGGACGGCGCCGTGGGCCTGGCGGCGGTGATCGCCGCCAGGCTCCAGGGCGCCGAGCAGATCATCCTGATGGGCCGGCACACCCGGCGCACCGATCTGGGCCGTGACTTCGGCGCCACCGATGTGGTGGCCGAGCGCGGCGAGGAGGGCATCGCCCGGGTGCGTGACCTGACCGGCGGCGAGGGCACTCGTAAGGTCCTGGAATGCGTGGGCCTGAGCGACGCGCTGGTGCAGAGCTTCGGCGTGGTCCGCGACGGCGGCAGGATCAGCCGTGTCGGCGCCCCGCAGTACAGCGATGTGGCGTTCGGGTTCGGCGACTTCATGCGCAACATCACCCTCACCGGTGGCGTCGCCCCGGCCCGCGCGTACGTCGAGGAGCTGATGCCGCACATCCTCGACGGCTCGATCCGGCCCGGCCGGGTCTTCGACCGCACGCTGGCCCTGGCGGACGTGGCCGACGGCTACCGGGCGATGAACGAACGCGAGGCCCTGAAGGTCCTCATCCGCCCGTGAACAGGCGCCGGACCGACCACACCTATCGGGAGAAGTGACCACCGATGAAGTACATCAACCTGGGTGACCTGGAGGTTTCCCGTATCGGTCTGGGCGCGATGGGCATGTCCCATGGCCTCACCGGCGCCGGAACGGACGACGCGGAGTCCATCCGCACCGTCCACCGGGCGCTGGAGCTGGGCGTCACCCTCATCGACACCGCGGAGATCTACGGCCCCTACATCAACGAGGAACTCCTCGGCCAGGCGCTGAAGGGCCGACGCGATCAGGTGGTGCTGGCCACCAAGTTCGGCATGATCGCCCACTCCGGGGCGGGCCCGTGGCACCTCGACTCCAGCCCGGCCAACATCCGCACCGCCGTGGAAGGGTCGCTGAAGCGGCTGGGCACCGACCACATCGATCTGTACTACCAGCACCGCGTCGACCCCGGCACCCCCATCGAGGAGACCGTCGGGGCCGTGGCGGAACTGATCGCCGAGGGCAAGGTGCGGCATATCGGCCTGTCCGAGGCCGGGCCGGACACGATCCGCCGCGCCCACGCCGTCCACCCCATCACCGCGGTGCAGTCCGAGTACTCGCTGTGGACCCGCGGACTGGAGGAGCGCGTCCTGCCGGTGCTGCGTGAGCTGGGCATCGGGCTGGTCCCGTTCTCACCGCTGGGACACGGCTTCCTCACCGGCACCGTCCGGGACGAGGCCGACTTCGAGGAAGGCGACTTCCGGCGCGGCAACCCGCGCTTCACCGGCGAGAACTTCCAGCGCAATCTGCGTCTCGCGGACGAGGTCCAGGCCATCGCCGCCGAGGCGGGCGCCACACCGGCCCAGGTCGCCCTCGCCTGGCTGCTCGCCCAGGGCGACGACCTCGCGCCCATCCCCGGCACCAAGCGCGTGGCCCGCGTGGAGGAGAACACCGCCGCGGACCGCCTCCAGCTCGGCGCGGATGTCCTGGCCAGGCTCTCCAACCTGCCCCCGGCCGTCGGAGACACTCACACCGAGGCCGGTATGCGGATGCTGGAACGCTGAATGCTGGAACGCTGAGCCCCCACCCGGGCGACCGCGCCCGCGTGACGGGTCGTACCGGGCCATGCGGGGGTGCTCAGGAAGGCACCCTCGCTCCGAGGCGCTGGGCCATCGCCCGTGCCCCATCGAGGACCAACGCGACGTAGCGCTCCTTCTCGGTGTCGCCCCACCGCGGGGTGGGCACCGAGATGCTCATGGCCGCCACGCAGTTGCCGAGCCGGTCGTACACCGGCGCGGCGACACAGGCCGCGTGGTCATTGGACTCGCAGTACTCCTCGGTCCAGCCGCGCTCGCGGGCCTCTTCGACCTCGGCCAGCAACCGCTTCCGCGTGGAGATGCTGTTCGACGTCATCTGCTGAAGCGCCTTGTCGTTCGGGAACAGCTCATCGAGCTCCCTGGCCGGCAGGGCGCTCAGCAGCGCTTTTCCGCCCGCGGTGCAGGACGCGAGCAGCCGGCTGCCCACCTGCGACACCAACCGGACCGAGTACTTGCTGTCGATGCGCACGATGAACACCGCGAATCTGCCGTCCCGTACGACCACCTGGACCGTTTCGCCGCATGCCCGCGCCACCTCACCGGCACACTCCCGGCCCACGGTGGCGAGGTCGAGCCCGCGCTCGTATCCGGCGCCCAGCCGCAGGGCGTTGAGCCCTATCGCGACGCGTCCGGTCTCCTTGGAGACGGTCACATAGCCCCGGTCGGCCAGTGTGTTGACGAGTTCGTGCGTGGTGGCACGGGGCAGCCCGAGGTGCTGGGTGATCTCCGGAACCCGCAGTCCCTCGTCCTGGTCGACGAGCAGCTCCAGGATGTCCAGGCCCCGGCGCAGGGCCGGAGCGGTGAGTCGCGCCACGATGTCCTCCCAGCACACCTACAAGCAGACGACGTCCAAAATATCAGACGCCGAGGGCGCACGCGGATGCGCCCGAGTGGAGTGCCGGATCGCGCTCGGGCTCGGGCTCGGGCAGTGGCTCGGTGCGCCCTGCTGGCCGAGACGCCCCGTGTCCTCCCCGCCGACCGCGCGATGCGCTGACTCTGGGCCCTGCTGAGGGCGCATGGACCGGTCGGCGCCGAGGTGCCACGGGGTGTCCGGCGGATCTTTCCCCACCCCGCCCCTTCCCGATACCAGGGGCTCCA
>NZ_JAHLEM010000165.1 GCF_018883605.1 Streptomyces niphimycinicus | reverse complement strand
GTGGCTCGGTGCGCCCTGCTGGCCGAGACGCCCCGTGTCCTCCCCGCCGACCGCGCGATGCGCTGACTCTGGGCCCTGCTGAGGGCGCATGGACCGGTCGGCGCCGAGGTGCCACGGGGTGTCCGGCGGATCTTTCCCCACCCCGCCCCTTCCCGATACCAGGGGCTCCACCCCTGGACCCCGGGGTCTGGGGCGGAGCCCCAGTTACGGGAAGGGGCGGGGAGGGGAACAGCCCGCCTGCTCGCACCGTTACCAGAGGCTTCGCCCCCGGACCCGGAGCCTGGGTCCGCCACGCGGCGGAGCCGCACATCGATGCCACGGGACGGGGATGGGGCCGGGAAGCGAACAGCCTGCCCGTGCCCGTTGCCAAGGGCCGCGCCCCTGGACCCCGGCGTTCGGGGCGGAGCCCCGCCACGCGACGGAGCCGCACATCGATGCCACGCGACCGGGCGGCGAGAGAAGCAGCCCGCCCACCCACACCCGTTACCGGGGACCGCGCCCCTGGACCCCGGGGTCTGGGGCGGAGCCCCAGTTACGGGAAGGGGCGGGGAGGGGAACATCCTGCCTGCCCGCACCGTTACCAGCGGCTTCGCCCCCCCGGACCCGGAGCCTGGGTCCGCCACACGGTGGAGCCGCATGTCGATGCCGCCGGACCGGAGCAACCTGCCTGCCTCTGCCCGATACGGGCCCCCGGGGGGCCGGGGCGGAGCTCCGGTTTCGGGAAGGGGCGGGGAGGGGAGCAGCTCGCCGCCAGCGGCACGGCCATCCGCCCAGGCGGCGTTCGTCAGTTGACGTCCAGGGCGATCCGGCCCAGTTCGCCGAGGTCGGCGACCAGGCGGTCACCAGTGCCGATCGCCGTCGGGGTGCACAGGGTGCCGCTCAGGACGATGTCACCGGCTTCCAGCCGCCGCCCGCCGCGCAGCAGGTGCCGGGCCAGCCATGCGACCGCCTCGGCGGGGTCGCCCATGACGGCGGACGCGCTTCCCGGCACCGTACGGGAGCCGATCGTCAGCGTGGCGGTGATCTTCGCCAGGTCCGCTGACGCGGGTGGGGCGACCGGGGGCCCCAGCAGCGCGCGCGGCGTTGGTGTTGTCGGCGACGAGCATGGGGAGCGTCCGCGGGCCGCCGCGCCACCTGCTGTCGACGATCTCGAAGGCCGGTGCGACCGCGGCGGTGGCGTTACGGACGTCCTGCGCGGTCACCCGCGGGCCGGGCAGCGCCTCGCCCAGGATGAACGCGATCTCCACCTCTGCCATGGGGGCGAACAGCCCAACCGTGGCGAGGGGTTCGCCGTCCTCCAGCAGCCGGTCGGCGAGCAGGTGGCCCGCTGCGGGCTCGTCGGCGCCGAAGGTGTCCCGCACGGGCTGTGCCGTGAGGCCGACCTTGTAGCCGATCAACCGGCCACCGGCCGCCACCGCCAAGTCGCGGGTCGCGCTCTCGACGGCGTAGGCCATTTCGAGGTCATCGAGCTGATCGGCCGCGGCGGCGTCGACCGCGGTGGAGTCGTCCGCGGTGGCCTCGTTACCCGCTTGCCACAGCCGGCGGCCCAGGTCCGCGGTCCGGTTCTTCCTCATCCATCTCTCCCTACGAGCGCTGGTGACCAGGGATGATCACAGCACGGCCGGTGGCGCCCCGCGACAGCGCGGCGTACGCCTCGTTGATCGCCGACAGTTCGTATTGCTCCCCGAGCAGCTTGTCGAGGGGCAGGCGGCCGGTCTTGAACAGTTCGACGAGCTTGGGGATGTCGACCGGTGTGTTGGCCGAGCCGTAGAGACTGCCGATCAGCCGCTTCTCCTGCTGCACCAAGGCGTTGATGGGCACAGCCGCGGTGGCGCCCACCTTGCCGAGGCCGACGGCGACGGCGGTCCCGCCGGTGCCCACGACCTCGACCGCCTGGGCGAGCGTGTGCGGCGTGCCGACCGCGTCCAGCGACCAGGCCATCGGTCTCGGCGAGATCCTGCCGAGTTCCTCGGGGAGGCGGTGCGTACGGGCGTTGACCGCATGGGTGGCGCCCAGCTCAAGTGCCTTCTCCAGCTTGGCGTCCACCGTGTCGACCGCGACGATCGGATCGGCGCCGACGAGGCGCAGCCCCATGACCGCGCTGAGCCCGACGCCACCGGCGCCGATGACCACGACGCCCTCTCCGGTGGCGTCCTTCATGACGTTGAGCGCCGCACCGGCCCCAGTCACCACGGCGCATCCGGCGATCGCCGCGATCTCCGGCGGGATGTCCGGGTCGATCGTGAGGACCGACCGTTCCGAGACGACGCATTGCTCGGCGAAGCAGGAGACGCCCATGAGGTGGTGGACCTTCTCGCCGTTCAGGTTCAGCCGCTGGGTCCCGTCGAGCAGGCCGCCGGAGGCCGACTGCACCCGGCCGAGTGGGCACAGGGCGGGGCGGCCTGTCGTGCAGAACTCGCAGTCGCCGCACCGCGGACGCCACAAGGTGATGACGGTGTCGCCGGGGCGGACCCGGGTCACTCCCTCCCCCACCCGCTCGACGATGCCGGTCCCCTCGTGCCCGAGCACCGCGGGCAGGCGGACGTTGAGGTCGCCGTTCATGTAGTGCAGATCGCTGTGGCACACACCGGCGGCGACCACGCGGAGGGTGACCTCGCCCGGTCCGGGGTCGTCGAGATCGACGTCCTCGACGGTCAACGGAGCACCGGGCCGGTGCAGTACTGCTGCCTTCATTGAGCCACGCCTCACTGTGTACGGATCACTGTGTACGGATCACTGTGTACGGATCACTGTGTACGGATCACCGCGTACGGATCAAGTGTACGAAATTTAAGACGATGTCTTACGAGTTGTTTTGCGGGTTGAGTATGTGAGCCGGTCCCAGCCGCCGTCAAGCACGTTGACGAGCACCCCGGCGCATGCAACTGTGTCTTGAAAGTGAGATTACGTCTCATATTTAAGACGCATTGAAGGAGCGTGCTTGATGACCGATGCGACGAACGCGCAGGTACTGGCGCATAAACTCGACGCCGCCGCAGGCGCGTTCGAGCAGTGGAGCCGTCTCCAGCCGGCCGACCGGGCCCCGTTTCTCGAGGCCATCGCCTCCGCGCTCGAAGAGGCCGCGCCAAAGCTCGTGGCGATCGCGGACGAGGAGACCTCCCTCGGGCGGACCCGGCTGCACAACGAGATGGTCCGTACGGTGTTCCAGCTACGGCTCTTCGCCGAAGTGGTGACGCGGGGGGAATATCTCGGGGCCACGATCGACCGCGCCGACCCCGCGTGGCCGATGGGCCCACGGCCCGATCTGCGCCGGGTGCTCGAACCACTCGGTCCCGTGGTCGTCTTCGCCGCCGGCAACTTCCCGTTCGCCTTCAGCGTGGCGGGCGGGGACACCGCCTCGGCGCTCGCGGCGGGCTGCCCGGTCGTGGTCAAGGCCCACCCCGGCCACCCCAGGCTCTCGGCCGCCACGGCGGAGGTGGTGCAGCACGCACTGCGGTCCTCGGGCGCGCCCGAGGGGCTCTTCGACGTGGTCTTCGGTACGGAGGCCGGACGGGCCGCCATCGTGGACCCGCGGGTGAAGGCGGGCGCGTTCACCGGATCGATCGAGGCGGGCCGGGCGCTGTTCGACCTCGCCACGGGCCGTCCGGAGCCCATCCCGTTCTTCGGTGAACTCGGCAGCGTCAACCCGGTGTTCGTGACGGAGGCCGCCGCCCAGCGGCGCGGGCCCGCGATCGTCTCGGAGTTCGTCGGCTCGTTCACGCTCGGCGCCGGACAGTTCTGTACCAAGCCCGGCATCCTGCTGGTCCCGGCCTCGGCCGAGCTGGTGGAGCAGCTTCCCGGCGCGGTTCCGGGCAACGCGTTGACGTTGCTCAACGATCGCATCCGGACCTCCTATGCGACTGCGGTACGGGAGTTGCGCGATGCGGCCGGGGTACGGGTCCTGGTGAGTGGCGACCACGCCGCCACGGATCCGTCGCCGACAGTGCTGTGCACGACCTCGGCCGAACTGCTCAGCGCCCCGGAGGCGCTCATCCGGGAGGTGTTCGGACCGGCCGCGCTGGTCGTCGAGTACGCGGAGGAGAGCGAACTGCTCGACGTGGCGAAGGTCATCGACGGACAGTTGACCGCGTCCATCCAGGGCGAGGACGACGATGCCATCGCAGCGGAGTTGATCAGGCTCCTGGCCGCCAAGGCCGGACGTGTGCTCTGGAACCAGTGGCCCACGGGGGTGTCGGTCACCTACGCCCAGCAGCACGGCGGCCCCTACCCGGCCACCACCGCGCCGGGTACGACCTCGGTGGGGACCGAGGCCATCTCCAGGTTCCTGCGGCCGGTCGCCTATCAGGGTGTGCCACAGCACCTGCTGCCATCGGCCCTGCGCGACGCGAACCCGCTGGGGATTCCCCAGCGGGCCTCCTGAGGCCGGGCCGCGGCGCACCCGGGAACGGGGCCGTGCGCACGGGAAAGGGCCCGCCGAAGAAAGCGGGCCCTTTCCCATAACCGGACCGCTCAACGAGTGCGACCGCTCACGGCATGCGTAGGTGATGCCGCGCGATGGCGGCGCTCGCCTTCAGGCCGAGCAGTTGCAGGCTGCGCGCGTACTCCTCGCGCAGGATCGTGACGGCACGCTCCACGCCCCGTTCGCCACCGGCCATCAGGCCGTACAGATAGGCACGGCCGATCATGACCGCGTCCGCCCCGAGCGCCCGCGCGGCCAGGATGTCCTGACCGTGGGTGACACCGCTGTCGAGGATCACCGTGGCGTCCGGGCCGAGTTCCTCGCGTATCTCGGGCAGCACCGTGAGGGTGGCCGGTGTGCGGTCGAGCTGCCGTCCGCCGTGGTTGGACACGATCACACCGTCCGCGCCCGCCTCGACGACCCGGCGCGCGTCACGCGGGCCGAGGATCCCCTTGACCAGCAACCGGTGCGGCCAGTGGGCGCGCAGCCACGCCAGGTGCTGGTAGCTCAGTGTCGGTTCGAAGACGACGTCGGCGACCCGCACGGCGTCGATCGTGTCACCGCTCATGCCACTCACACCGCTCGCACCCCCACCGCTCATGCCGCTCATGCCGCTCAGCGACGCGAATGTGATCGGGGCCGTGGTCAGCTTGTTCAGCGCCCAGGACGGATAACGGGCCATCCCGAACAGCGTCCGCAAGGTGAGCGAGGGCGGGATCGTGAGGCCGTTGCGCATGTCCTTGGGGTGTCGGCCCGCCACCGGTGTGTCGACCGTGAGGACCACGGTGGTGAACCCGGCCGCGAGCGCGCGGTCGAGAAGCTCCGTGTTGAGGCGCTCGTTCCGGGTCAGGTAGAGCTGGAACCAGTGTTCGCCGCCGGGAGCCGCCGCGGCGACGTCCTCGACGGTCGAGGTGCCCACGGTGGACAGGGTGTAGGGCAGGCCGTGGCGGGCGGCCACGCGCGCGACGGCCGCCTCACCCTCGTGGTGCATCATCCGGGTGTAACCGGTCGGCGCGAAGATCAGCGGCATCGCGATCTCCCGGCCGAACAGCCGCGTGGACAAGTCCGGATGGTCGACCGGCGACAGATACTCCGGCACGAATTCGACCGCCGCGAACGCCGCCCTGTTGCGCCGCAGGGTCAGCTCCGCGTCGGCCGCGCCGTCCACGTAGTCGAACACCGCTCGCGGAGTCGTGCGCACCGCCACCGCGCGGAGATCGCCGATGGTGAGTGCGGCTCTGCAACTCGGCCTGGCAGGCAAAACCGCTCTCATCTGCGCGTCCACCTCCGGTCTCGGCCGGGCGACCGCCCGGGCCCTGGCGGAGGAAGGCGTCACCGTCGTGGTCACGGGCCGCTCGGGCGAACGAGCCAAGGAGGTGGCGGGCGAGCTGCCGGGCGCGGTCGGGGTGGGCTGTGACCTGGTCGCGGACGGTGGCGCGGAGCGGCTCCTCACGGCGGCCCGCGAGGCCGTCGGCGACCTCGACATCCTCGTACTGAACGGGCCGGGGCCCACGCCCGGACCCGCCCGCGCCATCGACACCGCCGGGGTCGAGCAGGCCATCGCCACGCTGGTCACACCCCAGCAGATCCTGGTACGGGGCACCCTCCCGGCCATGGTCGAGAAGGGGTGGGGCCGCATCCTGAGCATCAGCTCGACGAGCGTGCAGGCGCCCCTGCCGAATCTTTCCCTGTCCAACCTCGGGCGGGCCGCGCTCGCCCGATATCTGAAAACCCTCGCCGCCGAAGTCGCCGCCCACGGCGTGACGGTCAACTCCTGCTTCCCGGCCGCATCGCCACCCCGCGCGCCCGGCAGATCGACGAGGCCGCCGCCCGGCGCACCGGTCAGTCGCCCGACGAGGTCGAGGCCGCGTCCAAGGCCGCGATTCTACATCGTCTCGGTTTTCGTGCTGTCCTACGGCCCGTCCCACCTCGGTCTTTCGCGGAGTGTGCTGCTGACCGGGATGCTCATCGCGGCGGTGGCCGAGGCGCTGACGGTGCCCTGCTTCGGCGCGCTGTCGGCTGTTCCCCGCGAACGTCCGGTACACCGGTACGTCGATCGGCTATCAGCTCGGCGGTGTCGTGGCCGGGTTCGTGCCGCTCGTGGCGGGCGCACTCGTGGGCGCGGCCGACTGCCGACGGCGCCTCGTGGCCGATCGCCTCCATCTGGGCGGGAGCGGCGCTGATCGGGCTGGTCTGCGCGCTGATCGTGCGGGAATCCCGGGGCCGCGATCCGCACCCCCGGCACGACACCTGAGCCGGGGAATTCCCCCGCCCACTGCCCTGCCCACCGCACACCGACCGACCCGCATGTTTCCCGACCGGAGGTGAAGCTCCATGACCACCGCCAACAGAGTCCACGTACTGAGCTGCGGAGCGATGAGCTGCGATCTGACGTGGCTGCTGCTCAAGGCCGGCCGTACGATGCGCACGCGCACCGAGCACCAGCGGCCGCCCGAGTGGTACTCCTGCACCACCCACTGCGTCCTCGTGGAAACCCCTGGGGGCACCCTGCTGTGGGACACGAGCTGTCCCCGCGACTGGGAGACCCGCTGGGCCCCGCCATCGTCGTCTTCGGCCACGATGCCGAGCAGTTGCGCTCGATGCGGCTCGCCCCCAGCGGCTTCTACGCCTGATCGCCCGGGTCCCGGCCGGCGCTCCGGTACCGTTCGCCGCGCCGCTGGGACCCAACCGATCCCCAGGAGGGACGCGTATGAGCATCACCGCTCCGGCCGGACCCGAGTCCGTTTTCACCTACGGCGCACCGGCGCTGAAGTTCGGGCCGGGAGCATCCGACGAGATCGGCTACGACCTCGCCCAGCACGGGGCCCACCGGGTTCTCGTGATCACCGACGCCGGGGTGGCCGCCACCGGCGCGCCGCACCGCATCGCCGAGCGGATGACCGCGTTCGGCATCGAAGCCCACGTCTTCGACGGGGTCCACGTGGAGCCCACCGACGTCAGCCTGCGGCAGGCGGCGGACCATGCGCTGGCGTCGGGCCCGTGGGACGCCTTCGTCGCGGTGGGCGGCGGCTCCAGCATCGACACCGCCAAGGCAGTCAACCTGCTCAGCACCAACCCCGGCGAGCTGATGGACTACATCAACGCGCCGGTGGGCAGGGCGCTGGCGCCCGTGAACCCGCTGAGGCCGCTGGTCGCGGTCCCCACCACCACCGGAACCGGCGCGGAGAGCACCACCATCTGTGTGCTCGACGTCCTGGAACTGAAGGTCAAGACCGGCATCAGCCACCCCCGTCTGCGGCCGACGTTCGCGGTCATCGACCCGGACCTGACCTTCACCCAGCCCGCCGGGGTGACCGCCGCCAGTGGTATGGACATCCTGTGCCACGCGCTGGAGAGCTATACGGCCCGCCCGTATGACACCTATCCACACAAGCGCCCCGAGGAGCGCGTGCCGTACTGCGGCGCCAATCCCATCTCCGACGCGTGGTCGGAACGGGCGCTGCGCCTGCTCGCACAGTCCTTCCGCACCGCGGTCCGCGACGGCGACAACCCCCGGACGCGGTCCGACATGGCGCTGGCGGCCACCTTCGCCGGTCTCGGATTCGGTAACGCGGGCGTCCACATCCCCCACGCCAACGCCTACCCGATCGCCGGACGGGTGAAGGACTTCCACCCCGCCGGCTACCCCGCACACGAGCCGATGGTGCCCCACGGCATGGCCGTCTCGCTCACCGCGCCGGAGGCGTTCCGCTTCACCTTCGCCGCCCAGCCCGAGCGGCATCTGCGGGCCGCGGAACTCCTCGCCCCGGGGATGGAACGCCCCGCCGACCCCGCCGAGTATCTGCCCACCGCGATCGAGCGGTTGATGCGCGACATCGGCATGCCCAACGGCATCGGCGGGGTCGGCTACGACGAGGGAGACATCCCCGCGCTGGTGGAAGGCGCCATGAAGCAGCAGCGGCTGCTGTCCACGGCCCCGCGCACGGTCACCGAGGACGACGTGGCCGGCATCCTCGGCCGCTCTCTGACGCTCTGGTGATGTGAGGGACCCCATGGCCATCTATGAACTCGCCTGCGAGACCGGACACCGCTTCGAGGTGATCCAGTCGTACACCGCGCCGCTGCCGAACTGCCCGGAGTGCGGCGGCGCCACCCGCAAGATACCCAGCGGCTTCGCCCTGGGCGGCACCGCCACCGTGCCACCGCCGCCGGAGCGGATGCCGCAGACCTGGAAGGGGACGTACCGAGGCGACCGTGACTACGTCACCGACCTGCGGCGCACGGCCCAATCCCGGCAGAAGCTGGAGGAGAAGTACCCCGAACTCTCCGGTGACCGGCGGCCGATCGTCGCTCACGAAGGCAGATACGAGGCGGCCCCGCTGCGTGCGGGCGACGCGGTGCCCGCTCCCTCCGAGGGCGCCGGGCACGGCCACTCCCACGACCACTCCCACGGGCACTCGCATGCACACGGGCACGGGCACGGCCACAGGCACGGGCACGGGCACGGGCACGGGCACGCCCATGGGAGCGCCAGGAGCCGCCCCGCCACGGACGGCTGAGCCCTCGGCGGACGGATCCGGATCGCGGACACGGATATATGGTTAGGGTTACCTAACTTCGATGCGTGTCGGGTTCGATGGAGGTCTCATGGGCAGCGGGAACGACGGGCTGACGCCGATCCGTGACGTGGCCGACCACTTCGGCCTGCCGCTCTCGACGCTCCACTACTGGGAGCGGCGGGAGTTGGTCGCGCCGACCCGGCGGGCGGGGCAGCGGTGGTACGACACCGAGCAGCTCTACCGGGTGGCGCTGATCAAGCAGTGGCGTACGACCGGGCTGATCGGCGTGGAGCACATCGCCGAGATGCTGACCGATGGGCCTGACTGGCGGGAGGCCGTGCCCGAGCTGATCGCCGAGTGCGAGCGGCGGCGGGCGGAGCTGGACGAGGCGCTCGATTATCTGAACCGTCTGCGCGGCTGCCGGTATGAGGGTGGCCCCGAGCGCTGCCCGGGGTTCCGCGCCCTCGTCAGCCTGCCCGGCCAGGACGCCCGGCCGGGCGGTGGCGCGGTCGGCGACCGGGTGGACGGTCAGGAGCCGCGCGGGATCAGGAGTGGCGCGGCGGCCGCCGCGACCGCCAGGCAACCGGCCGACACGGCGAACGCGGCGGTGTAGCCGGACGCCAGCGCCAGCGTGCTCAGCACGGCCAGCCCGAGTGCCCCGCTGGTCTGCCGTACGGTGTTCAGGAGCCCGGCGGCCAGGCCGCTGCGGTCGGGCGGCAGGCCGCCGGTGGCCGCCACTGTGATCGGGGTGAACGCCGCGGCCGTCCCGAACCCGAAGACGGCTCCCGGGATCAGCACCGAGACCGGGTACGAGGCGTGCAGACCAGTGCCCGCGGCCACCCCGGCGAAGCCCACGGCGCCCAGCGCGCAGCACAGCAGGGCGGCGCGGCGGGCTCCGATCCGTACCGACAGGGGCCCGGCGCTCTGGGCGCCGGCGAACATCGCCACGCCGACCGGCAGATACGCCAGTCCGGCGCGCAGCGGCGAGTAGTGGTGCACATCCTGGAGATAGAGCGACAGCAGCACGGGGCTGGCGAAGAAGCCGAGCCCGAGCACGAACATCACCACATTGCCGCCGCTGACCTGGCGCAGCCGGAAGATGCCCAGTGGGAGGAGGGGTTCGCGCGCCCAGCGGGCCTGGTGCAGGACGAAGACCACGAGCAACGCGAGCCCCGCCACGAAGGGCAGCAGTACGGCGGGGGCGGTCCAGCCGGTGTCGGCGGGACGCATCGCCGCGTACACGACGGCGGCCAGTCCCGCGGTGGCGGTGGTCGCGCCGACCACGTCCAGCCGCGGACGGGGGCGGACGTCCCGCCGTGACGGAAGGACGGGACCGGCGGCCAGAATGGCCAGGACGCCGACCGGGACGGTGATGAAGAAGACCCAGCGCCAGCCGGCCCATTGGGTGAGCAGCCCTCCGATCACCGGCCCGGAGGCGGCGCCGAGGGCGCCGATGGCGCTCCAGGTGCCGAGCGCGCGGGCGCGCCGGGCCGGTTCGGTGAAGGTGGTGTTCAGCAGTGACAGCGTCACGGGCATCAGCAGTGCCGCGCCCAGCCCCTGGACAGCGCGCGTGGCGAGCAGCAGCTCGGCCGTGCCGGTCAGCCCGGCGGCCAGTCTGGCAACGGTGAACAGGCTCATGCCGACGACGAACATCCGGCGCTGCCCGAACAGGTCGCACAGGCGGCCGCCCAGGAGGAGGAAACCGGCGAAGGCGAGTGTGTAGGCGTTCACCACCCAGCTCAGCGAGGACGGCGCGAAGCCGAGGTCGGCGCGGATGGCGGGGAGGGCGACGGACACGATCGTGGCATCCAGGATGACCACGAACGATCCGGAGCAGGCCATGGCCAGGACCGCGCGGGGACGGGCGCCGGTGGGTGCTTCGGACGGGGATTGAGATGGGGCTTCGGGTGGGGATTCCGGGGTGGCCCGTGCGGGGCGCGATCGCATCTCTCGCTCCAAGGTGAATGTGGCGACGACGCGATCAGCGTGCTGGCTCAACCGCGGTTGAGTGCAAGCCACTCCACTGGCTGCCGGTGGGCCGCTTTCTGTGAGTTCTCTGAGAGTTACCGGCCGGCCGGCCGCCGTGGCCTGCCGGTTTCCGTCGTACGGGACTCCCGGTTCACATGGCGCACTCACACTCGCGCAGATCGGGCCCATTGGAGGTACCAGCACCGAACCGCTCGGCAGCACACCACACACACGTTGGAACAGACGGCTCATCGGCCCGGTGGCCATCCTGATTCTGGTGAACACCATGGTGGACACGGTGGTCACGACGCCGCTTCTCGTCCTCCCCGAAATGCTCGACCACTTCGGTACCGATCAGTCGGCGTGGATTGACGCCGGCTCGCTGCTGGCGGGGGCGATGTGGGCGCCGCTGCTCGGAAAGGGCGCCGACATCCACGGCAAACGCAGAGTGCTGATCATGACGCTGATCACCGCCTTGGTGGGCGCACTGGTGTGCCTCATCGCGCCCAGCCTCTGGGTGTTCATCTTCGGGCGTCTGCTCCAGGGAGCGGCCGTGGGGGCCGTCTTCCTCACGGTCGCCCTCATCCGTGACATGTGCGCACCCGATATGGCGGGAACGCTCGTGACCTCCGGCTTCAAACGGAAAAACACTCACTCGATCCAGGGCGCCCCGTCGCCCTCACCGGCCCCGGTGGCGGCCCGCCGGGGCCGGGGCCGGTGCTCGGCGACGAGGCGAGGCTGCGGCAGGTGACCTCCAACCTCGTCGGCAACGCGGTGGCCCACACCCCACCCGGCACCCCGGTCCGGATCGGCGTCGGCACCCAGAACGGCCTGGCGGTGCTGGAACTCCACGACGAGGGCCCGGGGATGTCCCAGGAGCAGGCCGCCCGCGCCTTCGACCGCTTCTACCGCGCGGACGACGCCCGCGGCCGCACCGCGAGCGGGGGCGCGGGCCTCGGCCTCGCGATCGTCGACTCGCTGGTGACGGCGCACCACGGCCGGGTGGAGGTGCACACGGCCCCGGACGAGGGCGCCACCTTCCGCATCCTGCTCCCCCCGCACACCTGAGCGCCCCGCCGGTATCCCGCGAAAACTCCCGCTACACCGAGGTCAGGAGGGCTTCCGCTCCATGGGTCCTGGATGTAGTGGAAGAAGTTGGAGCCCAGTGTGTGCCGGCCGAGGCCCCAGCCATGGCTGTGGCCCGCGGCGGCCATGGTCCGCGCCCCCAGGGCGATCTGGTCGATGTCGGCGACCTCCCAACTGGAGTGGTGCAGGCCGGGGTGGGTGCCGGACATGAAGCCGAAGACGTGGTGATCGCCGGGGCCGGAGTTCATGAAGGTGGCCATGGACCGGACGCGGTCCGAGAGCCGCAGGCCCAGGGTGCGGGCGTAGAACGCCTCGGACGCGGCCAGATCCGTACTGAAGATCAGCATACGGCCGAGGCGTCGGGGGCGGGGCTTCTCGCCGGCGGTGAGCCAGCGAGCCTGGTCGACGCGGCGGACGCGATCGCCGAAGTTGGGCTCGTGGGCGTCCGTCCCGATGTCCGACCCTCGACGCACGGAATGGGGTCACCTGGCGCTGACCGATTGCCGGGAGCGGATGGCCACCGCCTGATCCGGATGGAACAAGCGCCCGGCCGCTTTTACCGTTCCGGTGAAATGAGCGCGCAGGAGGCGTATATGGATAGCTGTCGCGGTGCGCGGACAGCCATGATCGTGGGCGCGGGGGTGGCCGGTCTGACCGTGGCCATCGCCCTGGCACGCAAGGGGTGGCGGGTCGATGTCGCCGAGATCAACCCTCGGGGTGCTACGGCCGGTTGGGGCCTGTGCCTGACCGGGCCGTCGCTGCGGGCGCTGGACGCGTTGGGGCTGGCAGAGGCGTGCCTGGCCGAGGGCTACGGCATGAACGTCATCACGCATGTCGACGTCAACGGCCGGATCGCGGACGAGGTGCGGCTGCCCCGCCTGCTCGGGGCACATCGGCCGGCGATGGTCGGCATCGCACGCCCTGCGCTGCATCGCATCCTTTCCGAGGAGGCCGTGCGGAGTGGCGCGGTGGTGCGCCACGGCCTGACCGTCACGGCGGTGGACGAGGACGGCGACCTGGTACGCGTACGGCTGTCGGACGGGACCGTCCGGACGGCCACCCTCGTCGTGGGAGCGGACGGGATCCGCTCCTCGGTCCGGAGCCTGGCCGGCCTCGAGACCACACTCGACTACCACGGGCAGATGGCGTGGCGGGCGCTGGTGCCGCGCCCGGCCTGGGTCACCGGAATCCATCAGTTCGCGGGCGAGGCCAACACGGCCGGGATCGTCCCGATTTCGGGCCGCCAGGCGTATGTGTTCCTGACGGAGAACGGAGTGGAGCCGGACGCCCTGCCCGACGCCGAACTCGCGCCGCGCTTGCGGCAGTTGCTGGAGGTCTTCCCAGGACGGGTGGCGGAGATCCGCCCTCTGGTGTCGGGGTCGGAGTCGGTGGTGCGCCGCCCCGTCCGGACGGCGCTCCTGGCGGGAGCCTGGAGCCGCGGAAACCGCGTCGTCATCGGCGACGCCGCGCACGCTCCGGCACCGCAGATGGCCAGCGGCGCGGCCCTGGCCATCGAGGACGGGCTCGTGCTGGCCGAGGAGCTGGAGCGGCACAAGCAGGTCCGCGCGGGCCTGGAGGCGTTCACCGCGCGGCGCGCGAAGCGGTGCCGCACGCTCGTCGAGACCTCGGTCACGATCGTCGGCCTGGAGCAGGCACGGCGCCACCACGAGGCATATCCGCTGACCGACGCCTGCCACCGGCGGATGGCCGAGCCCGCATAGCCATCCGGCCGCGCAACGCACGGACGCGCCGTCCCGTGCGATCGATGAATCGGCAAACCGACGCAACGAGTACTGAGCATCGACGAGGAGAGCAGTTGCCCGCCGCACCGTCCCGCACTCTGCCCGAGGCGCAGCAGTGGCTGCGCGACCATCTCGAGCGACGCGAGCATCCCTTCAACGCCATCGACCACGCCGCCGCCGCACGGCACATCGACACGCTGCCGGGCACCGATCCCGAGACCTGGGCCGGACACTGGCTGGCGGGTGCGGAGGACTTCGCCGTCCGGGCGTGCGAGGCCGAGAGCCGCGGTGACCGCGAGGGGGCCCTGGAGAACTGGTGGCAGGCATACCAGTTCGCCTTCCTGGGCCGCTTCCCCTCCCCGCTGCACCCGGCCAAGCTCGCCGCGTATCACCGGGCCGTGGAGTGTTTCCGCCGGGTGTCCGCACTGGAGCCCACCCCCATCCAGCACGTGGCGCTGCCCTTCGAGGGGCGCGACGGCGAGGGAGACATGGTGAGGTTCTTCGTGGCACGTCCGCCAGGAGGAGCGGCGCGCCCTCCGGTGGTCATGATGTGGGGCGGCATCGATGTGTGGAAGGAGGAGAGCTACGCCCGCGGGCGGATGCTGCGGGAACGAGGCTTCGCGACCCTCCACATCGACAAGCCCGGGGTGGGGCAGTCACCTCTGCACGCCGGCCGTGATGCCGAACGGCAGTGGGATCCGGTCTTCGCCTGGCTGCGCGACCAGGACGACCTGGACACCGACCGGGTGGCGGCCCTGGGGCTGTCGTTCGGGGGCTACTGGGCGCTGAAGCTCGCCCACACCCACCGCGAACACCTGGCCGCCGCCGTCAACTGGGGAGGCGGCGTCCATCTGACCTTCCAGCCGGAGTGGCAGGAACGGAGCCGCAACGCCTCGTCCTATCTGATGGACCTGATGCCGGCCCGGGCACGCATCTTCGGCGGTGAGACCTTCGAGGACTATGTGGCCCGCTGCCCGGAGCTGTCCCTGCTGGACCAAGGCGTTCTGGACATGCCGTCGTGCCCGTTGCTTCTGGTCAACGGCAAGGACGACCAGCAGAACGCGTCGGCGGACATGTATCTGGCCCTTGAACACGGGAGCCCCAAGACCGCTCGGATGTTCCCGGGCGGCCATATGGGGGTGGGACCCGTGTTGCCCTCCGTCGTCAACTGGCTTACTGAACAGCTCAGTTGACCCGTCACACGTCGCACGTCAGACACAAGGAGTGCCTGAGATGAGCCACACCAGCTTGATCACCCACCTGCGGCACATCGATGTCGCCATGCCGAACTTCGCCGAGCAACGCCGGTTCTACACCGAACTGTGGGGACTGACCGAATCCCACCGCGACACCGGCGTCTCGTTCCTGGCCGCCGAAGGCTCCCCTGAGCAGTACGTGGTGCGGCTGCGCGAGGACGCCCACAAGCGCACCGACCTCATCGCCTTCGGCGCTGCCGACGTGGCGGACGTCGACACCCTGGCCGCGCGGCTGATGGCACAGGGCGTACGGCTGGTGCACGAACCCCGGACCATCGACACCCCCGGGGGCGGCTATGCCGTCCGCTTCTTCGACAACGAAGGCCGGGTCGTGGAGGTTTCGGCCGACGTCGCGCCACGTCGGCACCGCACGATCGAGGCCCGTGAGTCCGTCCCCGTCCGCCTGTCGCATGTGCTGATGAACTCGCCCACGCCCGAAGCCACGGTTGCCTGGTACATCAAGCACCTCGGGTTCCGGCTGTCGGACACCATGTGTGTCGGTGGCCGCGGTGAGATCATGTGGTTCCTGCGGTGCAACGCCATCCATCACAGCTTCGGCATCGTGCGGGGGCCGCACGCGGCGTTCCACCATGCCTCCTTCGAGCTGCGCGGAGTCGACGAGTTCATGCGGGGCACCGGCCGGATGCGACGTATGGGCATCGAGCGCCTGTGGGGCCCGGGTCGGCATCGCGCCGGGGACAACTCCTTCAGCTACTTCCTCGACCGGGCCGGCAACACCGTGGAGTACACCACCGAGCTGGAGGTGCTGGACGAGGACACCTGGCATCCGCACCTCTACGACCTGCGCGACCCCGCCAACGCCGACCAGTGGGGCACCGCGAACGAGATGGACGAGTTCATCGCCGCCAAGTCCCACAACGACGTCGACCCGGGGCTGTTCGTCGCCCCGCCCATGTGAGTGTCCGGCCGAGGACTCTCCGACGTATCGTCGTCAGAGGGCGGGCGTGGAGCGGAGGGCTCGCGCGTACGCGGGGCCGAAGGGAGACGAGGCCGTGGCCTCTTTGCTGCGGGATTTCCTCATGACCCGATCCGAGAACCCGGTCGACCTGCTCAATGCCGCCACCCGGCTGTTCGGCGGTTCGATCACCACATCACCGCTGGCCGGCCTGGGCGGCGGGGACCACGAACTGCGCGGCGTCACCGCCCACGACTTCGCGGTCGGCTACTTCGCCTCGCCCCTGGATGTACGTGTCGCCGCGGCGCCGGGCCGACACTCGTACTTCGTCAACCTCGGTGTGTCCGGTGAGATCGCGGCATCCCGCGGCGCCCTGAGGGCGACCCTCGACAAGGCGACCGCGGGAGTCGTGAACCCCGGAGACACCCAGGAGCTGCGGCCGCTGGGCAGCCGGACGCGATTCCTGGGGCTGCGGATCGACGGCGCGCTGGTCGACCAGGAATTCGCCGCGCTGACCGGCCACCCGCCGGTCTCCACCGTACGCTTCGATTTCGCCCTGGATCTGGCCAGGCCCAAGGGCCGGGCGGTTCGGCTACTGGTCCGCTCCCTCATCGAACAGCTCGACTCGGGGGATCCCCTGTTCCACCGTGCCGAGCTCCAGCGCAGCCAACTGCGGTGCATCGTCACCGCCCTGCTCCTGGCGCAGCCGCACACCCACACCGGCGAACTGTGCGACAGCCCTCGCCCCGGCCACCCGCGTTCCCTGCGCGCCGCCCTCGCCTTCATCGAAACGAACCTCACCGAGCGCATCAGTCTCGATGGCATCGCCGACGCCGCGCAGTGCAGCCCGCGGACCATCAGCTCCACGTTCCGCGCACGGCTCGGGCTGCCTCCCCTGGCGTATGTACGCAACCTTCGGCTGGCCCGGATCCGTGCGGACATCCTCACCTCCACCGACCCCGTCGGGGTGATCGCCTACCGATGGGGCATCACCCATCTGGGCCGCTTCGCCGGGGAGTACCGCGACCGCTTCGGCGAACTGCCCTCGGCCACCGCGGCCCGTAGATAGCCGCGAACGCCATCCGCGGAGTCCTCAACCGCCGGTGAATTGAAGTGGTCGAGCACACGCGGCTCAGCCGTGTGTGCGCCGCCGGTAGTAGTGCACGGTGACGACGGCCAGCAGTGGCCCCCACGCGACCAACGGCACGTAGCAGAGGTTCATCAGCCACTCCCCCCACCGCGTGATCTCCATGTCGGCGTGCAGCGTGGTCCAGGTGAAGAGCACACCGTAGATCGTGCAGGCGAGTGCGCCCAGCGCCGCGGGTACGACCGCGGCGTATACGGGGATGCGGCGGCCCCGCAGACCCGGGATCCAGCGCGGCCACACCTCGCCCCATGTCCGCACCAGCCCCAGCGTCAGGAAGGCCAGGGCCTCTTGGAACACGGACAGCGACGGCACGATGAGATACCCCCAGCCGGGGATGAGCATCGCGTCGTACTCGGATTCGGCGAGCCCCAGCGGGACGCCGAGCACCACGGCGAGCCGCCAGAGGGCGGACGGCGCGGAGGCCCATAGGGTCGCGGCCGCCACGCGCCTGGCCCACGAGGGGACGGGCGCGGCGGTCAGGAGGAGCGAGGGGGCAGGTGGCGACGCGCTGATGGACATGACGGCGGCTCCCGTGTGCGCGCTTGGTCCGACACCCCGGAGATTGCCACGCACCGTCCCACGGTCACATCCGTCCGGAGCACGCGGCGGCGTACGTCTCGGGGCGCACGGGCGAAGGCGGGAGTCAGACCTTGGGACCACTGACTGTGGTGAGTCAGTGTCAGTGCGCCGGGGCGGTGGCGGTCCACCCGGATACCTGGGAGGAGGACAGATTCCGACCGCATTGGCTCCTAACCTGCGATCGAGCCACCACTGAGAGCTGAGAACCGAGAGCTGAGAGGGAGAGACGATGCGCATCGCTGTCACCACGCCGACCGGAAACGTCGGCCGCCACGTCATCGCCACACTGGTCCGCGCCGGGGTCCGGCCACGCGTCTTGCTGCGCGACCCCGCCCGGCTGGCGCCCGAGGTGCGAGACGCGGTGGATGCCGTGCCGGTCGACCAATACGACGCCGATGCGGTGGTGGCCGCGACCGCCGATATCGACGCGCTGTTCTGGGTGAACCCGACCAGCGGCAGCGGGGACCCACTCGCCGAATACGACCGCGCCACCAGGAGCGTGGTCCGTGCCGTCACCGAGAACCGGATCGGCCGCGTCGTCTTCCAAAGCAGCGTAGGCGCCGAGAAACGTCATGGTGCCGGTGAGATCGATGGCCTGGCACAGACCGAGATCGCTTTGGATGGCACGGGCGTCGATGTCACCCACCTCCGCTGCGCCTACTTCTTCACCAATCTCGAGCTTCAACTCGGGGCCCTACGAACCGGCACCCTCCAGGTGATCCTTCCGCTCGACCAACCGATGGCCTGGGTGGCGCCGCGCGATATCGCCGAGGTCGCCGCCACCCGTCTCCTCTCCGCCACCTGGTCGGGACGCTGCGTACAGGCGGTTCATGGGCCCGCCGACCTCACCTGGCGAGAGGTCAGCGACATCCTCACCACTGCCACCGGTCGGCGGATCGGCGTCGAACAGATCACGGACGACGCCATGCGCGCCCAGCTCCAGCAGGCGGGGATGCCGGACGGCCTGGTCGAGGCCGTGATCGGAATGTCGACCGGCCTGCGCGAAGACTTCGTACCCGAACAGCGCCGCAGCCTCCGGACCACCACCCCGACCACCCTCGCCGCCTGGGCCTACGACCACCTCAGGCACCGGCTCGCCGACGCGCCGTAAGCCATCCCGAGTCATCCGGAGTCGCAGTCATCCGGGGTCGGAGTCATCCGGTCACCCGGCCACCACCGCGAGTGCCTCGACCTCCATGAGGAACTCCGGCCGCACCAGCGAGACGACCTGTACCGCCGAGGCGGGCGGCAGCCGGTCGTCGGGCATGTGGAGGGCGCGGGCCTCGCGGATGGCGAACATGCCACCGAATCGACCGCCCACCGCGAGGTGACGCTCACGCCGCGGGGAGGTGCCAGCACCACCCGGCCACCGCTCACCAGCGGGGTGGTGACGCTCACGCCGCGGGGAGGTGCTCCTCCGCGAAGGCAACGGCATCGGCGACGGCCTTGTCCGCGGCCGGGAGGTGACCGGCGAGCAGATGCCATACGTGTCCCATCCCCGGTGCGACGTCCAGCCGCGTGGGTACGGCGTCCTCGGCCAGTTTGGCGGCCAGCCTGATGGCGTCGCTGAGCATGACCTCATGGCCGCCGATCTGGATCAGTACGGGTGGCAGTCCGCGGGTGTCGGCGAAGACCGGGGAGGCCAGCGGACTGTTCCGCGGGGCACTGCCCAGGAACACCTCCGCGGCACGGCGCAGCCCTTCGCGGCCGACGGACGGGTCCACGGCGTCCAGGGTGAACATCGTGGCCCCGGTGTGTTCCAAGTTGGCCCAGGGAGAGATGGCGATGGTGGCGGCCGGCATCGGAAGGCCCTGGTCACGGGCCGCGACCAGGGCACTGACCGCCATCGCGCCACCGGCGGAGTCACCGGCGAACACCACGTTCTCCGGCGCCACTTCCTGTTCCAGCAGCCAGCGGTAGGCCGCGACGGCGTCATCGACGGCGGCCGGGAAGACCGCCTCCGGGGCCAGTCGGTAGTCCGGCACCAGCGCGCGTGCCCGCAGCCGCCGGACGAGGGTGCCGACCAGGCCGCGGTAGCCCTGCGGATCCCCCACGATGTACGCGCCACCGTGCAGATAGAACAGGTGCCGACCGGGGACGGGGTCCGCGGCGATCGCATACTCGGCGGCCACCCCTCCCGCGTTCACCTGGTCGAAAGTCACCCCGTCCGGCACCGGAAAGCTGTCCTGGAAGAACTTCCGGTAGGCGAGCCGGATGTCCTCCAGGGTGTCGGGCCCCTTCCCGGCGGCCGCGTCGAAGACGCCGCCGCTGCGGATCGCCCACTCCTCGTAGAAGGCGGGGACATCGATCGAGACCATGACTGATCCTCCTCAGAACACGTGAACAGCGGCTGCGCTCCAGCCGTGCCCTGCGAGTCTCAGTCCCTCACACCAGTGTGAAGGTCAAGCGCGAGCGGGTGCGCGGTTCCGCGCCCGGCGCCGAGCGGGGCGTCGCTTACGCTCGGGGACTCCGAGCGGCATCAACCCTGGCCGTCCACGGCTCGGTTCTCCTGCCACCGCCGCACCGCCGTGTGCACGGCCTCCTCGTCCTCCTCTCCGGCAACGTCGACGACGGCCACGGCCGGCGGAGGGAAACCTCGCTCCGCGCCGCACGCGGGCGGGAGCCGATCACGGCGACCTAGTGCGGAACCTCGAAATTGGACCGTACCATTGACACTCACTGGTCTAGTCCTGTTTTCTCGTGGGCGCGCGCAGTCTCCCCCCACGCCGTCCGATCATCCCGTCCCACCTCGGTTCGGCTCCGCCTTCCCCCCCACATCAAGGAGCGGTCCCCATGAGCCTCCGTTTCCCCCTGAGCAAGAGGGTTCTGACCGGCATATGTGTCTCCGTCGCCACGGCCGGACTACTCGCCACGGTCTCGGCGACGACCGCCGAAGCGGGCACCACCTCCGCCGGCTCGAAGGCGGCACTCCCCGAGCACGCGCTCGTGGGCTATCTGCACTCGAGCTTCGCCAACGGCTCCGGATACACCCGAATGGCCGATGTCCCCGATAGCTGGGACATCATCGATCTGGCCTTCGGCGAACCCACCTCCACCACCTCCGGCGACATCCGCTTCAGCCTCTGCCCGCAGACCGAATGCTCGAACGTCGAGTCGGAGGACGAGTTCAAGGCCGCCATCAAGGCCAAGCAGGCCGCGGGCAAGAAGGTGCTGATATCCATCGGCGGGCAGAACGGCCAGGTGCAGCTCACCACCACCGCCGCCCGTGACAAGTTCGTGGAGTCGGTCGGCGCGATCATCGACAAGTACGGACTGGACGGCCTGGACATCGACTTCGAGGGCCACTCGCTGTCGCTGGACGACGGCGACACCGACTTCAAGAACCCGAAGACCCCCGCGATCGTCAATCTCATCTCGGCCGTGAAGTCGCTCAAGGCGAAGTACGGATCCGACTTCACCCTCACCATGGCCCCGGAAACGTTCTTCGTGCAGTTGGGCTACCAGTTCTACGGCTCGGGCCCCTCCGGAGGCCAGGACCCGCGCGCCGGGGCGTATCTCCCGGTCATTCACGCCCTGCGGGACGACCTCACCCTGCTGCACGTCCAGGACTACAACTCCGGACCGATCATGGGGCTCGACAACCAGTTCCACACCATGGGCAGCGCCGACTTCCACATCGCGATGACCGACATGCTGCTCACCGGCTTCCCCGTCGCGGGCGACACCAACAACGTGTTCCCGCCGCTGGACCCGTCCCAAGTGGCGATCGGCCTGCCCGCGAGCCCCAACGCGGGCAACGGCCACACCCAGCCCAGTGAAGTGACCAAGACCCTGAACTGCCTGACGAAGAAGACCGACTGCGGCGGCTACCAGCCCCACGGAAGCTGGCCCGCCCTGCGCGGACTGATGGCCTGGTCGATCAACTGGGACAAGTTCAACGGCGGCGAGTTCGCGAAGAACTTCGACGCCTACTACGGCGGCTGAAGCCGCGTCGGACACGCGTCGCCGGCCTCACCGGGCGGTCCCGGTGAGGCGTCCCGTGTCGATGTCAGCCGGCCACGCCGCCGGCGAACGGCATCGTCCGCCACTGGTCGACGGCCGGCTTCAAGTACTCCACCAGTGGCGGCAGTTGCGGTACGAGCGAGAGGGAGGCGATGGCCCGCAGCATCCCCACGGCGCTCACGAAGCCCAGGACGTCCTCGTTCAACGGCCTCATGCCGTTGCGCCGCGCGCCGCGGTCGTAGGCGGATTCGAGGGTCGGCCCGAGCGCAGCCAGGTCCCATTCGACGGGGCCCAGCGTGACCAGCTCGAAGTCGGCATAGAGGTCCCCGTCCGCCCCGGAGAAGATGTTCGCGGGCGGGGAGTCGCCGTGGATGGGCTGGAGGTCGATCCCCGGGAACGCCGTTTCGAACGCCGCGCGTGAGCGCACGAGAGGTTCCAGGACCTGCCACTCGCGGCGGGCGCGGTCCAGATCGGCCGGGCCGATGAGGTCGGGGCGCGTTGGGAGCAGGTCGAGGCTGTCCACGATGAACCGCGGTTCGGCCGCGGACAGAAACGACAGTGGGCCCGGGTATGCGCGCATCGCGGCGTGCAGGTCGGCGGTGATTTCGGAGTTCGCCACATAGTCGGGCTCGGTGTCCCGCCGCTCCTCGACGAACTGCCAGAAGGTCATCGAGAATCCGTCGCGCTGAACGGGCTCCAGCGGCACGAGAGGACTGGGCGGGATCACGGGAGTTCCCCGGTCCGCGAGCCACCGTGTCACCTCCAGTTCCGCCTGCTGGCGGCGTGCCTGGGAATCGGGGTCCACGTAGCGCGGCAGGACGGTGGGAACCCGCGCCACGACCGGTGCGGGCGCGAGGTGGACAACCACGGAGAACAGGTCATGGAGCACCTTGGCATCGGTCACGGTGAGGCCGAGATCACGCGCCGCTCCGACAGCCGCGTCGACCGCGGCGGAGGTGCGGCGGGCGATGTGCTGTGGGGTCACAGAATCCGTCACGGCCCGATCGTCGCATGTCCGCGGAGCAGGTGGCACGGGACGAGCGAAAGAGCCGTGCCGGTACTCCCTGCGGGCAACGCCGTACCCGGCTGATCGGATAGGAGCCGGGCACCCCGTGCCGTATGCACGTTTCCGGGCGCGATGGGCGGGGACCCACCCTGGGTGAGCCGAGAACGCGGCAAGGCCACCGGCCCCGCGCGGCTGCGCTTCGACGGATGGATCGCGGGCACCGGCACCTCCTCCGGGACGCGCATCGTGCTGGGCCACTGGGCGCGGTCGCCGTTCGGGCCGTTCAGCGATGTGATGCTCGAGCGCGCTGACGGTGAACGGCTGCTGCTCGCGCCCACGCCGGAGACGGCGGAGTTCATCGCCCTCACCTACGCCTTCGACGCGGTGCGCATCGTGCCGGTCCGCGTGAGCGTCGAGGCGGGCACCTGGGCCGTCAGAGCCGGGGCGCTGGACATGCGCTTCACCACGGGCCGGCGAGGGCCCCTGGGACTTCTGCTGTGTGCCGTGCCCGGCGCACTCGCCCGCTGTCCGGCATGGAGCGCGCTGCTGGACGTCCCCGCCCGCCTGCTGACGGCCGATGTGCGGACGCGTGGCAGCGCCGGGGGCGGTCGCCGTGAGTGGTACGGCGCGCGGGATCTGAGGCCGATCGTCGCGGTGTCGGCGGTCTTCGAGGATGACGACCTCGGTGTGATGGCGCCCGTCGAACCCCCGGTGCGCTTCGGGTTCGGTTCGGTGCCCCGGAGGCCGAGCGTCACCCGGGTCACCACGACGGTGGCACCGGGCCGGGGCCGCACGCCCTTCATCAGCTCCCGGGCCTGAGCCGGGCCCGAGCCACCGACCGGCCTGTACCGACCCGCGTGCGCGGTTCGGCCGGGCGGTTACGGAGTGTCGGCCGAGGCCGTCGCGGAGCGGCCCGCGTCGAGTCCGGTGAGGTAGGCGGCGAGGACGCGGCGCAGGCGGGGTTCCACCTCGACGACGGCGTGGCCCAGCCGGGGGTCGGTCTCGTACAGCTCCCGCAGGCGGGGGCCGGGAGTGGCCATCTGCCACAGGGCCCCGGCCATGCTGGTGGCCGCGGCGATCAGGTCGACGGACTGCGACTCGGTCAGCCCGAGCAGCCGTCGCAGTTCGCCGTCGATCAGCTCGATCTCCTTGAACGTCCCCAGTTTGAAGGCGCGCACCGAGTCGATCGAGACATTGCGCTCGAGGTTCAGGGGCGCCTGTGCCAGCAGGTCGCAGAACATCGGCCGGGCCGCCAGCGTGGCGGCGACGACCTCGGCGACCTCCGTGGGCGTGGCGTGTGCCCTCCGTTCGAGATCGCCGCGCAGATCGGCGGACCACTGCCGCCAGCCTTCCGCGGTGAGCAGCAGGAAGATCTGCTCCCTGGTCTCGAAGTAGCGAAGCAGGGCCGACTTGTGCATCCCCACGGCCGCGGCGATGTCGGTGAGGGTGACGTCCCGGACCCCGCGCTGGTGGCCGAGCGTGCGGGCCGCGTCCAGGATCGCCTCTTCCCGCGCCTGCTTGGCCTGGGTACTGCGGGCACGTTGGAAGGCAGGCGTCGTCATGCACCACATCATAGGAACCCGTAAGGCAACGGTGTTGCATTATTAAGAGAACGGTGTTGTACTAACGGCATGAAGCAACAGGTCTGGTTCATCACCGGTTCATCCCGCGGTCTCGGCCGCGCACTGGTCACCACCGCCCTCGAGGCCGGCGATCACGTCGTGGCCACCGCCCGCGACCCGAAGGCCCTCGCCGAGGCATTCAGCGAGTACGGCGACCGCGTCCATCCCGTCGCGCTGGACGTCACACGTCCAGCGGCGGCGCACGAGGCCGTCGAGGCGGCGCTCGCCCGCTTCGGGCGCATCGACGTGCTCGTGAACAACGCGGGATACGCCAATGTGTCGCCCATCGAGACGTCGGACGACGACGACTTCCGCGCCCAGTTCGAGACGAACTTCTGGGGCGTCTACAACGTCACCAAGGCCGTACTCCCCACCCTGCGCCGGCAGGGAGCCGGCACCGTCGTGCAGATCTCCTCGATCGGCGGGCGGGTCGGCGGATCGCCGGGCATCGCCTCCTACCAGGCGGCCAAGTTCGCGGTCGACGGCTTCAGCCGCGTCCTCGCCGTGGAGACCGCACCGTTCGGCGTGCGCGTCATGGTCGTCGAACCGAGCGGCTTCGCCACCGACTGGGCCGGTTCCTCCATGACGGTCCACCCCATCCCCGACGCCTACGACGAGACCGTCGGGGCGATGAACCGGCTGGTGCGGCAGAGCACGACGGGAGCGGCCGGGGACCCTCGGCGCGCCGCCGAGATCATCGTGCGGACCGTCCACCGCGACCAGGTCCCGGCCCATCTCCCGCTGGGCGTGAACGCGACGACCATGGCGCGGGACTACTCCCAGCACCAGCTCGCCGAGGCGACCGCCTGGGAGCAGGTCAGCCGCTCGGCCGACTTCGGCGAGCCCTACCCCGCGCAGCTCCCGCCCGAAGGCACGGCCGAGTAGGGCCTGTTGGGAGCGTGCCGGTCACGCCTCTCACTGCGGGCCGCGACCAGCACGACGGGCGCCCGCCCGCACGGCCCCCCGGTCACCCGGTCCGGTCACCCGGTCACCCCGGTCACCCCGGTCACCCCGGTCACCCCGGTCAACGGTCGCCCGGTCACCGGTCGCCCTGGCCGAGGAGTCCCGCCACCAGTCCGCGAGCGTACGCGGCGTCGAGTCCGGCGGGGCGGAAGAGGATGCGGTACATCAGCGGGGCGACGACGCGGTCGATGACCGTCTCGACCTCGGGAATCTCGGCCTCGGGAATCTCGCCCCCGCGTGCGGCCGCGCGGGCCAGGATCAGGTCGACCTGGTCGGCGGCGTAGGCCGAGCACTGACCCGCGTTGGTGCCGTCGGGGTCGCCGAGCAGGGCGTCGCGGATGTAGGCACGGCCACCGGGGGACGCCATCTCGTCGAGGAACTGCTCGGCCCAGGCGGCCAGGTCGGGCGCCAGGGCGCCGTGGTCCTTGGGCGCGGTGTCGGGTCGCAGCCGCTCGACCGCCACATCCGACAGCAGCTCCGTGAGGTCTCCCCAGCGCCGGTAGATCGTGGAAGGGGTGACCCCGGCGCGCTGGGCGACCAGTGGCACGGTCAGAGCATCGCGGCCCACCTCCGCTTCGAGTTCGCGTACGGCGGTGTGCACCGATGCCTGGACCCGGGCACTGCGCCCGCCGGGGCGCACCATCTGCCTGCTCATCTCTCCACCTTAAAGCAAATCTCTTGCTTCTAGGCAGTGGTGCGCCCCAGGCCCAACGCCCCAGGCCGTGCCCCCCAGGCCCCCAGGCCCCAGGCCGCCGTCAGACCGCCGGTGCGAGCGCCCGGCTCGGCTGGGACCGCTCGTAGGCGTGGCCGACCCGCAGCAGCACGTTCTCCCCGAGGGGCCGCCCCAGCAGTTGCATGCCGATCGGCAGGCCCGCCGTGTCGTGGCCGACCGGGACGGACAGCGACGGCACTCCGGTGAGGTTGGCGGGGGCCGAGAAGCGTACGTAGGCGTCGGAGACGGTTTCGACGGTGCCGTCCGGCCAGGTGATCGTCTCCTGGTCGGCCTTGGCCGCGGTCGCCGGGACCGTCGGGGCGGCGATCACGTCGACGTCGGCCAGCACCCGCGCCCACTCCTGGCGCATCAGCGTCCGGGAGCGCTGGGCGCGCAGATAGTCCCCGGCGGGCATCAGCTCCCCGGCTTCGAGCAGGGTGCGCACGTCCACCTGGTACAGCTCGGGCACCGCGCGCAGAGTGCGCTCGTGGTAGGCGGTGGCCTCCGGCACCATCAGACCCCACTGAGTGGCCTGGATGTAGCGGGTCATGGGGATCTCGACCTCGACCAGGCGCGCGCCGAGGGCCTGAAGCCGGTCGGCGGCCCGCCGGACCGCGGCTTCCACCTCCGGATCGACGTGCTCGAAGTAGTAGTTGCGCGGCACGCCGACGCGCAGTCCGGTCAGATCCTCGTCCGCGCCGGGCCGGTAGTCCCCCGCGGGGGCGTCCAGGGAGGCGGGGTCGCGGGGGTCGTGTCCGGCCAGGGCCGTCAGGACCAGGGCCTGGTCCTCGACGGTGCGGGTCAGGGGGCCGACATGGTCCAGCGACCAGGACAGGGAGGTGACGCCGTGGCGGGGGACGAGGCCGTAGGTCGGCTTGAGGCCGACGACCCCGTTGAGCGCGGCGGGGACGCGGATGGATCCGCCGGTGTCGGTGCCCAGCGCGAAGGTGGCGGCGCCCGCTGCGACGGCCACGGCGGATCCGCCGCTGGAGCCCCCGGCGACCCGGCCGGGGTCCCAGGCGTTGCGGGTCTGCGGGGTGGTCAGCCCGTAGGCGAACTCATGGGTGTGGGTCTTGCCGACCAGGACCGCACCGGCCGCGCCGAGGCGCGCGGCGACCGTGCTGTCCGCCTGCGCGCGGTGGTCGGCGCGGACCCGGGAGCTGGCGGTGGTGGCCACACCGGCGACGTCGATCAGGTCCTTCAGCCCCATGGGGATGCCGTGCAGCGGACCGCGCGAGCGGCCCGCCGCGATGTCGTCCGCGGCCTTGCGTGCCGCGTGGCGCGCCTGCTCGGCGGTCACCGTGGCGTAGGCGTTCAGATGGGGTTCCAGCCGCTCGACGCGTTCCAGGACGGAGTCCACCAGCTCGACCGGGGACAGCTCTCCGGCCCGGATCGCGGCGGCGGCCGCGGTGAGGGACAGTTCATACGGCCGCATCGTGCCGCTCCTCTCGCGCCCGGTAGGCGGGGGCGGGCGGGGTGTCGCCGAAGTCGAGTTCGCGCAGGATGGCGACGACCGAGTGGATGTGATTGGCGGTGGCCGCCGCCACGGCGTGGCGCTCGGGCGGCAGCGGGAGCCCGGCCCGGGCGGCCCAGCGGGCCGCTTCCGGAGGGGTGAGTTCAGCAGCGGACATGGTGTCTCCCTCATGGGCCGGAGAGGCTGAGCGACCCCGGGAGGCGTGACCCCGGCGATCCCCGGCAACCCCGAAACAAAAGCTAACGGTTTGCGTTAGTCGACTGTAGGGCCTACAGTCCCTTAAAGCAAACGCATCGCTTTTAGCGGGAGGAACCCTATGCCCAGCGCCACCTCCGGCGCCCCCGCGCAGTGCCCCTACGCAGCCGCCCCCGTCCGTAAGGCCACGGCCAACCACACCGCGCCCCTCCGCGAGACCACGGCGAACCACACCGCGCCCCTCGTCCTCTACGCGTCCGTCCTCACGACCCTCCTGGCCGCGTCCAGCGCCCCCACCCCGCTGTACCCGCTCTACCAGGACCAGTGGGGCCTGTCCGCGCTCACCATCACGGTGATCTTCAGCGCCTACGCCCTGACCCTGCTGCTGGCCCTGCTCACCGTCGGAGCCCTCTCCGACCACCTGGGACGGCGCCCGGTCCTGGTGGGCGCGCTGGCTCTGGAGGCCGTGTCCATGGTGCTGCTGGCCACTGCGGACGGCGCCGGGCCGCTGATCGCCGCCCGGGTCCTGCAAGGAGCGGCCACCGGCGCGGCCACCAGTGCCTCGGGCGCGGCGCTCCTCGACCTCGATGACCCGCTGCGCCCCGGCCGATCGGCCCTGACCAACAGCATCACCCCGGTGGCCGGCATGGCCGGCGGCGTGCTCGTCTCGACCCTCCTCATCCCCCTCTCCCCCGCGCCCACCGTCACCGTCTACCTGCTGCTGGCCGCGCTGTTCGTGGCCCAGGCGGCCGCCGTCGTCCGCACCGAGGAGACCGGGCGGCGGCGCCCCGGCGCGCTGCGCTCGCTGCTCCCGCGGCTCGGCGTCCCGCCCTCGGCCCGCCACGCCCTGCTGACCGTGGGCACGGGTGTCGTCGCCGTCTGGGCGCTCGGCGGCCTCTACTCCTCCCTGGGGCCCGCGCTCGTACGCCTCGTGGCCCCCGGCACTCCCCGTACGGCGGGCGGGATGGTGTTCTTCACCGTCAGCGCCGCCGCCGCGCTCACCGTTTGGGCCCTGCGGCGCACGGCGCCGACCGCCGCCGCCACCGGCGGCTGCCTGGCCGTCATCCCCTCCGCCGCCCTGAGCCTGGGCGCCCTGCACGGCGCCGGACCGCTCGCCCTGTTCGGCGGCGCGGCCCTGGCCGGCATCGCCTTCGGCGCCGTCTCCCAAGGGGCGCTGCGGATGATGCTCGGCTCGCTCGACGAGCGGGACCGGGCCACCACCGTGGCCGCCTACTACGTCCTGAGCTATCTGGCGATGAGCCTGCCCGCCATCGCCGCGGGCGCCGCCACCCAGCACTACGGACTCCGCACCGCCGCCTACGCCTACGCCATCGGCGCCGCCGTCCTCGCCGCCGCGGCGGTGGCGGCACTCACCGCGTCACGGCGCCAGATCAAGCCCGCCCGCTAGAGATCAAGGAAACGACGGACCATGCACACAGCGCACAGCAGCGACAGCCCCTTCTGGACCGTGGGCGACATCACCGTCCACCGCATCGACGAGGTGCCCCTGCCCCCGCAGACCGGGCCGTGGCTGCTGCCCGACGCCACCACGGACGTGGTCACCCGACAGGACTGGCTGCGCCCCGACTTCGCCGACCAGGAGGGCATCCTGCGCATCAACAGCCACAGCTTCGCCTTCGAGGTGGACGGGCTGAAGGTGCTCGTCGACACCGGCATCGGCAACGGCAAGACACGGGCCAACCCCGCCTGGCGCGATCTGCGCACCGACTACCCGGAGCGGCTGGCCGCCACCCAATTTCCCCCGGAATCCATCGACTTGGTGATCCTCACCCATCTGCACACCGACCACGTCGGCTGGAACACCCGCGAGGTGGACGGTGCGTGGGTGCCCACCTTCCCCAACGCGCGCCACCTCACCTCCCGCGCGGAACGGGAGTTCTGGGCGGGCTACGACATGGACGAACCGCGCGCGCAGATGTTCCGTGACTCCGTGACCCCGATCGAGGAAGCGGGACTGCTCGACCTGGTCGACGTCCCGGCCGAGGGCACCGAGGTCGCCCCGGGGCTGCGGCTGATCCCCACGCCCGGCCACACCCCCGGCCATATCGCCCTCCGGCTCACCAGCGGCGACAAGGCGGCGCTGATCACCGGCGACTGCATCCACCACCCCGTCCAGCTCGCCCACCCCGCCATCGGCTCATGCGTGGACATCGCCCCCGAGCAGTCCGAGGCCACCCGCCGCGAACTCCTCGGCTCCCTCGCCGATACGGACACGCTCCTGCTCGGCACCCACTTCCCGCCGCCCACCGCCGGGCGTGTGGTCACCCACGGGAACACCTACCGGCTCTCGCCCGTACACCCGGATGCGCGGTGACCACGGGCCGACCCATCAGGGCAGCTCCGGGCCGCGGTACTCGCTCATCGCGTCGATGAGCCAGCGCGCCAGATAGTCGGCGAACGAGGACCGGGGGAGCAGCCGGTACGTCGGTACGTCGTCGACCTGCCAGAGCGGCGCCGCGACGGGCCCCACCGTGGTCGACACCGCGTGGCCGGGGCCGAAGGCCCGGGGGTGCAGGTCGAGCGGACAGCCCTTCTCCAGCACCTGCCGAGCGGCCGGGCCGCTCAGCTCCAGCGTGGTGCGGTTCGCGGAAACGTCCACGACCGAGCCCGGATCCGCGCCGAGTGCCGCCCGCAACTCCGCGGCCACGGCGGTCCCGTCAGTCCCCTCGGCCTGGGAGAGCACGAGCCATTCGTCGGGTCCGAGCCAGAGAACCGTATGGGGACCCGATGCGGTGGTGTGGCCGCACTGCCGCGGAAGTGGCGCCCCCAGGGACTTCTCGACGCGGTCGGCCGCTTCGGAGACGGGGTCGACGCGCAGGTTCACCATGGTGCGGAACGGCCACTCGGTCAGCGTGACTCCGCGCGGGCCGGTGACGGCGGCGGTGTGCATCCGCGCCGCCAGATGCGCCAGGGGGCTGATGCGCAGCGCCACCGGGCCCGCGCCCGCGCCCGTGCCCGAACCCGCGCCCGCGCCTTCGGCGTTCATCGGTTCAGCCATCTCGCCTGGTCCCTTCGGGGTCGTAGAGGACGGTGTCGGCCACCAGCACGGGCACCAGGTCCTCGCCCACGGGGGCCAGGAGGGTCTCGCCGATCCGTGCCCGCCCGTCCGCGACGAGCGCGAGGGCGAAGGGGCGGCCGAGGGCCGGGCTGTGGTAGCTGGAGGTGACATGGCCGAGCATCGGCACCGGCCCGGCCTCAGGGGTGAGGGGCACGTTCGGCGCGATGAGCTGGGTGCCCTCGGGCAGCCGGGTCCGCCGATCGCTCGGCAGCAGCCCGACCAACTGCTTGCGGTCGGTGCGGGAGGTGTCGGCACGGGAGTACGAGCGGTTGCCGATGAAGTCCTTGCGCTGGGAGACCACCCAGGACATGCCCGCGTCCTGCGGGGTGACCGTGCCGTCGGTGTCCTGGCCGACGATGATGTAGCCCTTTTCGGCCCGCAGGACGTGCATGGTCTCGGTGCCGTACGGGGTGATGCCGTACGGCCTGCCGATCGCGTACACCTCCTCCCAGACCGCCGGGCCGTACCACCCGGATACGTTGATCTCGTAGGCGAGTTCGCCGGAGAAGGAGATCCGGCAGATACGGGCGGGGATGCCGGAGGCCAGGGTGGTCTCGCGGAAGGCCATGAACGGGAAGGTCTCGTTCGACAGGTCGATCCCGGGGGCGAGCTGGGCCACGACCTCGCGCGACTGGGGGCCGACGACCGCGATCGTCGCCCACTGCTCGGTCACCGAGGTGCAGTGGACGTCGAGGTCGGGCCACTCGGTCTGTAGCCACTCCTCCAGCCAGTCCAGGACGGCGGCGGCGCCACCGGTCGTGGTGGTCGTGAAGTAGCGGTTCTCCTCGAGGCGCAGCGTCACACCGTCGTCGAAGATCATCCCGTCGGGCTTGCACATCACACCGTAGCGGGCCATGCCGGGCTTCAGCTTCTTGAAGGCGTTGGTGTAGACGCGGCCCAGGAACTCACCCGCGTCCGCGCCCCAGATCTCGATCTTGCCGAGGGTGGAGGCGTCCATGAACGCCACGCCCTCACGGGCCGCGCGGCACTCGCGGGCCACGGCCGTGTCCATGTCCTCACCGGGCCGGGGGTAGTACCGGGGGCGCTTCCACTGCCCGACGTCCTCGAACACCGCCCCGTGGGCGACATGCCATCGGTGGATGGAGGTCGTGCGCTCCGGATCGAACAGCTCGCCGCGCTCACGCCCGGCCAGGGCGGCGAAGGCAACCGGTGTGTACGGCGCCCGATAGCCCGTGGTGCCGATCCGCCCGGGTGACGCGCCCGCGCCGAGGGCTTCGGCGATCACGCCGATCGCGTTGACGTTGGAGGTCTTGCCCTGGTCGTTCGCCGTGCCGAGCGAGGTGTAGCGCTTGATGTGCTCGACGCTGCGCATACCGGCGCCGGTGGACCGCCAGACGTCGGCGACGGTGACATCGCGCTGTAGGTCGACGAAGTGGGTGTCCCAGGTGGCTGGTTCGCAGGCGGAGTTGAGGCCGTTGCCGGAGCCGGGTGCGGGCACCAGCCACAGTGCGCGCACCGGGCCCGCCGTGGCCCGGGGCCGAGCGTCGCCGGACGGCGGTTCGGGCGCGGCGACCGGGAACCCGGCGTCCGTCGCGGCCCGCGCACCGGCCCGCGCCCCTTCGGCGAGACAGCCGTCGAGGTCGTACGTCCCCCGGGCCGCGCCGACGATGTGCTGGTCCCGTACGGTGCCGTCGGGGACGAAGGCGACCAGGTCCTCGTCCCAGCGCAGCGTGCCCTGGCGCTGGCTGTGCAGGTGCACCACCGGGCTCCAGCCGCCCGAGACGGCCAGCAGATCGCAGTCGAACGACTCGCCCTCACCGGTGAGTCGACCCTCGGCGTCGAGGGCCTGGACGGTGACACCGGTGAGCCGGTCCCCGCCCGCGGTGTCCACCACCGCACTGCCCGTCAGCACCCGCACCCCACTCGCCACGGCGACCTCGGCGGCCCTGCGGGACAGCTCGGGCCGCGCGTCCACGACGGCGGCGATGCCGATTCCGGCGGCGTGGAGATCGGCCACCGTGTCATAGGCGCTGTCATTCGTCGTGCCCACCACGGCCCGGGAACCCGGCGCCACCGCATACCGGTTGAGGTACGAGCGCACCGCCCCGGCGAGCATCACCCCGGGCCGGTCGTTGCCCGCGAAGACCGGCGGACGCTCGTGGGCGCCGGTGGCCAGGACCACCTGGCGGGCCCGGATGTGCCACAGCCGCTGCCGCGAGACCCCTTCGGACGGCTCGGGGGCGTCGGCGCCGAGGTGGTCGGTGCGCCGCTCCAGGGCCAGTACGTAGTTGTCGTCGTAACTGCCGAACGCCGTGGTACGCCGCAGGACGACGGCCTCGGGGGCGGCGTCGAGGGCCGCGCGCACTTCGGCGACCCACTCCGGGGCGGTCTGCCCGCCGACCCGCTCGGTGCGCCCGGAGAGCAGCGAGCCGCCCGGTTCGGGCTGCTCGTCGAGGAGGATCACCCGGGCCCCGGAGCCCGCCGCAGCGGCGGCGGCCGCGAGCCCGGCGGGTCCGGCGCCGACGACCAGGACATCGGTGTGGACGTACTTCTTGTCGTAACCGGCCGGGTCGGGGCCCGGGTCGAGCCGTCCCATCCCGGACAGCGTCGTGGCGGACAGCCCGTCGTACAGCTCCGCCGTGGTGGCGGGCAGCATGCCCTCGGAGCACGGGCCGTCGATCTGCAACAGGGCGTTGGGCTCCTCAGGACCCGCGGCGACGATGCCGCGCGGTCGGCCGCGGTAGATCGACGGGGCGGCCTCGATGCGCCCGTTCGCCAGCATCGCCGAGGCGACGGTGTCTCCGGGGTGTCCGGTCATCTCCCGGCCGTCGACGGTGAACCGCAGCACGGTGCCCCGGTCGACTCGGCCCCCGTGCGGGAGCCGGAATCGCTGGTCGGTCATCGGTTCCCTCCGGCCTGGGGGATTTCGGGACGGGGCTCGTCGAGCCGGTAGGCGGCCAGCACTTCGTAACTCACCGTGTCCCGAAGGACGTTGAACCAGCGGCGACAGCCGGTGCCGTGCATCCACCGCTCGGCGAACGGCCCCTTGGGGTTGTCGCGGTAGAAGACATACCCGGCCCACTCCTCATCGGTGAGGTCCGCGGGGTTTCCCGGATAGGGGACGTGTGCCTGCCCCCCGTAGTGGTACTCGGTCTCGTCGCGAGGACCGCACCATGGGCAACTGATCAGCAGCACGATGTCCTCCTCAGTGGGCCACGGCCGCGGCGCCGTGTTCGTCGATCAACGCGCCCGTCGTAAAGCGTTCGAGGGCGAAGGGGGCGTTCAGCGGATGCGGCTCGCCGGTGGCGATGGTGTGGGCGAAGGTCCAGCCGGCGGCCGGGGTGGCCTTGAACCCGCCGGTGCCCCAGCCGCAGTTGACGTAGAGGTTCTCGACGGGGGTGGTGCCGATGATCGGGGAGGCGTCCGGTGTGACATCGACGATGCCGCCCCAGGTCCGCAGCACATGAGCACGGGCGAAGACGGGGAACAGCTCGACGGCGGCGGCCATCTGCCGCTCGATCACATGGAACGAGCCGCGCTGCCCATAGCCGTTGTAGGCGTCGACGCCCGCGCCCATCACCAGCTCGCCCTTGTGCGCCTGGGAGACGTAGACATGCACATGGTTGGACATCACCACGGTGGGGTGCACCGGTTCATGCAGTTCGGAGACGAGCGCCTGGAGCGGATGGGACTGCACCGGCAGCCGGACACCGGCCCGCTCGGCCAGCACACTGCTGTGCCCGGCGGCCGCGAGGCCGACCCGTCCGGCGAGGATGCGGCCACGGCTGGTCTCGACGCCCACCACCCGGTCGCCGTCCTTGAGGAAGCCGGTGACCTCGCACCCCTGGATCAGATCAACACCCATCTCATCGGCCCGCCGGGCCAGCGCCCAGGCGACGTGGTCGTGCTTGGCGATACCGGCCCGCGGCTGGAAGGTGGCGCCGAGGACCGGATAGCGGGTGCGGGGCGAGACATTGAGGATGGGGCAGACCTTGGCGACCTCGTCCGGCTCCAGCCACTGGGCGTCGACTCCGTTGAGGCGGTTGGCGTTGACCCGGCGCACGCCCTCGCGGACGTCCTGGAGGGTGTGCGCGAGGTTGAGGACGCCGCGCTGGCTGAACAGGAAGTCGTAGTCCAGCTCCTCCGGGAGGCGCTCCCACAGCCCCAGCGCGTGCTCGTAGATCGCCGCGCTCTCGTCCCACAGGTAGTTCGAGCGGATGATCGTGGTGTTGCGTGCCATGTTGCCACCGGCCAGCCAGCCCTTCTCCAGGACGGCGACATTGGTGATGCCGTGGTTCCGGGCGAGGTAGTAGGCGGTGGCCAGGCCGTGGCCACCCGCGCCGACGATGACGACGTCGTAGGAGGAGCGCGGCTCGGGGGTGCGCCAGAGGAAGTCCGGGTGCTCCGGCAGCGGCGTGGTGGTCATGCCGCGTCTCCGTTCGGGCGGGGCGGGTGGAACGGGTGAGCCGGGTGGGTCGGCCGGGTCGGGCGGGGATAGAGGGGGAACGCGGTGGCGAGCTTTTCCACCCGGTCACGCAGCAGGCCGGTGCGCTCGTCGCCGAGCCGCTCGTCCATCAGGGCCTGCGCGATGATGTCGGCGACCTCCCGGAACTCCGCCGTGCCGAAGCCCCGGGTGGCCAGGGCCGGGGTGCCGATCCGCAGCCCGGAGGAGACCATCGGCGGACGGGGGTCGAACGGCACCGCGTTGCGGTTGACGGTGATGCCGACGCGGTGCAGCCGGTCCTCGGCCTGCTGTCCGTCGAGCGCGGAGGCGCGCAGATCGACCAGGACCAGGTGGACCTCGGTGCCGCCGGTCAGCACCGTGATCCCGGCCTCGGCCACATCGTCGGCCAGCAGCCGTCCGGCGAGAATGCGGGCGCCGTCCAGGGTGCGCCGCTGGCGTTCCGCGAACTCCTCCCCCGCCGCCACCTTGAAGGCCACCGCCTTCGCCGCGATGACATGTTCCAGCGGGCCGCCCTGCTGCCCCGGGAAGACCGCGGAGTTGATCTTCTTGGCCAGGTCGGCCCGGCTGAGGATCACCCCGCCGCGCGGCCCGCCGAGCGTCTTGTGGGTGGTGGTCGTCACGACATCGGCGTACGGCACCGGGCTCGGGTGGAGGCCCGCGGCCACCAGCCCGGCGAAGTGCGCCATGTCCACCATCAGATACGCGCCCACCTCGTCGGCGATCCGCCGGAACGCGGCGAAGTCCAGTTGGCGGGGGTAGGCCGACCAGCCGGCGACGATCATCTTGGGCCGGTGGGCGAGGGCGAGCCGCTCGACCTCGTCCATGTCGATGCGCAGATCGGATTCGCGCACGTGGTACGGCACGACCTGGTACAGCTTGCCGGAGTAGTTGATGCGCATGCCGTGGGTCAGATGCCCGCCGTGCGCGAGGTCGAGGCCGAGGATCGTGTCACCGGGCTTCAGCAGCGCGAACATCGCTGCCGCGTTGGCCTGGGCGCCCGAATGCGGCTGCACGTTCGCGGCCTCGGCGCCGAAGAGCTCCGTCACCCGGGCGATGGCCAACCGCTCGATGACGTCGACGTGTTCACAGCCGCCGTAGTAGCGGCGGCCCGGGTAGCCCTCGGCGTACTTGTTGGTCAGGACCGAGCCCTGGGCCTCCATGACGGCGGCCGGGGCGAAGTTCTCCGAGGCGATCATTTCGAGGGTCGACCGCTGCCGGTGCAGCTCGGCGTCGACCGCGGCGGCGACCTCCGGGTCGAGCTCGCTGAGCGGGACGGAGAGAGGGGTGGTGACCTCGGTGGGCGGGTTCGCTGCCATGTGCGCACCATCCTGGGAGGCGAACTACTGGACCACTGATCGGCAACTGATATATCAGCCTGTGCGGTAAGGTATGGGAGCTCGCCGGACAGGTCAAGGGGGTCTCATGCGGAACGTGGCGACCGAGCCCGGGAACGGCGAGGAGCTGTCCCTCGCCGAGCGCGCCTACCGCGCCATCCGGGACCGTCTGGTCATGCTCGAGATCCGCCCGGGCGCACCGATCAACGAGGACCAGTTGGCGCAGTCCCTCGGCGTCGGACGGACGCCGGTGCGCGAGGCGCTCAAGCGGCTCCAGTACGAGCGCCTCATCACCACCTACCCCCGGCGCGGCACCTTCGCCACCGAGGTCAACATCACCGACCTGGCCCATATCTCGGAGGTGCGCCAGGAGCTGGAGCCGCTGGCCGCCGCCCGGGCCGCGCGGCGCGCCACCGCCACCGACCGCACGACGCTGACGGCCCTACGGCGGGATCTTGAGAGCGTGGATCCACACCGGCACGCCGCCGCCGACCTCATGCATCTGGACCTTCAGGTCCACCGCGCCATCTACGCCGCCACGCACAACCCGTACTTGGAGGACACCCTCGTCCGCCACGACAATCTGGCCACGCGCATCTGGTGCCTGTTCATCGACCGCCTGTCCGACATGGCCGGCCATGTCGAAGAGCACGGACCGCTGATCGACGCGATCGTCGCCGGTGACCCCGACAAGGCCGCACAGCTCGCCGGCAACCATGTCGAGGGCTTCGAACGGGCCATCCGCGCGGCCATCTGAGACCCCGACATCCCATCTGGGGACGGGAGTTCTCCCCGGTCGGTTCTTCCTGGCCGGTTCTTCGCGCTCGCGCGGAGTCGGACGCGGGTGGACACGTCACGTACGGCCGACAGTTGAGGTGTTCATCGGCGCGATGCGGCAGGCGAGTTCGCTCCTTGAAGGCACGTCACTTCATTGGTGCGGACCTATTGACGGGACGCGTTCAACTCCCGAAATATATGGGCCGAGAGTCCGGCCGTGACCTTCCGGCCGAAAACCGCATGTCGCGGGCCGCGGCGGCACCTGTCCGACGGACATGCCACTGCCGGGGCCCGTCCGCGTCTGAGGAAGGCATCCCCCCACATGAACCACCGCGAAGAATTCACCGCCCAGGACCGCGCGCACCGCCGCCGCCGGCGGCGGACCGCCCTGGCCGTGGCCGCCGTGGCCGCCGTCGCGAGTACGACCGCGGCGGCCTGGGCCGCAGGCCCCGGTCAGGCCCCCACCGCGGCGTCCGCCGCACCCGCCGCCGTGGCCCCCTACCTGTACAACGGATGGGGCAACCCGCCGGACCCGGGCGAGGTGATGGACGCCACCGGCGTGCGCTGGTTCACCCTCGCCTTCGTCCTCGACTCGGGCAACTGCTCCCCGCAGTGGGACGGCAGCCGCCCGCTGACCGGCGGGGCCGACGAGCAGACCGTGAAGGCCATACGGGCCAAGGGCGGCGATGTGGTGCCGTCCTTCGGCGGCGCGAGCGGCGCCAAGCTGGAGCAGTCCTGCGCCGACGCCAACGCCCTCGCCGGGGCCTACCAGAAGGTCATCGACGCCTACGGGCTCAAGGCCATCGACATCGACATCGAAGGCGACGCCTACGACGACCCGGCCGTCCAGCAGAAGACGATCGACGCCCTGAAGCAGGTGAAGGCCGACAACCCGGGGCTGCTCACCTACGTCACCTTCCCCAGCGATCAGAACGGCCCCGACGACAGCATGATCCGCCGGGCCGCCGAATCCGACTTCGAGGCCGATAGCTGGACCATCATGCCGTTCGACTTCGGCGGCGAGGGCCAGAACATGGGCGAGCTGACCAAGCAGGCCACCGACGGTCTGAAGAACGCCGTCAAGGGCGCCTACGGCTACAGCGACGACGACGCCTACCGGCACAGCGGCCTGTCCTCGATGAACGGCATCACCGACGTCAACGAGACCGTCTCCACCGACGACTTCGAGACGATCCTGGACTACGCCTCCCAGCACCATCTGTCGCGGCTCTCCTTCTGGTCCGTCAACCGGGACCGCCCCTGCCCCGGCGCCTACCCGAACGACGACACCTGCTCCGGAGTCGCCCAGGAGCCCTGGCAGTTCACCGGAATATTCGCCCGGTACCAGGGCTGAGGGAGACACACCACCATGACGAACGACACCACCGGCCGCGGGCGTCGCGGACGCCGCCGCGTCGCCGGCTGGACCGCCGCGTTCGCCGCGCT
>NZ_JAHLEM010000164.1 GCF_018883605.1 Streptomyces niphimycinicus | reverse complement strand
ACTCCCCGGTACTCAACTCGGCTCACCTCCTGGTTGGCGTACGGCTACGGCCTCTGCTACCGGTCCTGGGGCCAAGGCCAGTCAGCCGGAACGGCCAAGCCCATGTCGCCCCCCGTGACCCACATCAGGGTGTGCTCGACGGCGAGCGTGTAGTCCTGACCGTTGTCCTGGGTGACCTTCCAGAGGGCGGGATCACTCGTGGGGTACAGGGCCTCGTACGCCCGGCCGTGCTCGCTGCTGGCGTCCATACCGGTGACCGGCCGGCCGAGCGACGTGCCGGTGATGGGGGAGACGGCCGTCGCGCCCGTCACCCAATTCAGCGCGGCAAGCAGGCCGCGGACGTAGGTCTTGCTCGTGGTGCCGTATCCGTGCTCGGTGACGTACGCGATCATCGCCTTGAGCTCGTCCTGCGACC
>NZ_JAHLEM010000163.1 GCF_018883605.1 Streptomyces niphimycinicus | reverse complement strand
GACGTGCCGGTGATGGGGGAGACGGCCGTCGCGCCCGTCACCCAATTCAGCGCGGCAAGCAGGCCGCGGACGTAGGTCTTGCTCGTGGTGCCGTATCCGTGCTCGGTGACGTACGCGATCATCGCCTTGAGCTCGTCCTGCGACCGCAGCTCGGGCGGCGTCCACTCCCCGGTACTCAACTCGGCTCACCTCCTGGTTGGTTGAGCGTACGGGCCGGTGCTGACACCCGGCCACCAGGCGCAATCTTCTGCGAGCGGCATCAGTAACTGATGATCGGGCCCTGATCCTGCTGGATCTCCGGCGCAATCTCGACCTCGGCCTCGTAGGCACGACTGGCCTCGGCCTGCTCAGTGCGGACCGCGTCGTCGGCCTGCTCACGCTCCGCCTGGCGGGCGGCAATCTCGGCAAGTGCTCCGTGCGCCTTGTCGAGCTCCTCCTGTAGATCCGCCAGTTGGGCCGGGAGCTGTTGGCCAGGCTGCGGCTCGGGGGCAGCCTGTTGGGCTTCCGGTTGGGCCTCGCGCTCGCTCTGGGCCTGAATCAGTTGCTCGACGTACTGCTGCTCGTAGAACTCACGGTTCTGGTCCACCTCCTCGACCACGGCCGCCGACACCTCCGGGGCGGACTCCTGTTCCTGCCCGTCCATCTGCGGTTCGGCGGCCGCCTCGGCGTCGGCCTGGACGTCCTGCTCCGGGCTCTCCCCAAGGGTCTCGCCCTCGATCTCCCAGTTGAGCTCCGGGACCTGGTCGAGGTCGTACTCCGGCTCGGCCTCGTCGGCGGCCACGGCCTGCTCGCGTAGCTGCTGCTCGTACGCGGCGAGCGCGGCGTCCAGCTCCGGGTCCGGCTGGTAGGCGTAAACGTCCGCCGCCGCGGTGGTCTGCGCGACCTCCTCCGGCTGGAGCTCCGTCTCCATGTCCTGGCCCTGCGTCTCGACCTGCCAGGTCTCGCCCTCGATCTCCCAGTCGAGCTCCGGCGCCTGCTCCGCTTCGACTCGCCGGTCCTCGTAGTACGCGGCGGCCTCGGCAGCCAGTTCGTCCTCGATCCGCTGCTGCTCGTCCTGCTCGTCCAACTGCCGCTCGACATCGGCGGCCGGGGCCTGGTCGAGGGTCTCGCCCTCTACACCCCAGTCAACCTCCGGCGCCTGGTCGACGTCGTGCGCGACCTCGGCTGCCCGGTACCGCTGCTCGTACGCTGCGAGCGCCTGGTCGAGCTCCTCCTGCTCCTGGTGTGTGAGGGGGAGCTCCATCTCGGCGGCCTGCTCGGGGGCCTGGTCGAGGGTTTCGCCCTCGATCTCCCAGTCGACTTCCGCGGCCTGGTCGAGGTCGTACTCCGGCTCGGTGACGAGCTCCTCCTCGAGGACCTCCTCACGCTGCGGCTCGGCCTCGTCGGCGTCCTGCTGGGCCTGGACCTGGTTGTCGAGACCACGGCGGTCCAGCTCGTCCCGTGCGGCCTCGGCGGCCTCGCGGGCCGGGGCGGTCTCCTCGTACCAGGCGGAGCGGGCCGCGTCGATCTGCTCCATGACCCCGACGCGCTCGGACAGGTTGGCCACCAGGTCCTCGTAGCCGCGGGCCTGAGCCTCCAGCTCCGCGCGCTCGGCGGCGTCCGTGCACTGGTCGGCATCGGCCTGGGCCAGGATCGCCTTCTCCTCGTAGCGCAGGACCATCTGGCGAGCCTCGGAAAGCTCCTCACCCATGTGGGCCGGGGCCCACACCTTCTCCCGCTCGTAGCGGGCGGCCATCTCCCGCAGGGCGGCGTCGGACGTCCGCGCGAGGGCCTCCTGGTCCTCGGTGCGGCCCAGTGCGGAGTGCGCGGCCTCCCACGCTGCGCGCTGCTCGACCGCGCCCTTTGCCGGCAGACGGCCGATCGCGGTGTTCGGGGCGTCGATGTTGTAGAGCTCGCGGTACCCCTCGACGGTGCCCGCGCGGCGCGCCCACTCAGCGCGCTCCAGGACGTCCTCGGGCACAGGGCCGAGGTGACGGACCGCCCACTCCGGGGGCTCCTCCGCCAGGCGCTCGCCCAGCACGTCGCGCCGGGCGTCCATGGCCCCAGCCATCTCCTGGGCGACCTGCCCCTCGATGCCGGGGATCTGGGGCGTGCGGTCGCTCCAACTGTGCCCGGCCGGGGCGTTCTCCGGCTGGCGGTGCTCCAGCTCCCGCTCGATACGCCAGTTGATCAGCGCGGTGACGTTGTCCGGCTCCGGGGACGTCATCGACGCGCAGGTGATGGCGTCGTGCAGCACGCGCTGCCCATCGTGGCCCGCCAGCTCGGCCTCGCGCAGGGCCCGGTAGATGGTGCTCGGGTCCTGCTGCCGCATCTCGGCGTACTGCGTCTCGTTCAGCAACTGGCGCAGTTGCGGCTCGTACTGGTTGCGGACGTGCTCGGTGACGTAGTCGCGCCAGCGCGGCTCCAGCGCCGGGATCGACTCCGCCCAGTCCTGGCTCTCGCGCAGCTCCTGCAGCGCGGCCAGCTCGCCCCCGTCACGCTCGACGGCGGCCTGAAGCATCGACATCGCGTCCTGGTCAAGGCTCTGCAACCGGTGCTCGTCGGCCGGGACCTGGCTCGCACAAAACGCCCGGTTGTACCGCTGGGCGCGGGTGAGTCCCGGATACACCTGCTGCCGGTTCATCCCCTCTTCGACCAGCAGGTATCCGCCGTGTCCGACCGTGCGGCCCTGCACCGCGTTGACCGTGCCGGCGTAGGCGAGCGCGACGTTCTTCTCGACGTACGAGCCGGGGAGCGTGACGGTGCCGGCGAGCCGCTCGGTCCCATCGGCGTCGCGGCCGCCGACCCGGCGGGCGGTGAGCTGCCCGTCCTCGCCGATGCCGGTCACCCGGTAGACCCGGCGGTTCAGCACGAGCCGGCCCTCGGAGTCCTTGAGCTTCGCGTCGTTCTCGCGGGTCTGGATCAGGTCGCCCACACCTGCACGGTTGTCGTCGACGAGCGGGAGGCCGTTCTCCTCGACCAGCCCGTACCGCACGAGCTGCGTGCGGATTTCCCTGCTCACCTCGGTGGCGCGGGCGTTGGTGGCGGTCATGACCACGGATTCGCGGTCCGCGAGGGTGTCCGCCACGTACGCCCGGATGACGTCGGCCTTCATTTCCTCCAGCGTGCCGCCCTGGATGAGGCCCTGCAGCTCGTACTCGTCCAGCGCGCGGACGTCGCCGCGGCGCAGGTCTAGGCTCGCCTTGGCTTCCCACTCGCGGACCGTGCCGTCCGGCTCCCGGAAGCGGCGCACGTTGCTGAGGCTGTAGTGCGGGCCCTCCTCGACCATCGAGCGCAGCAGGCCACCGGCCTCGACAGATTGCAACTGCTGCTGGTCACCGATGAGCACGAGCTTGGCCCCGGCCGTCTCGCACATCTCCGATACACGGGAGATGTCGTCAGTGGACGCCATGCCAGCCTCATCCAGAACCACCAGATCACCTGTACGCAGCTTGAACTTCTCGACGTCTTCCCGGTTGCCGAGGCCCTGCGAGTAGACGTCGAGGAAGCGGCTGGTGTTGGTCCGGAGCTCGATGCCTTCCTCGCCGAGGACTTCGGCGGCCACCTGGGAGGGGCCGAGGCCGATGACGCGGCCTCCGGTGTGCTCCTGCCAGGCTTCGGCGATGACGCCGGTCGCGTACGACTTGCCCGCGCCGGCGGGCCCCTCGACCACGCTGATTCGCTTGCTGTCGCCGAGGACTCCGCGGACCACGTCGGCCTGGTCGGCGGTGACGCCGGACTCCTTGACCACCTGATCCAGGGTGGGCGGAGCCAGGCACGGGGCGCCGGTCTGGTGGGCACGAGCCGCGACACGGCCCTCGTCGCTGAGGTGCTCTTCCAACGCGAACTTCTCGCTGGCCAGGGCGCTGGGGGAGAACACCGAGCGGCCGTCGCTCTGCCGGATGCGGGACGGCGCGTCCTCGATGATGCTCAGGCCGGCGGTCTGCACGACGCCGTACCGGCCGGACTTCAGGGCCTCGTCGGCCAGCTCGTTGGCGAGCGGCGCGAGGGGCAGGTCCCGGGGCAGGTCGTCACCGAGCGTGGTGTTCAACTGCTGGATCAGCTCGCTGCGGTCCCACGTCGACCGCTTGGTCTGCAGGGCCTCCAGCGACTCCGTGATGACCTTCTCACGGTCGAACGAGGGGACGTCGACCTCCGCAAGCCGAACCTCGATGCCGGTCTGCTCGACCCGCTCCAGCGCACCGAGCAGACCGCCATCGACGTGCTCCTCGGCGATCCGCGTAGCGCGCTCGATCCTCGCCTCGGCCGACTGGTGCTCATTCCGCTTAGGGTCGCGGGTGTCGAGCGTGGCCATCTCCCGGAGGCGGGTCCGCGTGTACGGGGAGGGCTCGCGGCCGTGGTCCTGGACGTACTGCTCGTGCAACTCCTCGTACCGCTGCTCGACCTCGTACGTACGCTCCGACAGGGCGGCGAGCAGCTCCGGCTCGAACCCCTGAATCTCACGGGCCAGGCCGTCCGGGCGCATTCCGAACACGACGGGGAGATCCCGCTCGACGGCTTGCTCCATCGTCCGCTCGAAGACGGCGGCCGCGGCCTCGCGGGCCTTGCTCACGGCACGCGAATCGAGGGTGACGAAGCGCTCGTTCCCGTCCGCGTCGTAGACCTTGATTTTGTTGAGAACTGCCACATGGGCGTGCAGTTGCGGGTCTCCCGCACGCGAGACCTCATGAGTGAAGATCGCGGCGGTGAAGCCGGTGGAGTCGACGTACCGGCCGGTCGATGGGCGGTCGCCTTTCGCATTGCCGTGGTAGCCGATCCGGCCGAATCCGGCTTCCTCCTGGAAGGTCTTCATGGCGGCCTGGATGCCCTCGTTCATCGCGGCGCGGACCTTGGCGGCGTCCTCATGGCGGCCGGCGGCCTCCAGCGCGGTGAGGTAGGTGGAGACCGACTTCTGGGCCGAGTAGGTGTGATCGAAGTACATGGCGGGGGAGCGCTGGCCCTTGTCGCGCTCCTCCCTCCGGATCTCCGCCACGCGCTCCGGATCGGCGGTCGGCTCCTTGGCCAGGCGGTCCTCGACGCGCTGCTCGATCGTGCGGAACTCGTACGGCTTCCGGCCCCGCCGGGCGCTCGCCTCGGCGTCGTCCATGAGCTTCTGCGCGGCCGTGCCGGTGATGCCGTTCTCGTCGATGTACGCCTTCGCCTGGCCGATCGCCTGGCGGTACTCCTCGGGGTGCGCGTGCTTCCCGAACACGGCTCGGATGTCACGCTCCGTGGCATTCGCACCTGCGGTGAGACCCCACTCTGAGAGCCCCTCACCAATCCAGACAGCAAGCGGAGTTCCGCGTTCCGTCCCCTTGGCGAAGTACCCCTCCGGCCCATCGAGCCCCAGTTCGGACTCGGCCTGGTGCTCGCCTGCACAACCCGATCCGGAGAGCAGGTAGTTCAGCCCTGCCTCTCCGCCTGAGATCGCCGTGATGCGTAGCACGATCACAGATGGTACGCGATCACGAGCGGCAGCGACACCGACAAATTAAGAATGCCTAGGTGTGTTATGTAGTAGGGGTTGTATCAGGTGGATGCGGCGGACGGTAGGAGAGGGGTTGATCGGTGAGCTGAGGTGGATGAATGGGGATGCTGAGGTGCTGCGTGATGGGGCTGTGGTGTGAGGTTCGGAAGGGTTCGGCCGGTACTGTGAGACGGGGGCCTGGAGAGTCTGAGAGGGCGGCGTGAGCGCCTCTCAGAACAGCAAGCTCGACCGGGGCGCGCTGGGCCCTGTACGCTCGCCACAGACGCGCGGAGCCCCCGACCATGAGCATCAGGTCGGGGGCTCGACTGTTACCACGAGTGATTTTCGGCGGCGGCCGAGAACGCCGCGCGCTTCGCGCGCCGGCGCCGTGCCGAGCCCCATGCACATGGGGAAGCTGACCGGTCCACACACGCCCGGGGCCGCGCCTGCGGCGGGCCCCGGCGGGCGCGTCAGTGCCCCATGTCCATGGCGGATTCCTGGAGTTCGTTGGCCTCGGGCGACCGGGGCTCGGGGAGGGCAGCGACGGGCTCGGCGGTGGGGGACTCGGGTTCCGCTTCGGCGCCGGGCTCGGTGTCGTCGGCGTCGCCCTGGTCCTCCTCGTCGGGAAGGGCGAACGGCTCGCCGCACAGTCCGCAGATGATCGGTCCCTCCGCCAGGACCTTTGGCGTGACGGGGAACGCCCGGGGGTCGGGGCGGCACCCGCACTTCACCTTGACCCGCTTCCCGCTCGTCGAGCCGGGGGTCTCCGGCTCGGTGGGCTTCTCCTCCTCCGTGTCGTCCTGGTCGGCTCCGCCGAGGCCGGGGAGGGCGGCTCCGTCGATCTGGCGGATGACGGCGGCGTACTTCTTGCGGGTCGCGTCGGTGAGGCTGCAATTGGAGAAACCCAACGACTTCTCCGACTTCTTCGGCGGCTCCAGTCCGGTCTCGCGGGCCAGTTGTGCGAACTCCTTGCGGTGCCAACGGGGGTCGCCCCGGGACACGTCCTGGATCTTTCGAACATGGGCGAGTGCGTGGGCGGCCTCGTGCAGCAGGGTCTTGAGGACCTCCTCGCCTCCGTCGCGGATGGTCTCCCCGGCGACGAACAGCTCCGCCAGGCGCTGCTCCTGCTCGGCCACGGCCCACCGGTCGGCCCAGTGGTGCCCGCGGGTGACGAACTCCCGCCGGCGGCGGGCGCCGGTCGACTTGCTCGGTCGCTCGACCTGGCGGCGGGGGATTCCGGTTCCGGTGATGAACAGGACCGGCGGGAGGTCGGGGTGGTTCCGCTGGATCGCGGTCCAGCACTTCTCCAGCGCGGCGATCAGGCGGGTGCCCTCGCGGCCCGGGTCGGTCTTCGGGTCGGCCATGTGAGTCTCCTTTCCCCATGTGCATGGGGATGAATCAACGTGCGGGGGTGCCAACTGTTACCGGCCGGGGGTCAGAAGAGGGCGTCCTGGACGGCGCCCGAGGGGTTACCCGCTGCAATCGCTGCGGCGATGGCGGCCTCGACGTCGGCGCCGGTCGCCTGGGCAGTGAGGATGGCGTCGCGGATGGCGACGGCCCGTCCGTCCGGGCCGCGCACGTCGCTGAGGGCGTGTCCGGCCCGGTGGCTGCGGGCGTAGTAGTCGCGGATGTTGTCGAGCCGCTCGCCGGTCGCCCAATGGGTGGGGAGCTGACAGCTCGACTCGTCGCAGGTGTGGCGGACGACGTGGCCCTCGGGGAGGGCGGTGGCGCCGTTGGTGATGACGTAGCCGAGGACGTGGGCGGTGACCACGCGGGAGGTGCCGGCCTTCCTCGACCCGGCCCTCAGTTTGCCGTGCCCGGAGCTGCTGATCGCGCCGAGGAAGAACGCGCACCGGTCCGGGCCTCGGTCGTAGACCTTGGCCCGATAGCGCTCCACGGTCGCGGCGTCGGCGGCCAGGAGTGCCCACGGCACGGGCTGCTGCTCTGCCATGGCCTGCTCCTCCTCGTCGTCCTGGCGCCCGCGGGGGGTTACGCGGGGCTCGCCTTCCCGCTGCCGGCGCAGTGTCCGCACTGGCCGCTCCCGTCCGCGTGCGCGTTGCGGAAGGTGGCCATCAGGTCCATGACCGCGCTGGTGATCCAGTCGAGTTGGCCGGGCTCGACGTGGGCCTGGTGCTGCTCGCCGGTCGTCGGGTCGGTGACCGTGATGGGCACGGTAGCGGTGCCCTCCGGGTCGGTGGGGTATTCCTGGGCCAGTTCCTGTAGCGCGGCCGCGAACAGGGCGGCGGGCCGGACGGGGTTGAGGTCAGACATTGGTGGTCTCCTCCTCGAGGGCGGTCTCGTCGAGCTGCTCGCGGAGCTTGCCCACAGCCTGGCGGCTGACCCGGGCCAGCTTGCCCAGGTCGGTGTCGCTGACGGCCGGGCGGCCGTCGTACCGCTCCTCCCACGCGAATGTGCGGTACAGGCGGGCGTAGACCGCCGCGCGGTTGGACTTCACGGCGGCTTCGGCGTCCGCGCGGGCCTTGCCGTACGTCGCCAGTTCGTCGAGGACCTCCTGGCGGAGCTGCTCCCGGCGGGTGCGCGCGGCCTGTGTGGTGGCACCGAGCAGCACGATGCCCTCGGCGGCGGCCGCCGCGGCGGCCTGCTCCGGGACGGTCTCCAGCTCGGCGTTGGTGGTGTCGGCGGTGACGACGAGCGGGTTTGCGGCGAGCCAGACCGCGAGGCTCTGCATCGGGCGCCCGGCGGCGGCCTTGCGGCGGTACTCGTACAGCCAGGCCCGGGTGCCGACGAGCGAGGCGTCGCGGGCGTTGGCGTCGATGCCGAGGCCCTCGGCGATGGCCGGGTTGTGGCTCAGTCCGCACCGGTTGAGGTGCTCGGCCGCCTCGTCGAGCTGCGTGTCGTCGAGGGTGGCCCATCGGTCCTGGACGAGGGCGGGGTGCACCGAGACGGCTTCGGCCATGTTCACCAGCTCGGGGCGGCGGCCCTTCGGCGGGGGCTGGTGGCGGGTGCACGCGGCCATGATGTCCAGGCCCGCGCTGGCGGCCTCCGCGCTCCAGTCGTAGGTGTCGGTGCCGGGCACGGGCAGCAGGTTCAGCAGCAGGGCCTCGGCGAGCGGGGCCACCGTGCGGGCGAACGCGTTGCCCTGGTCGAGGGTGAGGAACGGGCGCTCGGTGACGTGGAAATGGGCGTCGATCGTCCACCAGATGATGTCCGGGACCTTCAACCAGTGGAACGGGGACCAGATGCCTTCGTTGGGCGGGAAGCTGACGTCGTTGTTCGGGTCGCGCGGCACGCGCCAGTCGTTGCAGTAGAAGTAGAGCTCCCCGCGCCGGACGTCCAGTACGAGCTTCTGGTAGGCGCCGGCGCCCGCGTGCAGGGCGCCTTCGGCGTACCGGCCTTCGGTGTCGATGTACCTGCGGGCCTTCTCGGCGTCGGGCAGGGGCGGCACCTGGTCGGGGGTGGTCTCGCGGACGGTGAGCTGGGGCGGCATGGCGACGGGCTCCTGAGTGTTCGTCATAGCAACCAGGTTGCATCTCAAATGCACAGCTCCGCAACCTGGTTGCGTTCGATTGGCCGGATCTCGCGCGATGGCCGGTTCTACTTCTTCCGGCTCTTCAGAACCTCCAGCTCGCGCCGGGTCTCGCGCTCCTTCTCAGCGGCGTCCCGGGCCTTGGCGTCGACCTTGCGGAGCTCGTCGTACAGCTCGCCGTTCTTCGCCTCCAGCGTGGTGATACGGGCGGTCTTGGCCTCGGCGTCGGCGCGCAGCCGCTGGAGTTCCTCGCGCAGGTCCGCCGCTACCTCTTTGGCGGCCTCGATCCTGGTGTTGGCGTCGGCGGTGGCCTGGCGGGCGGCAGCCTGCGCGTCCTCGACCTTGCCCTGGGCTTCGTGCACGCGCCCCTTGGCGTCCTCGACGTCCCGCAGGGCCTTGGCCTTCACCTCACGGGCGCCGGCCTTCTCCTGCTCGACGGTCTTCTCCATCTCCTCGACCTGGCGGCGGGCCTCCGTCTGGGCCTTGCCTGCGGCCTCCTCGGCTGCCGCGACCTGCTCGTCGGCGCGGCGCTCGGCGTCGGCGACCTTGGCGTCCGCCTCCTGGCGAGCGGTCGCGACGGCGGTCTCCGCCTCCGCTCGGACGCGGGTGACCTCCTCCTGGGCCTCGGCACGTGCCGTACTTGCGGCGGCATCGGCCTGCTCGATGCGTTCGGCGGCACGCTGCTGAGCCTCGGCGACCTTGGCGGCTGCCTGCTCCTCGGCGCGTTCGGCGGCGGCGGCCGCGTCGGCGCGGGCCTGCGTGGCCTTCTCCTCGGCGGCAGCGACAGCCTGCTCGATCTGCTCGTCCCGCTGACGCTCGGCGGCGGCGACAGCGGTGTCCCGCTCCTCCTGGATGCGTGCGACCTCAGCCTCGAACCTGTCCTTGGCCGCTTCGAGCTGTCGGAGCGCCTCGTCCGCTGCCTCGTCGGCCTCGTCCTTGGCCTGCTCTGCGTTCTTCGCCCGGCGCTCGGCGGCCTCCCGGCGGCCGCGCTCGGTGACGAGCTCCTGCTGGGCCTCGGCGACCCGGGCCTCGGCGCGTGTCTCGGCGGCGGCGACCTGGGCCTCGGCGGCTTCCGGGTCAGTGACCTGCGCCATGAGCTCGACGTACCTCGGGAGCTGGGCCTCCAGCTCGCGGACGGCGGTGAGGACGGACTCGCGCACGAGCACTGCGGTCGCGGCGGCACCGGTCACCGGGCGGTCGGTGTCCTCCTCCTGGACGGTGGAGTCGGCGGACTGCTTCTGCTTGGCCTTCTTGACCTTCTGCTTCGCCTTCCACGCCGTGGCGGCGTTGTGCTCGGGGTCGTCGCAGTACTTAGGCGGTTGCCCCCGCACGCTGGGGTCTTTCGGCACCCGGCGGCGGTGGCAGTCGGGGAACACGCACTCGTCGGCGTCCTGGTCGACGGTCTGCTCGGTGTGCAGCTCGGTCATGGTCGGTGCTCCTACTCGGCGTTGGGGGAGGTCGTCGGCGCGCGGTCAACAGCGTGCCGTATCAGGGCTTGGCGGCGGCTCCTGCCAGGAACTGGGCGTGGACGGCGGCCTGGATGTCGTCGTCCGGGGTCCACAGGCCGAGTTGCCCGGCGACGTCGGGGATCGGGGTGGTGAGCGGGCGGGCGTCGGCGAGCTGCCAGTGGAAGTAGCCGACCATGCCCCACGGGGCGCAGCACCCGCCGTCGACGTGGACACCGATGAGCCGGGCGGTGCCGATGATGGCCATGCGGGCGTCGGGCCGCTGCTCCCAGTCCACGTCCTTGCCGAGCGGATGCCATGCCTTCCCGGCGTGGATGAGGATCGTCTCGCCGAGGTATTTCGGCGGGATGGGCTTGGGCCGGTTCTCGGCGGTCTTGAGCCCGTAGCGAGGGTGGCCGTGGATGATGGCGTCTGCGAACGGCTGCCGGACAGTCAGAGCCTTCACGCGAGGCTCCTCTCAGCGTTCGGGAAGTCGGCGGCGCGGATGACCTCTTCCTCACGAACGGTCCAGCCGGTGCCCTGGTAATTGCCGGGGATCGAGTCGTCCATCAGCTCCCCGTCGTCGTCCCAGCGCAGGACGGCGGCGGCTGCGTCCTCGGAGTACACGGACCCCAGGTACTGGGCCTCGACCCACGCGCGGGCGGTGGCCTCGTCCTCGCACGGGATCGCGCCGGGGTCTTCGCCTCGGGTCACGAGCCAAACGGTCTGCTGCTCGGCGTCCATTGGTTGTCCCTCTTTCGCAGGGTGGTGGTGACGTTCGGGAGAGAGATTCACGCCGCGGGGACGTACTGCTCGGGCCGCTCGCGCAGCGCGGTCAGTCGGCCGCGCTGCTTGCCGATGCCGAGGTGGGCAAGCGGGGTGCGGGCGCGCGGCCAGACGGCGGCCGCGCGCTTGGTGTACTCGCCCGGGGTGAGCAGGACGACGTCGGCGTCCGTCAGACCGAGTTCGGCGGCCTGGGCGCGCAGTTCCTCCTCGGTGATGCTGCCGGGGTCCTTCCATGTGTGGTCGTACGGCTCGATGAGCTGGTCGAGCGGCAGGAAACCGTGCAACGCGCTGAGCACCAGGACGGTGCCACCGTGGGCGGTGAGGGCGTCGGCGGTCCGGCGGGCGTGCGTGTGCAGGTCTCCGGTGTAGAGCTCCCCGGCCGAGGCGGCGCGGCCCAGCTTCGGGCCGGAGCAGGGGATGACGACGACCGGCCCGGCCGCGGCGGGTGAGGTGCTGTCGAACAGGGCCAGTTGCTCGCCGTGCGCGGCGGTGACCGTCCAGCGCGCGGCCGGGACCTCGAGCTGCTCGGCGTTGTCGAGCAGTTGCAGGGCGGCGGCCGGGTCGTAGGCGTCGCGGATCTCGACCCATCCGTACTCGCCGAGAACTCCGGCGAGGGTCTCGGCCTGTTCCCACAGGGGCAGGGCGGGGTCGACCTCGGGCACGGCGGCGGGCTGGGGTCCGGTCAGGACCTGGACGATCCGGCGGAAGGCGACGGCACGGAAGTAGGCGGCGGCCCGGCGCCTACTGGCGCCCAGGGCCTCGAAGTGGTCGGCGTACTGGGGCCGGCGGGTGCACTCGCCGTACATGCGGGCGGCCCAACTGGCCAGTTGCTCGGCGTGGTCCAGGACGCGGGGGAGCGCGGCGGTGTAGCGGGCTACCTGCTCGGCGGGGCCGGTCACCCGCAGCGCGCGCCCGGAGCGGTCCAGGCGGCGGGCCTCCGCGCCGAACCGGGCGGCGATGGTGAGGGCGGCCTCGGCGCGCAGCGCGCCGCGACCGGCGGCGTGAGGGAAGTCGAGGCGGACGGCGGCGTGGCCGCGGGCACGCAACTGAAGGCGGTCCACGGCGACGTATCGCGCGCACCGGGTGGCGTAGCGGGTGGCGCGCTCCGGCCCCCAGCCGGTGTCCCACAGCGGCCGCCGGGCGGCGGTGCCGTCCTCGCGCCGGATCTCCTGGCCTTCGTCCCGCAGCCCCATCGTGTGCCCCCTTCGCGGTGCGTTGTGAAGGACTCCAGTCTAATGCATTCCATTGCATTTCGTCAATACAATGCATTGCGGTGATGGATTGAAATGAAATGGATTGGAGGTGGAGAAGATCGACACTGGCTCGGCCAGAGCGACGACACGCTCCTCGCCACGACGAAACCCGGGCCGACGCGGAGCGACCACGACGGCCGGCCACCACCACGCGGCAGCAGCAGCTCCCCCTCGGCCACGACTGGCGGACGGTCCGCTCACGCGCCCGCATCCGTGACGGAGCCGGTACGGCGCCCGTCCCTCGACCGCGTGGAGTGCCGACGAGCAGGCCCGGCCCCGGCCTCCCCTCCCTCGCCGCTGGCCTGGTCCCCGCGCACAACGACGAGAGCGGCATCCGGCAGACGGCCCGCCATGTAAACCGCCCACCGCTGCCGCCCCATCTGGCCTGCGGAAGTTCTAAAAATCCGACCGCGAATGAGAGGGCGAGCGCCTTGACGGCGGCCGCCGTAGAAGTCGGGCCGAGCGGGGTGGTTCCCTCCTCGGTCGGGCAGCGCTTGCGCAGTGCGGGCCGCTGCGGGGTGCAAGGCTCGCCGGAGGCGACCGCGGAGCGGCCTGGCCTTGCGCCCCGTGGTGGGCTGCACTCCCCTCGGGGGCCCGGTCGAGGAGGGGGCCGCACCGCGACCCCACCACCTGACCACTCCACGCACCGCGAGATCGCCACGCGTCCCCTGGCCCCCTCCGAGAGAGGGCCGGGGTGTGGGGCGGAGCCCCGCATGGTCGTGACTCTCACCTTCTGTGCCGGAGCAGCGCGACCACTACCGATTGACACCCCACGTGTCATCCTGGGTGCATGACGACGCGCGATGACCTGTACCGCCTGGTCGACCAGCTCCGCCCGGAGACGCTGGACGAGGCCGCGGCCGCGCTGAGCCAGTACGTCCCCGCGGGCGGCGTCGCCGAGCCTCCGTACCCGCGCTCGATCGGTGTGCTGACCGAGGCGCCGGCGGACCTGTCGTCCCGCGTTGACGACTACCTCGCCGGGGGCTTCGGCCAGTGACAGAATCCGGCGGGTGATCGTCGTCGATACGGGGCCGCTGGTTGCCCTCGCCAGTCCGCACGATTCCGCGCACGCGAAGTGCCGGGCCTGGCTGGACTCCCTCCCCACCCGCCGGGACCTGGTCGTCCCCGCCACCGTCGTGGCGGAAGCCTGCTACCTGACCGAGCGGTTCGGCGGCCCCGCGGCTGAGGCGTTGTTCCTGGACGACCTGGCGGCGGGCGCGTTCGGCACGGTCACGGGCCTGATGCCGGAGGACCTGCAACGCATGGGCGCCCTGGTCCGCCAGTACGCGTCCCTGCCGCTCGGCGGCACGGACGCGTCCGTCGTCGCAGTCGCCGAGCGGGTCAAGACGCTGCGCGTCGCCACGCTCGACAGGCGCCATTTCACGGTGGTCAGGACGAAGCGCGGGGAAGCCTTCACGCTCTACCCGGCGTAGCTGCTACGCCATCTGACCTGCGGTGGTTATAGAAATCCGACCGCAGATGAGGCGTCTCTCAAGCGCAGCGGAGAGGCCGAGCGAAGCGAGGGCCCGCAGGGCACCCGTACCCCTCCCCTTCTTCCGCGCAGCGGGGGTACGGGTCTGGCTGTTTCCCCTGGTCATCGCACCTTTTGGGTGTACTGCTGTTTCGACGTCCGTGATACGGCCGTACCCCCACGCTGATCCGTCCTCGTGAGGCACGAGCGAGGCGGGGGTACGGGTCTGCTCGCGACTGTCGCCGACCGGCGTCAGCTCCGGCTCCTCGGGGCGGGGGGGTCTGGGCTATCGCGCGGGGGCTTCGACCTGGCGGGGGAGGCGGCTTGCCCGCAGTTCCTGGAGGTCTGGGATGTGGTTGTAGAGGGTGCCGACCGAGACGCCCAGGATGCGGGCGATGCTGGCCACGCTGTTGTCCGGGTTCGGCAGCATGTCCCGAGCCATACGGAGCAAGTCGTCGTTGACGACGGTGGGGCGGCCGCCGACCCGGCCGCGAGCGCGAGCGGCGGCCAGGCCCTCGTGGGTGCCTTGCACGATCAACTCGCGGATGAACTCGGCCAGAGCGGCGAACACGTGGAAGACGAGCCGACCGCCGGGCGTGGTGGTGTCCAGCGCCTCGTGGAGACTCTGGAAACCGATGCCTCGGGTGCGGAGCTCGGCGACCATGTTCACCAGGTCCTGGAGGGAGCGGCCGTAACGGTCAAGGGAGGGGACAACGAGCGTGTCCCCTTCTTGCAGGAACGCGTGGCATGCTTTCAACTCCGGGCGCTGGGCGTTCTTCCCCGACTTCTTGTCTGCGAAGATTCGCCGACACCCGGCCTGCCTCAGCGCGTCGATCTGCCGGTCGAGGTTCTGCCCCTTCGTGGAGACCCGGGCGTACCCGATCCGGATCTCGGTGAGAACCAGCGGGGAGGGCGTGAGGAAGTCAGAGGGCTCCGAGGGCTCGTTCATGGCCTCGGATCATGCCAGAAAACGGTGTTGGGGGAATCTTGACGACGGTCGGTTTTTGACGGCGTTTTTGACGATCCTCAGTGGCGCTTCGCTCGCGTCTCCGGGATTCGTCAAATATGGATGGTTTTTTGACGTCGAACACGGACGAGCCTGCCCGCGGTCGTCTCGGGGCAGGCTCGTCGCGTCGGCGGCCGTCAGGTCGTCGATCGGTGACGGGCTCCGGTCAGTCCAGCAGCTCGTCTTCGGTGAGGCCGCCGGGGCAGGGGTGGGCGGTCGCACCCTCGCCGGTGACGATGACGGTGGTCGTGCCCTGGCCGTCGTCGGTCTTCTCGGTGGTGACGAAGCCACCGGTCTGGTCATTCATGATTCGGACTCCTTGGGTTAGATGAGGTGGTCAGTCTTGTCCTCGTCGGCGGGTGGGCCACGTCCTCGTGCCCCCCAGTCGGCGGTAGCGCTGCTGCGCGGCCTGCTTGCTCGAACGGCCGGTCGCCCGCCCGACGTCTTCCCATGACAGACCTGCATCCATCAGGGCCTCAGTCATACGGACCTCAGCGTGATCGCACTCCTCGCGCACAGCGCCCAGCATTCGCAGCACGAGGACGGCCGTTCCGGGGCGGACAGTACCCTCGTCCTCCACTTGGGCCGCGTAAAGGCGAGCCGCTTCAAATTTGTGGGCCAGCGGGTCGTCGTTGATTTTCAGCAGACGGTCGAGGCGGTCCTCTTCAGCACTCACATTGTCAACGTAGCCGTTGACGGCCGGGATTGTCAACGACTACGTTGACGCCCCACTCCAGCCCCCCTATCTGATCCGGCTCAGTCCAGGTGCATGGGCCACATGAGGGCGCTCGTGTCGGTGTCGGCGGCGCAGTCATCGCATACGAGGGCGGGACGGTCGCGCTGGTCACGGCGCAGACGCTGCGCTCCGTATACGTCGCACAGGGCACAGGGGATGCCGCGGTCCGGGTGGTGTGGCCGATTGAGCGGGACCTCGGCCATGCGGAGACCGGGCAGGTTTTCGAACTGGTACCCCCTGGTGAGCAGTTGCTCGACCGGGGTACGGGAGCGGCGTGTCACGGTGACGATGGGCAGGTGCCTCACACCGTCGCGCAGCTTGTACCCGAGGAGTGTGTGCTCCCCCCTCTCGGTGCGCTGACGGGCGATCGTGGCGGCTTCGGTGTAGGTGGCTTCGGGCAGGTAGACGACGCGGCCGAACTTGTCGTGTTCGGCGTACTCGGGGTGTAGACGGCTCAGGTCCCATCCGTGCCGCACACACAGGAGCGCACTGGGGAGGCGTCCGCCGCGCCAGGCGCTGAGGTCCTTCTCGGCTACGGCCACTTGCGACACGCTGACGAAGATGCCGAAGTTGGCGAGGTGGTCTGTGGTTTCTCGCGTTTCCCGCTGTTCCTGGCGGCTGAGGCTGGAGAAATCGGGCATGGGACGCCCCTTTCAGGGTGGTGGGGCCCGGCGCAGTTCACCGGGCCATCCCTCGCAGGGCTGATGATCTGGGGCGTCCGTCAGGCTGTCGTCTGAACGGCGTTGGTGGCGAGGAAGGCGCCGGCGGTCGCGCTCGCCTCTTCGCTCGTGTCGTACGTGACGTCTTCGGGAGCTTCGGCATTCTGGCCGTTGGCGGCCGTCGCGATCCACCACCAACCGCCCTCCTGCGGGTGGAAGCTCACCTGGGCCTCGCCGCCGTACGCCCGGAAGTGGACGGGCTCGCGGCCGCGGTAGGCGTCGGGATTGAGGGAGCTGACCACTCCGGGCCAGCGCTTGCGGGCGGCCTGGCGGCTCACGCCCCACGCCTTGCCGAGGTCGGGGTAGTTGGCGCCGGCCATCCCGGCCTCGCTCGCGTACTCGTCGGCCAGGTGCCCGACCTCCTCGATGATCTGGCGCAGGGCGCGGAGTATCGCGAGGTTCCAGTCAGATGTCTCGCTGTTCGATGTTGCGAGGGTCTCGGCCACGTTGGGCGAGAGGGTGCGCAGGTGTGCCTCGCGCGGGGAAATGTCGCGTACGAGCGCGATGGCGGCATCGCATACGCGCTCGCGGAGCTGTTCGACCTGCTGGTCGGTGGGATCGGTCCACGCGGGGGCGAACCGCTGGGTGAGGAAGGCGTCGATCAGCGGGCCCATCGAGTCGTCGGTCGTCATCCCATCACTTTAGAGTGCGACAACCTAAGTTGTCGACAACTCAGGTTGTCTTCGACTCGGAGCCCGTGGCCCCTGGGCCTAGAAGCCTGCGCTGCTTCGCGCAAATCGAGCACAGTCGTAGTCACAGTCGCCCCCGTCAGGGTCATGCCCGCACTCCAACTCACCGGGCCAAGACCCGTCGTAGCAGATGTCGCATTGGAAGCCGACCTCCTCCACCGGGATACGACGGCACAGCACACAGAGAGGCCCGTCACAGCGCCTGCAGAGCGTGGCCGCCAGACCCTCCCCCCGCCCTGAGGCGTCGCATCCTTCGAGGCAACGCACAAACGTCGTCATACGGGGCATTCTTCCGCCCGCCCTGCTGCACGCCCTTTTTGAACACGCCAACCACTGTCCCGCCACGGGGTGGAGTTATAGGAAGCGAAAGCCCTGACAGACGCCAAGGCTCCTCCCCCCGCCGGTTTCGAGGCTCTCCGGGGAGAGGAGCCCAGTGGCGCCAACAGTCGATGCCATCCGTCCTGACCTGGCTGAACGGCGGACGGGTAGAGCATCGTCTGACGGTCGATGCTCTGCAGCCGCCAGAGCGCTTCGACCTCACCAGGGTCAACGAGTGGACAGGCACCGGGTCACAGCGGCGGTCCGTGAGACCCGGCGGCGGCAGCATCGGCCGGACGTCGTCGCGCCGCCGGGCCGGTCCAGTGTCGCCTACTCGTCGGCGTCCGGGTCGCCGGGCATCCACACGGGGCCGTCGTACTCGGTGCTGGCCAGGGTGGTGCCCTCGGCGTCGAGGAGATGCAGCACGTTGGCCGTGCCGAGGTCCTGCCAGTCGTAGCGGTGGCGGGCGGTGTTGCGGAAGCGGGCCGAGTCGGGGCTGGGTCGGCGGGGGTCGTCCTCGTACCACGCTTCGACCATCCACGACCGGTAGTCGGGACGCATCTGCGCGACCAGGTCGCGGAGCTCGCGCCGGGGCCGGGGGATCTGGTCGGCCTCGCGCAGGTACAGCGGATCGTCGCTGGCCGGGTCGCCGTGGTAGCGGACCACGGCGGCTGTGGGGTGGACGAGTTCGCTCTCCCACGCGTCACGGCGGGCGCGCTGCTCGTCGGCTGCGGCCTGGCGCCGGGCCTGCTCGGCCTGGCAGCGCTGGTGAGCCTGCCACACCTCGGCGGCCGCGGGCGGCAGCAGTGCCGCAAGCGGCCGGCCGTGTCGGGTGATGACCGTGCCTTCACCCCGGGCGGCGGCCGCCAGCAGCTCGGACAGCTCTGCCCGCGCTTCGCGGACTCCCTTCTCCTGCATGGGGTCATTGTGTACACAACTCTGTCAGCGTGCCGATCTACAGCAACCCTGAGAAGCACACCACGATGGTGGCCGTGGCCGAGCATCTGACAGCAACCACGGCCCGGAGCAACCACGACGGCGAATGCCCGCCAGTCCCAAGACCAACTGAGCGAGCGGCAGCGAGTGAAGGCGGTAGCCCGGCGCCCCGCGCGCCACATCAGCACACGCTGGCCTGCGGGTTCCCGGGATTCCGGGGTCAGGGGCACCCGCCGGGCTACCGCCGACACACGGCCCTGTTTTGAGCCGGTGCCTACGCCGCGGCGTCGCCCGCGCCGGCGGGCAACAGCTCCTCGTCGAGGTCGCGGTGGACGGCCTGGACCCGCAGGTCGCCAAGGTGGTCCATCTGAGCGGCGGCTTGGGCAGCAAGTACAGGTGCGCGGTGGCGACCTCCCCCACACCCGACCGCGATGGTCACGGTCTGCTCGTCGGCGGCCAGGGCGAGCAGACCGTACCCGGCGGTGACGATGGTGGAGAGCAGGGCGCGGGCGCCGGGCGTGCGCATCACGGCCCGCTGCACGCGCGGGTCGCGGGCGTCGAGGTCGCGTAGAGCGGGGTCGAGGTAGGGGTCGGTGAGGTGGCGGGCGTCGAGCATGAGGTCACAGGTCGGCCGGGGCTTGCTGTGCCCGTAGCCGAAGCTGACGATGCGTAACTGAGGCATGGCCCTACTGTGGCGGCCAACTCCGGCACGGACCCCGTACTACGACGGGTTGCCCGTTGCCTCTTTCGGAGGGGCGTCGGAAACGGGGTCTGGTGACCGCCCTTGGGGCCCCTGTTCCGGCGGCTACGCCAGGCCGAAGTCCGCGGGGCGGCCGCACGCGACGCGGGCGCCGGCCAGCTTCCCCTCTGCTGCGGCGGCGGCCAGGGCCTGGCGCTGCTCGTCCGGGTCGGCGTCCCGGCTGCCGCCGATATCGCCACCGAGGATGAGGACCTGGCGCTCGGCGAGCACGGCCTTGACCCACCCGGCCACTTTGCCGAACGTGCCGTGGAAGAACCGCTCCCCGGTCGGGGTCAGGATGATGAGCTGTAGGTCGCGCCCGTGGGGCTGGAAGACTGCCACCCACTCGGGCAGGGGCGGGGCGTCCAGCTCGGCGGTGACCAGGTGGAAGCCGTTCTCCAGCAGGGCCTGCATGTAGATGCTGCGCGGCTCGGCGCCGTGGGTCCCGGAGTCGGTCAGCGGTGTCATCACCATGCGCGCGATGAGCACGGGTGTGTTGTCCACGATGCCCGCGGTCATCGTCATGTCGAGCCCGTCCTCGGGCTCGACGAGCGCGGCCGTGGCCTCGGCGTTCAGCGGGATGATCCGGGAGGGCGCACAGCGGGCGTGGACGAACCAGATACCGCCGGCGGTTGCCACGTCGCTTTGGCCGAGCACGACGTTGACCGGCTGGTCGTCGAGGAGTTGGCGGCACTCGATGCATGTGCCTTCGGTGACGGCGCGGGCCTGCATGGCCATCTGCGGGCCGAGGGCTGCCTCGACCTCCGGGCTCATCTGTACGGCCAGTGCCATGTGTTCCCCTCCGCTGTGCCTCCGGTTCCCGGCCCACCGTACCGGCGCGGCCACAGCCTCAACGGCGCCAGCGGGCCCCACACCTCTGACAGATCCCGAACCGGTCCTTCTGCTCCTGAGGCGCCCCGCAGTTCTGGCACCCGTCTTTCACAGGCATTGGCTGGGCCTCCTGAAATTCGACGGCTGGCCCGAAGCGTAATGGAGCCACTTCCATCAGTGACGACGGGCGTTCCAAGTTCCTGACAGACGGCTGAGGTCCGGGGGTGGTCAAGGCAGTTGTCCGACTGACCGAAGAGGGAACGTATGTTCGGGCCTAAAGGACTTCGCTTCGCTCAGGCAGAACAAGCTGTGGGGCCCGATCCGGCTCTCTTGAGAGCCAGCCTCAACTTCGGTGGGGCTGGGCCGGATCGGGCCCCACAGCGCGGAATAAGGAGCTTCGCGCGTTCCTTTTCCCGGCCTTCGGCCGGGGTTAAAGGCTTGGACGCGCGAAGCGCGGCAGTCTTGTTGGGCTCCACCCGCGCACCCTCCGCGATGCTCCGGGTGCTCAGGCTTGGGTGGAGCGGAGACCCCCCCTAGTGAAACGACAGAGAGATCCCCTTGGGGTTTCTGCCGTCTCACTAGGAGGGGATCGGTTGAAGAACTGGGTTCTCCGGTACGCCCATAGCAGGTATGGATGCTTTCGATCAGGCATGCGGGGATTACTCGCGCCCTGGGACCGGGATATGCAGGCAGCGCTGGGAGGTCGCGTGTCCGGGCGCTCTGCGCGCCCACCGGCTCGGGTCCACCTTGTTCGCCACGGAATCACTCCCGGGGCAAGGCCGGCCTCAGCTCCTGCTCGATTCACCATTTAGCGTCTACAGCGCTCTCCCTCCCATCAGGGGACGGGGTGAGCTACCTCTGCCTAACTCTCCCGGTGGCTCTGGCCGGGGTCGGTCTTGGTGACGCGGACCGTTCTCTACCGCGGGCTGTTTCCGGACTCCCTGCGCTCGCCACGCGCTGGGCAACTCGGGCCGGTTTCCAGGGGCCGGTCTCCCATGGGTGCTGTCACGATCCCGCGCCACCTGTGGCGGGCCGCGTCCTGCTGCGACTGGGTCAACCAGGACGGGGCGGGGATCGTGCCGGTGTGTCGGCTTGCGCCGGACCGGAGTCGACATGTCGGCGTGGTGAGACGAACGCGACACGTCGGACTCCGATGCCAGCGCAGCGGCTGTCCGCTACGATGAGCGGTACCTCCTCCGGGGGCTACAAGACAACAAAAAGCCGGACCCTCCACCCAGAAGGGCCTCCTGCGAAACGGGCCGACGCCAACCGGCGGGCCTGGTCTTGGGTCTTCTCCTGAGGGGCGTCACCTCCTGTTCTGTGTTGTGTCGCGGGGCTGGTAACCCGGCGGTCGGGCTGATCGGACGGTGGTGGTCTGTCAGACGGCTGGTCGGTCGCCTGACGGTTTTGCGAAGGACGTTCAGAGCGGTTGGTAGCCGGAAGTACTCTGATGTCCGCCGAGCACGCCAGCCCTTGGTGGTAAGCCAGGGGCTTCTTGGCGTTCCCGGAGTCTTGCGGGTCTAGCTCGTTTCGGCCTCGTTCACCGGCAACTCCGCCTGGGCGGGGTTTGGTTCCCGGGCCTCGTGCGCCCACAGGGGGACGCCGTTCGCGTCGACCTGGTCCCTGCGGATCAGCTCGGTGATGTACTTGCCCATCGACACCCCCATGGCCTTGGCGTTCTCGAACGCCGTGGCGTGAACATCCGGGGGAACGAGGGGCGAGAGACGCACCAGGCCCTTTGACGCAGTGACAGGCGTGGGCGGTTCGTACTTCCGCTCTCGCACGTCTCGACTTCCATAGGTCCTGGCCATGATCCCGATCATGCCACGTGATCGATTCATGTACATAGCCAGATCGGCGTGTTGCTCAAAAAATCTTGCGGGACTGGCGATTATTTCTGCGCTTCCCGGGGACGGAGCGCAGTTCGGGGCGCTGCCTGTCCGGCTGACGAGCTGTTCAACTGGTCCAGTCTCTTTTGGATGGCGTCCAGCGCGCCGCGTTGACGGCCGGGCACTCGGTGGCGGAGCGCGACGAGTCGGGGGGCCAGTTGGCGGGCACTGTCGGCGTCGGGTATGCGCTGCCACTGGTGGTGGGCACCGTTGACGGCGGCCTCGACGTCGGGCGTGTCGTGTTCCTGTTGCAGAGTCTCGATCCGGGCCTCGGCGGCCGAGAGCCACAACTCGCAACTGACGGCCGCCTCCTGGGCGGCGGATGCGAGGTAGGCGCGGACCTCGAGCCAGTGGACGGCCGGATAGGTGCCGGGGCCGAACAACTGCCGCACGTGTTGCTCGGCGGCGGCCGCCAGTTGCGCGGCCTCGCGGTGGCGGCCGGCCTGCGCGGCAGCCGCGATCCGCTGGTGCGGGTCGTCCACGATGGGCACCACGGCGGTACTGGGCACATAGACGGGCGAGACGGCCCGCTGCGGCTGTGGCGGCAGCGTCTTGGACGGCAGGGGCGGCAGGTAGGCGGGGGCCTGTGCGGGGGCCTGTGGGGCCGGTTTCCGGGCCTCGATCGCGGTGTTGGAGGCGGCCGCGGCGTGCTCGGGGTCGAGGACGAGCGTGCCCTGGGTGTCGATGCGGCGGAGGGCCTCGTGGTGCAGCTCCTCGGCGCGGGGCCGGTGCCCGGTGCGCAAGGTCTGGGCCAGGGCGTGGGTGTACCGGGGCTGGACGGGCTGCCGGCGGTCCGGAGGCGGGGCGATGATGCCGAACGCTCGGGCATGGCCGAGATCGAGGGGCTCGTCGTCCAGCAGCTTCCACACGTCGGCGTCGGCGACCAGGTCCGCATAGATGGTGGTGGTCCCGGGGCGGCGCTGCTGCAACTGCTGGACAAACCACGACCACGGCAGGCCGGTGTAGCGGAGGGTCGTCGGCGTGGACCGGGCGAGCGCGAAGTGGATGCCGTGCTGTCGGCGGTCGAGCTGTAGCTGGCCGACCAGCACGATCGTGAGCGGGTCCGCGGTCGCGGCCGCGAACTGGATGCGCGTCAGGACCGCTTGAGGGTCCGTGGGGTCGATCAGCTCGATGAGCGTGGTGGCCGGGGTGCCGGTCCACGCGCTCGGCGTCACGGCGGCGAGCGCTGGGACGACGCTGCTCGTGTCCATCAGCTTTCCCCTGCCCGCGGGAACGGCTGTCAGCAGCAGCGCGGTCCCGGGGCCGTCCTGCTCCACCCCGTTGATCTGCACCCACGCACCGTATCTGCTGGCATGGCTGCCGCTTGTCGAGTTCGTGGCCGAGGCGGCGCGTCGTCGTGCTGGGAGTGGTTCTTCGACGTCCGGCTGCCGTGTGGCGCGCAGCTCCGCGTGTCCCTGGATCACGCCACGTTTTCCCCATGTGCACGGGGAAATGCGAGCGGGGGCCTCCCGTGAGGGCCCGGGGATCCCCGGGCCCCTGGGATGGTTTCCGCAGGTCGGCGCCTGAAAGCCGTGACGTGATGTCCGAGCTGGGATTCCGGGGCCGGGTCGTGCTGTTCCCCGTCTATCTGCACATATGCACCGTATCCGCTGGCCTGGCTGCCGGCGGGTTACACGGCGTGCAGGGTGCGGAGCATCGTTGCGTAGACGGGGGCGTCGGGGAATGGCTGCTGATCTCCGATGTGCTCGTATCCCCATGTCTCGTACAGGGCTTTGACCTTTGGGTGGGTCGGTTCCACCATGAGCGTCACGCGCTCCTCTGGGCGTCCGGACAGCAGTTCTTCGTGGACGCGGTGGGCGGTACCGGTTTTCCGCCATGGGGTGCGGACCATCAGCTCGAACAGAGCGAGGGTGCGCCTGCCGCCGGTTTCGTCGGTCATCTGCTCCGGCAGGGGTTCGAGCATGGTGGCCCACCAGCGAGTCCGCTCCGGGAGCGGGGAGGCATAGGCGTAGCCGACGGGGGTGTCTGAGTCGTAGCCCATGACGACCTCCCACCCCGGCCGCGAGACATGGCGTTCCAACCGTTCCTCGAAGCGGGCGACCGAGAAAAACGGGTCTGAGAGGCGGTCGGCGTAGACCTCGGCGTAGATCTCGGTCAGGGTCGACCGGATGGTGTCGAGCTGGTCGACGCCGTAGCGGCGGAGCTCCACTGCGGGGGTGGTCGTCATAGCGGGTTCCCTACGTGGTCAGGCGACGGTGCGGGCGTTCCACTCTCGGGTGACGGCCGCGTCCGGCGCTATGGCATGAAGCCTGTTGGTGAAGGTGGTCAGGAGATGCGGGATGCGGCCCGCGCTGGTGGACCCGGGCGGGGGGATCACGCCGCCGGCGGTGGCACAGGCAGCTTCTGCCTCCCCCTGGTCGAGCTGGGCGAACGCGGCGTGCATCGTGTAGAGGGCGCGGTTTCGGTGCTGGTCCGGGCGGAGGGCGGCGATGCAGCGGTGGAGGTGATATTCCGCCCGGTCCGCCTGCCCAAGTCGCAGATGGGTGATGCCGACGAGGCCGTCGAGTTCGCCGCGGGTGTAGAACCGCATGCTCGCGGGGCGCCATTCGCCCAGGTTGGCCCGCTCGTACGCCGCCTGTGCGCGGCCCAGGGCGCGCGCTGCGCGGGCTGGGTCTCCCGTTCCGGGCAGGGCCAGCGCGAGGCGGGCATGGGACAGCGAGGCGTATAGCGGGTCGCGGCGGTGCGCGCTGGCTGCCATGGCGGCCTCGCTCGCGGCTACGGCGTCAACCCACCGTGCCTGCTGCCCGGCAAGCATGGAGGCATACCGCCAGATCTGGTGTTGCACCTGCCCGTCACCGGAGAGCCCGGCAAGGGTGATCGCCCGTTCCATGTGCCGCTGCGCGCGGTCGAGGCCGCGGGAGTCGACAGCGGCCCACATGGCAGTGGCGGTGAACGTCGCGCCGAGGGCGTACAGGCGGGAGCGCACGCGGCTGGTGGCGCTGCCGGTTCGCTGTAGCTCGTCGGTCGCGGTGGCGAGCGCCAGTGCTCGCCGCTCCAGGTCGGGGCCCCCGCCCTCCTGGTCGTCCCGCTCCCACAGGTCAGCCAGATGCCGGCGGAATCGCTGGACATCGCTGGTGCCGACAGTGGGACGTGCGGCGGCGGGGGCCGCTGCGGTCACCGCGGCGGCGGGGACGGAGGCGACGAAGGTACGGCGGAGCAAAGGATCCTCCCGGGGCTCCTGGGGCTGTGTACGGCCCCGGGGAATGAACCCTAGTTCGATGGGGTCCAGTCCAGTGACGGCCGTCAGCGCTGCCCGGGTCACTGCATTGGGCCATCCGACCCGCCCGGCTCGCCACTCCCGCACCGTGCGGCCGTCGTACGTCCCCAGCGTGCCGGTGATCTGTTCGACTGCCGTATTCATGCGCCGGGCAAAGGAGTTGGAGCTGTGCTCGTGCGCTTTCAGCCACTCGTCAAGCGCCTCGTTCCGCGCGGTGTCCATGACCGCACGGTAGGGGAAACGGCACTCACTGTTAGGTAAAAGAAGGTCAAATCCTCCTACCCGCCGCGACCAGCCTCTCCGCCGACCCCCTAAGCCCCTGTCGCCGGAAGGCAGTTGGGTAGCTGTACGGCCCCGCCGCGCACCCACCGCCCTGAGGGGCACGGCGGGGCACCACCCCGATACATCCGCTGAGGCGCTGATGATCAGAGCGAGCACGCAGGAGAAGACCGCCGCCCCTGGCCCCGCCGCCGCGGTGTTATGCACCGTGCTGAGCCATCCCACCCACGAGCGGAGCGCGCCGTGACCGTCCAAAAGCCGCTCCCCGAGGCGAGCCTCGCCCGGTGGATCCGGGACTCGGGAGGCAACGTCAGCGAGGTGTTCCTCGCCTGGGAAAACGGCGGACTGGCCGAGCTCCCCGTGGGCAAGGCGTGGGATGTCGTACGCCTGGAGCAGCCCGCCGGGTGGGCCGCCATCCGGATGCTGCAAAAGATGGGGTTGCCCCTCGGGCCGGTGCTGTACGCACACCTGGCCGTTGAGGTGCCCGTTCCTGTCCACACGGCGGACGGCTGGGATTTGGTCGGCTCCACCGTGCTGGGCGACGGCGAGACGCTCCTGGTGCCGCACACGAGGGTCGTCGTTCCCAGCACCCAACAAGGACGATCGTGGATCGGCGCCCCGAATTTGTCCGTCCTGACCAACCCCGACGACCTGTACGGCACCTACTTCGCCGCCCTGGCCAAGGATGGGGAGCCGTGGGGGGTACGCCGATGACGAGCGCCGCCGAGGAGACCAACGCCCCACTCGCCGACGAGGCGTGGCGCGCAGCCATCCAGCACGCCGCGGGCTGTCTGTCCTGCCGGACGCCCGGCGTCAGGTGCGAGACCGGCGAGCATCTGCTGCGCGCCTACGAGGAGGCCGCGCGTCAGGCCCGGTCAGGGGGCGACGCATGATGGGCCACCGCAAGACCACCCCCGCCGAGCGGGCAGCCAGAGCCGAACAGATCCTGCGAGATGCCGGATACCGGCCCCTCATCCCGTATCCGGGCCTCGCAAGCACCCCCTGGGCAGCGATGTGCACGGCGTGCAACACCGTCCGGTACCCCACGGTGACAGGCGTGCTGCAAGACCAGTGCAAGCACGTACGGCCCGAGCAGCCACCCCCACCCCGCCGGGAGAGGCAACGGAATCCGGGAGGCCCCGGATGAGGCACCGTCAACAGTCACCCGCAGTACGTGCCGGGCTGCTCGCCTTCCGCGCCGCCCGGCTGGGCCTGCTGCTCACCGCGATCCCCGCGCTGCTCGTGCTCGCGGTCTACCTCTGCATCGCGGGCACCCCGGACCCATAGCCCGGTGGGCCGCCGGCGGCCCACCCCGACCGCTCGCCGCCTCCCCCGTGGGCGCGGGCGCACGGAGCCCCCAGCCGGTCGCCGACCCGGCTGGGGGCTCTGCCATGTCCGTGGCGCCCGGCACCGTGGCGTCGTCGGCTCGCCAGGGGAAAAATCGGACATCGCGCCGCTGATCAATGGATCTCCATTAATCTATGAGGCATGGAGAAGCTGCCCGTAACCGTCATGATCTACGCCTACCAAGCGGGGCGCCTGGACCTGCTGAAAAAGCGACAGCGAATGGAAGAAGCAGCCACTATCAGGGCACTGGAACGGGAGGGAAAAACTCGCCGAGAGGCCCGGATCATCGTCGCGCGGATGCGGCCGGAGGAGTGGCCGAGCCTGGAGACCGTGGTGGCCCAGGCGGTCGAGCAGCGCCTGGCCGAGCCGGACCTGGCCGGCCCTTGGCGGCCGCTGACCGAGGTGGAGGAGGAGGAACTCGCGCTCTCCGGCCGCTGGCCCGGTCCCAACCTGGGTGTCTCCCTGTCCCAACGGAACTACAAACTCCCATCAGAGCTGGTCAAGAGGTTGCGGACAACGGCATGGCGCGTCTCCGAGGAGCCGTTGCGGGAGCTGCGCGAGCGAGGGCTGGTCGGGGCCGGGCTCGTCCTGGGCGAGTCGGAGCGAG
>NZ_JAHLEM010000162.1 GCF_018883605.1 Streptomyces niphimycinicus | reverse complement strand
GCGTCTCCGAGGAGCCGTTGCGGGAGCTGCGCGAGCGAGGGCTGGTCGGGGCCGGGCTCGTCCTGGGCGAGTCGGAGCGAGCGCTGCGCGACCAGATCGCCGAGCGGCTGTACCCGGTACCGCGGATCGTCCGCGAGGCTCTCGCACACTACGGCCCCGCCGCCGAGTGATCGCCCGACCGGGCGATAAATTAATGGAGATCCATTCAAGAAAGCGCGGCCCGCGCGTGTAGTAATAACGGCCAGATTTCTCCGCCCACTCATTTGATCGAAATGTTTAAGAAGGTGCCTGAGTGGGTTTATGAATGCTACGGTCTAAATTCCCCTTGACGCACTTTCAGGAGGCAGGAGTGAGTACCACCACGGCGGCGGTGGCGGAGCAGATTCCGCCCAGCCGGACGGAGCCGGACCCGGCCCGGGTCGCCAAGGGCGAGCCCCGGGCCCACATCGGCGGTGTGCCGGTCTACGGCTGGGGACAGGCTCCGCCCTACCTTCGAACGCAGACCCAACTCGGGGAGGACCGCCTCAAGCTCAAGGAGGGCCAGGCTCCGCTCGCGTACCTGCGGCTGCGCAAGGTCGGGGATGTACCGCTGTACGACCCGGCGGGCGCGGTGAAGATGAAGCCGCTCGGGGCGGCGGCCAAGGCGAAGATGGCGGCGCGGCGGACGTGTCCGAAGTGCGGCAAGGTCCGTAAGCAGGTCGTGCGGGGCAAGGAGTGCACGGTCTGCCGGGCCAAGGCGTACGAGGAACAGCGCCGGCGGGAGGCGCGGACCTGCTGGGGGTGCCGGGAGGTCTTCGAGCGACGGCTGCCGGCAGCGCATCACCGATGCGGGGAATGCCGCAGCAAGCAGCTAGCCGAGCTGCGAGAGAAGGCGGCTGCGTGGGTCGAGGAGGTCACCGTCTGCGCCGGGGACGGCTGCATGGTGAAGCTGGTGACGAAGACGGAGGCGCGGGCCTTCCAGAAGAGTCAGGGCAAAGGGAGGTCCTGGTGGTATCGGGCCGAGCACTGGGCTCGCCGGTGTCCTTCCTGCACCGAGGCCGAGGAGCGCCGCCAGGCCGAGCAGCGCGCGGAGTACGAACGCCGTGAGCAGGAACGGCGGGAGGCCGAGCGCCAGGAGGCCGAGGAGCGGCAGCGCTGGGCCGCGGCCGCGCTCGTCGACCCCGACGTCGTGGTGCTGGACACCGAGACCACCGGCCTGCACGCCGAGGCCCGCATCATCGAGATCGCGGTGCTCAGCAGCCGTGGGGAGGTCCTCCTCGACACGCTTCTGGACCCGGGTGAACCGGTGCCGGGCGACGCCGCGGACATCCACGGGATCACGAGCGATCTGGTCGCCGGGGCGCCGACGTTCTCAAGCATCGCCGTGCGGCTGACGGAACTGCTCGACCACAAGCGGGTGCTGATCTACAACAAGTGGTTCGACGTCGCCCGGCTAGGGCATGAGCTGACGCTCCACTACCTCGACCGCGCTGCGCGAGATGCCGCTGAGGAGACCGCGCGCACGGGCACCGCGCCGGACGACGTCCGGGAGCAGGCGCTGGCCCTGGCCGGGAAGCAAGCGGCGGCCTGGCTGGATGCCATGACGTTCGAGGACGTGATGATCCCGTACTCGGACTGGGTGGGGGACTACAGCGAATACCACGGATCCAACCGCTGGCAGCCCCTGGATGGCGGCCACAGGGCGGCGGAGGACTGCCGTGCGGTGCTCTCCTGTCTCCGGGCCATGGGACGCGCACACGCGGACGACTACGCCGCGGCGGCCATCGGGGCCGACGCGATGAGTGAAGGGACAGACTGATGGTGCAGCTACGGGTGATGACGCCCGACAAGGAGCGCGGGGAGGATGTCCTGGCGGTACTGCTGCCGCTGCTACAGGCGTGTACGGCTCTGCGGGTGAGTGAGCCGACCCCGCTCACGCACCGCGGCGACGGGCTCCGCGTGGTCCTGGACGTGCAGCTCGCGGGGGTGCCAACGGTGCGGGTCGAGCGGGAAGACGGGCCTGCTGCGGGCCGCACGCGCACGGGCCGGGGCGGCGCTCCAGCTCGTCGTCAACGTCGTCCGGCTCTACCGCCGGGAGGATGACACAGGGATTGTCGAGGGCGTTGCCGTCCTCGTCCGCGGGCAGCCTCGGTACCGTGCCACGGTGTGGGGCGTCCGTCATATCAGCGGTTCGTCACGCGCCCGCCGGAGGCAGACCCGGCGGGCGCGTCTTCGTACAGCCACAACCCCGTTGACGACAAGGGAGATCCCGAGTGGCCAGGAGCGACGTTACCGTCCCCAACCAGCAACAACCTCCGCCCCCGGGACCGGACGGCGACGAGGGCGACGTCACGGTGATGGCATGCCTCAAGGGCGGCTCCACCAAGACGACCACCACCAATTACCTCGCTTTCGTGCGGGCGCTCCGCCGTAAGCGCCGGGCCGGGAAGGGCCGGCCGGTCAAGGTCCTCGACGCGGATACCGTCAGCCAGACCACCTATCGCTGGGCGAAGAAGTTCAAGGAGGCGGAGGCTCGGCGGGCCGAGGCCCGCAACGAGCAGCCGCAGTCTTACCCCCTCGATGTCGAGCGGTACCCCTTCGAGGACCTGGACGAGTACATCGCGGAGCTGCGCTCCGAGGGCTACGACGTGTACGCGGACATCGGTGGCGGAAACGTGCAGTTGTTCCACAAGTCGCTGCGCCATGCCGACCGCCTGCTGGTGCCGCTCTCGCCCTCTGAGTTCGATTTCGACCGGGTGGATCCGACGTTCTCGGAGGCGTCCACGGTCTTCGACGAGCATGCGCGCGACGGCTTCGAGACCTACGTTCTGCTGTCCCGCAAGATCAGCGACAAGCAGTCACGGGAGTGCCGCGATGAACTGGCCAAGCTGCGCTTCCGTGACGAGCCGCTGACGGTGCTGAACACCGAGGTCGAGCAGCTCATCGAGTACACCCGCCAGCTCGGCAAGATCCCGCAGAACCTGGACGAGTACACGGATGTCTGGGACGAGATCATGCGGCGGGAGGCAGCGAAGCGGGCGGCGCTGACGGAGGTGGCCGGGTGACGACGACAGATGTTGCCGTGCCCGGCCAGGCCGGTGAGCTGAAGTCGGTCAAGCAGCTCGACAGCGATGAAGAGGCCGCGGTCCGGCTGCGCCGTGCTCGCCGGGTGATGAAGAAGCCGCAGCAGTTGGCCGGCCTCGACCCCGCCGAGCAGCTCCAGGAGTGCCTCACGGTCCTGCATGCGGCCGAGGCCAAGCGCGAGGGCACCGTCAAGGAGGCCCAGCTAAAAGCGGGAGCGGTCTTCTTCGACACCGCGGGCCCGTATCTGATGTGGATACGGGACAACTCCCTGTACTGCCTGGACGACCCGGGCAGGACCTTCGAGCGGTGGCTGGCCATGATCTGGGGCTACAGCCCCAGCCAGTGCTACCTGTTCATGGACGCCGTACGGGTTCGTATCGCCCTCGGCCTGGCAGGCAGCGATGAGTACGCCTACCGGGGGACGGTGCTCACCACCAAGCACATCCGGGCCCTGGCGCCGGCCGTCAACGCGGAGCTGGCAGCCGAGGACGTACAGCATCTGTGGGCCGATACCGAGGCCCGTGACGGCAAGGTGACCGAGGAGGGCCTGCGAGAGGCGTACCGCCAGCTCACGGCCGCAAAATCGGCTCCGGACGTCAGCACGGCCGAGACCACGACCAGCACGACCGCCACTGATTCGAACACTTCGTTCGATTCCTCCGACCGGTCGGAGGAATCGAACGCAGATCCGAATGCGGAGCGGTTGGCGCGGTGGGAGGTCAACCAGGAACTGTCCGCGATCCATGCGGAGCTGGAGCGCCTTCAGGGGCGGTACAGCCTGCTCACGGACAGGGGGCTCGCTCCGCTGGATGCGGCGGACGCGGTGCGGGAGGCCAAGCAGATCCGGGCGCTGGGCCGCTGGTTCAACCAGCATGGAACGGTGCCGGTGGACGCGGTCGTGGACGCGGAGATCGTGGAGAACTGAGTCCGCGCACACCATAGGGAAGGCCCTCACCACCATCGTGGTGAGGGCCTTCCCCTGCGGTCCGGTGGTCAGTGGGTGATGGACTTCCGCCATGCGGCGGTCACGATCGCGTGGTGGTCGAACGCGAGGTTTTCGGCTCGGTCGGCCAGGACCGCGGCCATCGGTACCCACTGGACGGCGGCCGCGTCGGTGTCGGCCTTGGCAGTGGTGCCGGAGGGCACGGTCACCAGGTAGGCCCTCGTGATGTACCGGCCGCGGGGGTCACGACCGGGGGCGTCGAAGGTGCCGACCCGGATCAAGTCCTCGGCCGCGACGCGAACGCCCGTCTCCTCGCGGAGCTCGCGCACGGCAGCGGCCCGGCGGTTCTCGTCGTCGGGATCTACGTACCCTCCCGGGAGGGCCAGCCGTCCCTTGTAGGGCGGCCAGCCCCGTTCGATCAGCAGAACCTCATTGCCGCCGCGGATACACACCACGTCAACGGTGAGCTGGACTTTCTCGGTGTTCTCGGTGTTCTCGGTCATGAAGCCTCTCCTGTCCGGGGCCGCGCGGTGGCGGCCCCGGGATCGAGATCGAAGATGTCCGTTCGGAGCACGCTTTCAGCTACGGCGGCGGCCGAACCAGCCGCGCTCCTCGGCCCGGTCGATCATCGTGTTCAGGTCGTTGTGGAACGCTGCCTCGCGCTGCTTGTCCCCGGTCTGCCGGGCCTCGCGCGCGGCCTCGGTGGCCATTTCCATGCCCTGGGAGAGGTCGCTGTCGCTGCTGTCACGCCAGTCGTAGGTGTTCGACATGGTTCATTCCTCCGGTGTGTGAGTGATGTGTGCGTTGGTGGTGGGTGGTGCTCAGAGGGTGCGGACGGCGGCGTCCAGCAGAGCGGCGTGCGCCCGCCGGGCGGTGTCCCCCGCCGTGTCGACGGCTGCCCGGTCCTCGGACGGGGCATCACCGAGGGCGGTGGAGGCGGTGACCAAGTCGGCCGCCAGGGCGACGAGGTCCTCGTTCGCGCCGGAGAGCTGGACTGAGGCCAGGGCCTTGGTCATGGCCGTTCGGGCCTCGTAGCGGACCCTCCGGGTCTCGTGGGTGTCGGTCTGTCCCCCGCGCCGTGCGACGTGCTTCAGGTACTGCTCGCGCCGGTGATCGGCGGCGTTGCCTAAGAGCCGGGCAACGGCATCCGTGCGGGTCTGCCGGTCCCGGTCGCGCCGGGCGGACAGGCTCACCAGGTGCTGCATTCCTCCGGCGACTATGGCGCCGAGGAGGGTTCCGGCGACGGCGACGATCGTCGTTTCCATACGGTCCGTCCGTTCGAGTTGGTTCGGGCAGGGGGCAGGTTGGTCGTGGCCAACCTGCGGTTGATCGGGTTCGGGGCTTCAGCCGACACCGGGGAAGGGGTCCGGGCCCTTGAGCAGGGCCGCGTCCCTCATCTGGCCAACGAGTCCCGGGTCGGCCTCGGGCAGGCGAGCCTCGGGGGCCGGGGGCGCGGTCTCGCCCGGGTCCCCGGCCTCCTTGGTGTCCGTGATAATGCGCAGGATCAGGCCCAGCGGGCTGTCGTGGTCCTCGGGCGTCAGCTTCTCCACCCACTTCTCCACCACGCGCAGGGCCAGTTCCTTGCGGAACTCGGCGCCCTGGACCGGATGGTTGAGGCGGTCGAGCAGGTCCGTGAGCATGTCCACGACGGGCTTGCGGGCCTCGTCCATCTGCCGGTCGAACTCGGCCTGCTGCCCGCGCAGCCGGGCGCCGGCCTCCCGCAGCTCGCGCACCAGTTGGGCGTTCAGTGCGTGCTCTTCGTCGCGCTGCTTCAGGTAGTCCGCGGACTGGGCCTTCCACATGGCCACGTCGTCCTTCGCCTCCCGCATCTGGTGCTCCAGGAAGGGGACGTTGCGGGCCTTGGCGGCCTGGGCCTCGTAGTACCGCGCGGTCTCGGCGGTGATGATTCGGATCACTTCGTGTTCTCCTCGGTGTTGGACTCGTGGCAGGTACACAGGGGGTCGTAGAGGGTGCCGCGTCCGGTGTGGCCGGATCCGCCGCACTCGGCGCACGCGGCGCTGGCCCCGGGGTCGAGGCCCCAGCGGTGCCCGCACGCCGTGCAGCGGGCGCAGTCGACGGCGTCGTCGGTGCCGGGGATCGGGAGGCCGAACTCCTCGGCGCCGGGGGTCTTGCACAGCGGGCAGGTGATGACGATGGCCAGCGCGATGCGGCACTTCTGGCAGGTGACCCTGTAGTAGTCCCCGTCGTGCACCAGGCGCTCGATGGTGGGCAGCGGGGAGACGAGGCAGGCCAGGGTGAGGTGCTTCTGGTCTCCGGCGGACCGTGCGGCGTGCACCGTGCCGTCCGGCTCGATCGCGCGGCGCTGGTGCGTCTCGTACGTGATCCTGCTGGTCGCCTGCGGATCGTCAGTGGTCATGGCGGTGCTCCTGGTCCTTGTCGGGGTCGGCGGGATGGGTAGCCGGGTGCTGTCGGGGGCCGGACTTGCGGTGGCGGTAGGCGAAGAGGCTGTCCAGCTCGATGAGCCGGTTCCTGCCCTCGTGCTGCACGGGCAGGACGCCGTCCTCGATGAGCCGCACCACCTGGCGGTGCTCGATGCCGAGGAGTCCGGCGGCGACGCGGGGCGTGACGGTCCACTCCGGGCCGAACGTCACCATCTGCGCCCCCTGGCGGTGCTGCGGGTTCATCAGTCCTCCTCCCGTCCGGCCGGGCTCACGTGCGGTCGCGGTTGGTGTGGTCGGGGAGTTCGGGCAGTCCGGCCTCCCGCAGGGCGGCCGGGTCGTACGTGCGGGGGTCGAGCTGCTCGCGGTGCTCGACGGCCTGGGCGAACATCAGGCCGTAGGCCAGGGCCTGGGCGCGGATGTCGCGCTGGACGTGGGCGCCTTCGATCCGGGTGTAGGAGTCGAGGCGGGCCAGGGCCAGCTCGTGCTCGCGGTCCTCGCGGGCCTTCCTGGCCGCGCGCCAGTGCCGGGCGGAGGTGAGGTAGACCAGCACGGTGGCGACGAGCCAGATCAGCGCGGCCAGGGCCCACGACTCGGTGTAGGCGGCCGGGCCGATCGCGGCGAAGGCGCCGGCGGCGGTGAACGCCACGGCGGTGGTGACCGGTTCGCTGTTGCGGTGGACGGCGGACACGCACGCGGCGGCGAACGCCCCGCCGGACAGGGCCACCATCAGCGCGGCGTCGCCGATGCTGTGGGCGGCTCCCTGCTCGTGCCAGATCCGGGCCAGGGCCAGGGCGGTGGAGGTGGTGATGACAGGGACCACACGACCGGAGTAGGCCACCAGCAGGGTCACGCCGTTGTGCTGGACCTGCGGCGGCGGCGCGAGCGGGTGGGATCCGTACTGCATGGGCGGCTGGCTGGGGGGTGTCACGGCTGGGTCTCCGTCCGGGACGCGGGAGTCGGTCAGGGGTGGGGGAGGGCGTCGGCCCGCTCGGCCAGCACCCGGGCGTGGCAGGGCTGGCCCGGTGCGCACCAGCAGCCCAGCCGCTTGCCCCGCAGGGCGGGCAGGTGCCTGGCGAGCAGCTCGGGATGCGCATCGAGCCATGCCTGGTAGCGGGCGACGCACCGGGCGGCGTCGCCATCGCGGCCGACGCGGAACGGGTTGGCGAGCGGGTGGCCGTACAGGCGCCAGCCGCCCTTGAACTGGGGGCGGCCGACGTAGACGACATCGGCGTATGCCGGGTCATCCCGGTGGCCGTGCAGGTCCACCACCGTGGTGGGCCCGACGACCACGGGCACGGAGGCCGGCCCCGGGACCGGGCCCGCCGCGGTGGCGGGCCCGGACTCGGAGTCCTCGGCGAACAGCCCCAACTGGTCGCCGTTCACGAGCGCTTCCAGTAGTCGAGTTCGTAGGCGTACAGCAGGGCGAGCGGGATCACGCCCGTACCGGTGGTGCCGCCGTCCTCCACGACCAGGTGCTCGGGGCCGAGCCGGTGCGTCAGGTACAGGACGGCAGGCAGTTGGGGGTCGGCCTCGGTCCGGCGGGTCCACACCTGGCCGGGCTCCGCGAGGATGACCGGGTCGTCCTCGGCGATGCCCTGCTCGACCAGGTCGAGCGCGGTGTTGGGGTCGAGCAGGGCGCGGACGACCAGTTGGTGTACGCGGGTGTTCGTCCACTGGGCGGCGGCCTGGGCACTGCCCAGCAGGTGAGCGAGCCTGGTCACAGGAACGCCCCCCTCGGGGCGCGGCCGCGCAGCAGTCGCCACCCCGCGTACACCGCGGCGACGACGAGCCAGACGCTGTACGCCGCTGTGATCGCGGCGTACTTGACGCTGGTCACCACCACGGCGCCGAGCGACGCCTGCAACTTCGAGCCCACCAGACTCGCCACGGCCCCGTACACGAGCCCGGCCACCTCGGCGGAGGTCATCGTGCCCAGTCCCTGCCGCCAGGCCCACACGGCGGCCAGGACGGCCGCGAGCAGGGCGAGGATGGCGGCCACCTGGGCGCGTTCGTCACGCCTCACGAGCGGCCTCCGTCTCGGGCAGGACGGTGAACGACGGGTAATCGGGGGCCTTGATCGACAGGACGATCCCGTTGCACAGGTACGTGAACTGGGCGTCCTCGTAGACCACGACGGCCTTCTGGCGGTCCGGTGCGTCGGTCGGCGGGCAGGCCGGGCTGTGGGTGCAGCCCTGGCGGGCCTGCCTGAGCGCGGCGGTCCGCTCGGAGGCGGCCATCTGCTTGTTCTCCGCGCTGATGGCGCGGCGGCTGCGCATGGTGGCGGTGACGTCCTCGACCACACAGACGACGCCGAGGACTTCGCCCCACCAGGTGCGCACGGTGTGGAACAGGCGCCTCATCACGCGCCCTCCCCACGAGCTTCGAGGAGCCGTTGGACGGTCTGCTCGTCGACCGCGAGCGCCTGGGCGACCCGGGTCTCGGAGTAGCCGCTGGCGGCCAGCTCACCGGCCATACGGGCCCATTCGGCGGCCCGGTCCTGGGGCTCGATGTAGTCCGCGCCGACCGCCGTGCGGCGGTCGATCGCCTGGATCCACGCGATCCCCACGGCGATGATCTGCACCAGCTCGGCGCGGAGCAGGTACGGGTCGGTCTCGGCGAATGCCTCGCCGCACTCCTCCATGAGGATGCGACGCCAGGTCAGTTGACCTTGGTCGGCTGCCTCCTGGCAGGCGGCACGCAGGACGTGCGCCATCTTCACCAGGAACGCTCCGCCGGTCCCATCGGGGTGGTTCTGCTCGCCGAAGAGCAGGTCCTGGCGGACACGCTCGGCGTCGACCTCGGCGAGCAGCGGCGCTATGCCGGGGGTGATGTACGGGGTGATGCTGTGCGACATGACTGCGTCTCCGTGACGGGAGGAACGGGTACTGCGGGCCGCCCTCGGCGGGGCGGCCCGCAGTGGCCCTAGCGGCCGATGAACCGGAAGACAGGGCCCGCAGGAGGCGGGCACGGGGGCCTCGGCCCCACATCCGGCGGGTTGGTCCCGCCCTTCTCCCGCTGGGGCAGCGGTTCCTTGGTGTTGCTCATCGGCGCACCGGCCCCGTCTGGCCGTGGCGCTGAAGATCGGCCATGGCCTTCTTGCGGTCGGCCTCGGCCTTCGCAGCGGCCGCCGCGGCGGCGTCGGCCTTCTCCTTCTGATTCATGCCGCCACCCCCACGCTGATCCGCTCGGTGCTGGCGACCCCGCCGACGAGCACGTCCTCCGGCTCGGGCTCGGGCTCGTAGCCCTTGCGCTCGTCCTCGTCCCAGATGTCATCGATGACACCGGCCGTAGCAGGGGAGGTGATGCACTCCCAGCAGTGGACGGTGATCAACTGACTTCCGGCACGGACTTTCACGGCCTTGAAACCGCCACAGCAGGCGAGCGCGGGCGCCGGACTGACCGGGGCGGGTTCGGGGCTGGTGGTATTGCTGACCTTCGTGACCAGGGCGCGGCGGCGCCTGGGAAGATAAGGCATGGAGATCCCTCTTCGGTGAGACGTACAGGGGTTTCCGAAACCGGCCCGCTACGGCCGGTGAGAGAGGGCCGGGGCCGCTACGCCCCGGCCCTCTCGCCATTCCAGTAAGCCCTACCGACGCCATCATGTCAACATGTATCGATAGCTGACTTTCCAGCATGCTTACATTAGAGTGAGATCACGATGTCAGCAGAGGGGGAAAGATGGGACTCCGGATAACGCTGGAACCACCCAAAGGGAGATCCCGAGTGTCGGATGAGCAGGCAAAAGAGGGCGCGGCAGACGACGAGCTGGTCCTCATCTCCGCTCGCGTACGCAAGGCCACGCGGAAGCGGGCTCGCGTGTTCTGCGCCGAGCGGGACCTCAGCATGCAGGACCTGATCGACAGGGCTCTCAACGAGTACATCGACCGGCACGCAACCTGATGAAAAGAAGACGGCCCCAGCGGTGATTTGGGCACCGCCGAGGCCGGATCGACGCAGAGATAAGGAGCTCGCATGCGTCTGTTCCAGAATACTTCTGGAATGCATCCATCCTGGTCAGCGGCAGGAACCAGTCATGAGTTTGACTGGTCCTCCACCGTTGACCGGGCACTGTCCGGCACGCCTGCCTGGGTCCTCACGGTCAGCGCCGCTGTCGTGGTCCTGGTGTGGCTCGGCATGGTCGGCCTGGCGGCCCGCACCGCCTGGCGGGCGTCCGAGCGGGCCCGCAAGCGGGCGGCTGAGGAGCATAAGGCCGCGGTCGAAGCTGGCCGGGAGCCGGAAAGCGAACGGCCATCGCTGCCCAAGCGCCTGTACGTCATGGCGCTGTGCTCCATGTCCGTCTCGTTGTACGGAATGTGGGGTTTCGCCCGGGAGACGGCTCATCTCCCCGAGCCGTTCGCGGTCGGCTTCGTGTCGGCCTTCGACGTCACGGAGCTGATCCTGTTCACCCTGCTCTACAAGCGGGCGGACAAGGGTTGGACCACTCAGTTGCGGCTGATGCATAACCTGGCATGGGCTCTGGTCGGCGTGAGTGCTACGGCCAACTGGATTCACGCGCCCAACGCCGCGAGCAAGCCGTTCATGGCGATCATGCCGGTCGTCGCGGCTCTTGTGATCGAGCTGGAGTTCCGGGCGGTCATGAAGGGGGCGGAGGTCCTCGACACCGAGGCGAAGCCCGGCCCGGTCAAGCTCGTTGGTCTGCTGTGGACCAAGGGATGGGCGGCCCTTTTCGCGGGCCTCGACATCGACCCGTCCAGCAAGGGCGGGCAGATCTACCGGGCGGCCCTGGCGAAGAAGGCCGGCAAGAAGTTGTTCCGGCTGCGGACCCTGCTGGACGCGCACGAAAAGCTCATCGCCAACAGGGAGGCCAAGCAGCGACACCTCACCGCGGCGGTCAAGGAGCTGGAGCAGGCGCGCAAGGCGTCCACCACGGCCATGGACCGGGCCGATTTCGCCGTGGACAGCAACCAGGCGCTCGCCGTGTTGCGTTCGTTGGGCGGGTGGACCGAGGTGGACGACGTCGCCACGGCCGACTTCAAGCAGCCGCTGGAGATCACGGAGCTCATGGAGCGGGTCGCCATCATGCCCGCGGCGAAGCGGATCGAAGCGGCCGAGCGCGCGGAGGAAGCGGCCGAGAAGGCCGAGCGCGCGGATGCTGCGCGGCAGGAAGCTGTGGACGCGCGGCAGCGCGCGGAAGAGCAGATGCGCGCGGCAGTCGAGGCCAAGAAGGCGGCGGATGCCGCGCGGCAGGACGCGCTGGACGCCCAGGCGGCGGCGGTCGAGGAGACCAAGCTGGCCCAGGCTGAGGCCGAGCGCGCGGAAGCCGCTCGGCAGCGCGCGGAAACTGCGCGGCAGCGCGCGGTAGACCAAATGTCCGATGAGTCCAAAACCGTGGAGCAGCTTCAGAAGCGGGCTGACGAGGAGCAGCAGAGGCTCGACGACGCAGAGGAGAAGCTGCGCGCGGTCCGCCAGACGATCACCGAAGCGGAGTCGGCGAAGAGCTCGACCACGAGCGAGGTCGACGTACTCAAGGACGAGTTGCAGCGGCTCGTCAACGCGCAGCGGGAGGCCGAGGATGCCCGTCGCACCGCTGCCGAGAACGCCCGCCAGGCGGCCATTGACCTTGACGCCCTGCGTGCCGAACTCGGGGAGACTCAGCGCATGGTCAAGGACGCCCACCGGGCCGCCGACCAGGCTGCTGACCTGCATCGCAAGGCAAATAACGAGCTGCGCCTGGCGGACGAGGAGACCAAGCGGGCCAAGGCTGAGGCGGCCGAGGCTCAGGCCCTGCTCGACTCCCTCCGCCCGCAGTTGGCTGACCGGCTGGGCGGCCAGGCCGAGGCGGCGGCCCTCGCCGCGGCGCCGGCCTTCCGCAGCGAGGCCAAGCAGGCCGGGTGGGAGGAGTACATCGGCGCCATCCGCGACGGTCGGGAGCTGCCGACCGCGCAGGAGCTGGCGGTCGCGTACAGCGTCTCCGAGGGCAACGCACGCAACTGGTTGATCGACTTCGGCAAGATCCGGGCCGCGATGATCGCCAACGGCGGTGCGCGGCAGACGGACGACGAAACCGAGCGCTCGGAAAGCTCCCGCGCGCTGCCGAGCGGCGCGCGGCAGGAGCCAAGCGACTACCGCGCGGACGGTCACGAACGTGCCGAGGATGCCGCGCAGACCCGGCCGATCAACGGCCAGCGCCAGCCGGTCTAACTCTGTCCACAGGCAGCCCAGGTAACAGTTCCAAGCGGTTACCGAGCGGCGCGCGGTGTCTGCCGAGCGCCGCGCGGTTCCCGCCGAGCGGGAGCACAGCCGCGCGGCTGCCCGCCGTGCGGGCTGTACGGGCCCAACAGCAAAAAGGCGCGGGTCAGTTGTCCGACCCGCGACGTACGGTGGCGATCTGGTCACTGGTCCGAGGACAACAACGCCCCCGGGGGCAATGGAGTGCCGATCCCGGGGGCTACGGAGACACGAAGAAAAGAGATCGCTATGTCCCGCATCGCACAGACTACGGACACTGCGGCGGACGCCGTGTCCAGAGGGGTGGAAGTCCTCTCCGCCGCGCCCGTTCCGGACGGTGGCACCGGTGACCCCCCGATCATCGAGTTCCTGAACAGCGCCAATGACTTCATGTACGGGTCCGGCGGCATCGCCGTAGGAGCCGCTGCCGTGGCCACCGCTGTCGGTTCGGCCTGGCTGTGGAACATGTACGCGCCGCGGCCCGGGTTCGCCTCCAAGGCGGAGATCCGCAAGGAGATGAGTGCCCGGCACGCGCGGAAGATGGTCGAGCAGACCCGTCCGTCCCTGGTGGGCCGGGCGAAGAGGGTCCCGACCACCGACTACGCCGTTCCGCTGGGGCGCCTGCGCTCGGGCGGCACCCCGGTGGGTATCTGGGGCACCCCGGAACAGAACTACCTGATCCTGGCTCCCTCACGGCAGGGCAAGTCGATCATTCTCAACTCGATGATCTACCGGTGGGCGGGCGCTGTCGTGCACACCTCGTCCAAGGTCGTCGACCACCTGGCCACCAAGGCCCTGCGCGATCTGGTGGGGCCGGTCAACGTCTGGGACCCGCTGGGTCTGTCGGGCGAGCAGCCGGTCAACACCTTCCGGTGGGACCCGATCCGCAACTGCGAGAACCGCGAGGTCGCCATCCAGCGGGCCGCCTACCTGCTGTACGGCGCCAGGGCCAACCCCAGCGCGGGCGTCGATGAGTTTTTCAAGTCCACGGCCTGCGAGGTCCTCGCCCGCTTCATGCACGCGGCGGCCCTGGGCCACAAGACGATGATGGACGTCTACGGCTGGTCGCAGAACCGCGCGGACGGCACCGCCGCGAACATCCTCAAGATGGCCGGTGCCGGGGACTGGGCCGATCTCCTGGTGCAGCGGCAGACCGTCGTCCAGGGCACCGGAGACGGCATCTTCACCACGCTGTCCAACGCGCTGGCTTGGATGGCTAACCCCAAGGTCGCGGCCACTGTGCTGCCCGGACCGGGCGAGCATTTCGATGCCGAGGCGTTCCTGCTGAACCGCGGAACCCTCTACATGATCGGCTCCGACAAGCCGGGCTCCGTGGTCGCCCCGCTGTTCGTGATGTTTGCCGACTACCTGCGGGCGTGTGCAATCGACCTGGGCAACAAGAACGGGTCCGGGAGGATGGACCCGCCAGTCCTGTGGGCCCTGGACGAGATCGCGAACATCATCCCGCTGCCCGTGGACAAGTGGATGCCGGACTCTGGTGGTCGCGGAATCACCCTCGTCATCGTCATCCAGTCCCGTGCCCAGTTGTACGACGTCTGGGGCGAGCAGCGCGGCCGGGTCATCTGGGACGACGCCAACGTCAGGCTCTTCCTGCGCGGTATCGGCGACCGGTCGGTGCGCGAGGACATCAGCGCCATGTGCGGTACCTACGAGAAGAAGCGCAAGACCACCACCACCCGCGACGGCACGTCCTCGTACAGCGAGACCCCCGAGCAGGTGTCGACCATGCGGCAGGACAAGATCTTCAAGCTGGGCAAGCGGGAGAGCCTGGTCATCTTCGCCGGATGCTCGCCGGTCATCACTCACGTCAAGCCCCTGTGGAAGCGCCGGGATGTGAAGAAGCTGACCCGGCAGGCGAAGCTGCCCGGCCAGCGCACTCGTTCCTCCTCCCGCCTGCCCATCAGCCTCGTCAAGGGCGGCCGCTGATGGCAGCCGACAGCGGGAGCAATCTGGCGGCCCAGGTCTTCGCCCTGGCCAAAGATCTGGCCAAGGTGGAGCAGACGGTCGAGCAACTGGGAGAGCGCGGCGACCAGGTGCACGAAGCACTCGCCGCGCTCGACCTCAACCCGGTCCAGGAGGCAATCGACCACCTGGAAGAGCGGACCGCCGGCCTACAGGAGGACGTCGGGTCCCTCGACTCGGTCCAGGAGGGCCTGACAGCCCTGACCCGCTCGGTTGCCCAGATACGCAAAGACCTGGACACCCTCGCCGCGGGAATGGAAGACGAGAAGCTCGCCCTGTGGGACTGGACGGCGATGGACCAGGAACAGGCCAAGGAAGCCTGGGACGTCCTGATCACGTGGGTCCGGAACGTGCTGGCACGCGAATACGGATGGGTTGGCCCGCCAAATGGCGTCTTCGCCGCTGGCGGCTACCAGATCCCTGGCTCCCCGCAGACGCCCCCTCGCATCCCGCCCTGCTGGTACCGGCACCGTGAGGCCGTGTGGGAGCTGTCCTGGCTCTGCCAGGAGTGGCACAAGCTCTACAAGACCTCGTACGGCACTCCCTCCAAGGCGGGGGATTGGTACGACCGGTATGCGCGCGGGGTCAAACAGCGCCTGGTCGCTGCGCTGGACAAGTGCCGTAACGGGCACGTGGACGATTCATGGCTGACCGACCCGAACCACCCCGAGGCACCGCGAGGTATCGACGACGATGAAGCCCTCTCGCATTGGCTGAGCTGGGACTTCAGCCAGCGCAAACCCGCACCCGCTCCGGGGCCCGTAGAAGCCCGCACTTGACCTCGGACAAAAGGCCCCCAGCACCGCGTGCTGGGGGCTTCGTGCTGCCTTCTACGGCCTTCTGGCTACGTTTCCGATGGCAACCACAGAGCGTCTGATCCGGTAACCCATGACAGGGCGTGCTCGATGGCCAGTGTGTACTTCGTCCCGTTGTCCTGGGTGACCTTCCAGAGGGCGGGATCGCTGTTGGCGTACAGGGCCTCGTACGCCCGGCCGTGCTCGGTGCTGGCGTCCATGCCAGTGACCGGCCGGCCGAGTGACGTGCCGGTGATGGGGGAGACGGCCGTCGCGCCCGTCACCCAATTCAGCGCGGCAAGCAGGCCGCGGACGTAGGTCTTGCTCGTGGTGCCGTATCCGTGCTCGGTGACGTACGCGATCATGGCCTTGAGCTCGTCCTGCGGCCGCAGCTCGGGCGGCGTCCACTCCCCGGTACTCAACTCGGCTCACCTCCTGGTTGGCGTACGGCTACGGCCTCTGCTACCGGTCCTGGGGCCAAGGCCAGTCAGCCGGAACGGCCAAGCCCATGTCGCCCCCCGTGACCCACATCAGGGTGTGCTCGACGGCGAGC
>NZ_JAHLEM010000161.1 GCF_018883605.1 Streptomyces niphimycinicus | reverse complement strand
CGCGCCGAGGCCGCCGTCGCCCGCGCCGACCTCGTCATCGACGGAATCGTGGGCATCGGCGGCAAGGGCGGGCTGCGGCCCGACGCGGAGCGGCTGGTCCGGGCGGTGCGCGGCATCGCCGTCGCCGTGGACCTGCCCAGCGGGGTCGACGCCGACACCGGCGAGGTACGCGGCTCCGCCGTGCGCGCGAACGCCACGATCACCTTCGGCGCGTACAAGCCGGGGCTGCTCATCGACCCCGCCCACACCCACGCGGGCGCCCTGCGGCTGATCGACATCGGCCTGGACGCCCATCTCCCGGCCGACCCCGACGTGGCGGCGCTCCAGCACGAGGACGTGGCGGCGCTGCTGCCCCGGCCGACGCCCGAGAGCGACAAGTACCGGCGCGGCGTGGTGGGCGTCGTCGCGGGATCCGCCCGCTACCCGGGCGCGGCCGTCCTGGCCGTCTCGGGCGCGCTGCGGGGCGGCGCGGGGGCGGTGCGCTACGTCGGCCCCGCCGCCGACGACGTCATCTCGCGCTTCCCCGAAACCCTCGTCCACACCGGTCCCCCGGCCAAGGCGGGCCGCGTCCAGTCGTGGGTCGTCGGCCCCGGCCTCGGCGACGGCGCGGCGGCCAAGCACTCCCTGGACGACGTCCTCGCCTCCGACGTCCCGGTCCTGGTCGACGCCGATGGGCTCCACCTGCTGCCCACCGGGAGCGACGTGCGCAAACGCGAGGCGGCCACCGTCCTCACCCCGCATGCGGGCGAGGCGGCGGCGCTGCTCGGCGTGAGCCGCGAGGAGGTCGAGTCGGGCCGCCTCGCCGCCGTGCGGGCCCTGTCCGAACGCTATGGCGCGACCGTCCTCCTGAAGGGGTCCACGACGCTGATCGCCGCCGAGCACCAGCCGGTACGCGTCAACCCCACCGGCACCGGCTGGCTGGCCACGGCGGGCAGCGGCGACGTGCTCTCCGGCCTGATCGGCTCCCTCCTCGCCACGGGCCTCCCGGCCCGCGATGCCGCCTCCGTCGGCGCCTACCTCCACGGCCTGGCCGCCCGCCGCGCCACGACCCCGCATGGCGCCCCCATCGCCGCGTACGACGTCTCGACGGCGCTGACGGACACGTGGCGGGACGTGCTGGCCTGAGCGCACCCTACGCAGTCGATCGGCTACTTTGGGCGATGTGACTGTCGGAGTGCGACGCCGTGGCGGCCGGGCCGGGTGGTGGGCCCTGGCCGGGCTGGTCACAGCGCTGGCCACGGTGGTCCATCTCCTTGCCTGTGCGCACGGACCCCAGCGGATGGGCGGCGTGGATTCGCTGAGTGCCGTCCGCTCGGCGGCGACGGCAGCCGTCGCGACCGGCGACCATCTCCGGGCGGCGGACGGCGATGCCGCCTCGCGCTGTCACGACGGCGACGAGCCCGGCCGGGTCCAGCAGGACTGCTCCCTGACGCTTCCCGGCGCGGTGGCCGCCTCCGGCGCCGCGTTCGCCGCGGATGACATGCCGCCGCCCGGTTGGCAGGCGGGGGCGGGCGGGGGCAAGCGGGCGCCGCCCGCCGGGGGCCGGGCGGTACTGGGGGTCTGGCGGATCTAGAAGGGGCCGCGCCGCCGCGCGCGGGACGCGGACCGTCGCCGTTCCCGCGGCGGTACGCAGGCCATCTTCTTCGCCAACCCGAGCGGCCGGCCCCGTAGCGGGCCGGGCCGTCGAAAGAGACGCCGATGAACACCATCACCGCTGTGACTTCCCCCTGCCCTCCCGCCGGCCTGCTGGCCGCGACCGCACCCAGCGCACGGACCCCGGCCGGGCTGGTCGGCAACACCCCGCTGCTGTGGGTGGGCGAGCCGTTCGCCGCCCCGGGCCGCGGATTCTGGGCCAAGCTGGAGGGCGCCAACCCCGGCGGAATCAAGGACCGCACCGCCCTGTACATGGTCCAAGCCGCCTGCGACCGGGGCGAGTTGCTGCCCGGCGCCCCTATCGTGGAATCGACCTCCGGCACCCTGGGCCTCGGCCTGGCGCTGGCCGGGAACACCTTCGGCCACCCCGTCACGGTGGTCACCGACCCCGGCATGGAGCCGATGATGAGCAGCCTGCTGGCCGCCTACGGCGCCACCGTCCACGTCGTGGCGCAGCCGCACCCGGCCGGCGGCTGGCAGCAGGCCCGCCGGGACAAGGTCGCCGAACTGCTGGCCGCCCACCCGGACACCTGGTGCCCGGACCAGTACCACAACCCCGACAACGTGGCCGCCTACCGGCCACTGGCCCATGAGCTGGTCGCCCAGCTAGGGCGGATCGACGCCCTGGTGGTCAGCGTCGGCACCGGCGGCCACTCGGCCGGTGTCGGCTCGGTGCTGCGCGACTTCTTCCCCGACCTGAAGGTGGTGGGCGTGGACACGACCGGCTCCACCATCTTCGGCCAGCCCGCCGCCCCGCGGCTGATGCGCGGCCTGGGCAGCAGCATCCATCCCCGCAACGTCGCCTACCACCTCTTCGACGAAGTCCACTGGGTCGCCGCCCCCGAAGCGGTCTGGGCCGCTCGGCGGCTGGCCCGCTGCCACTACGCCACCGGCGGCTGGAGCGTGGGCGCGGTCGCGCTGACCGCCCGCTGGCTCGCCGGGGTCCTGCCCGCCGAGGCCCGGATCGCCGCGATCTTCCCCGACGGACCCCAGCGGTACACCGGCACCGTCTTCTGCGAGACCTACTGCCGCGAACACGGTCTGCTGGGCCACTTCCCGCCCGACGCACCGCAGGAGATCGCCCATCCCCGGGAGCGGACGGTCACCTCCTGGACCCGGTGCACCACGGTGACCGACCCGCTCGCCGACCTCGACCACACCACGGCGGTGCGGCGATGAAGGCCCTGTGGCGCAGCACCCGCTCCTTCCCGCCCAGCGCCCAGCTCTTGATGGCGAACCAGTTCGCCATCAATCTGGCGTTCTACATGCTCATGCCCTACCTCGCCGCCCATCTGACGGGGGACCTGGGCCTGGCGGCCTGGGCCGTCGGCCTGGTCCTCGGGGTGCGCAACCTCTCCCAGCAGGGCATGTTCCTGATCGGCGGGACCCTCGCCGACCGCTACGGCTACAAGGCCCCGATCATGGCCGGGTGTCTGCTGCGGACCGGCGGGTTCGCGCTGCTGGGCTGGGTGGACGCACTGCCCGCCCTGGTGATCGCCTCGGCGGCCACCGGTTTCGCCGGCGCGCTCTTCAACCCCGCCGTCCGCGCCTACCTCGCGGCCGAGGCGGGGACGCGCCGGGTGGCGGCGTTCGCGACGTTCAACGTCTACTACCAGGCCGGGATGCTGCTCGGCCCACTGGTCGGGCTCGCGCTGCTGGCCGCCGACTTCCGCCTCGTATGCACGAGCGCGGCATTGATCTTCGCGCTGCTGAGCGTTCTCCAGTGGCGGGCCCTGCCCGCCCGCCACGCCGACGAGACGGCGGGCGAGCGGACAGCGGGGGTGCTGGCCCAGTGGCGCACGGTCGTCGCCAACCGACCGTTCCTGCTCTTCTCCGCCGCGATGATCGGCTCCTACGTCCTGACGTTCCAGGTCTACCTGGCACTCCCGCTCGCCGCCGACCGGGCACTGGGCACGGACGGCACAAAGGCCACCAGCGGCCTGTTCGTGCTCTCCGCCGCCGTCGCGGTGGCCGGACAGTTGCGGCTGACCGGCTGGGCCAGGCGGCGCTGGAGCGCGGACCAGGCCCTGGTCCGCGGGCTCACCCTGATGGGCCTGGCCTTCCTCCCGCTCGCCCTGACGCCGTCCGCCACCGCGGCGGTCATGGCCGCGCTCGCCGCCGCCGTGACACTGCTCGCGGTGGGCAGCGCGGTGGTCTACCCCTTCGAGATGGACACCGTCGTCTCCCTCGCCGGTGGCCGCCTCGTGGCCACCCACTACGGGCTCTACAACACCGTCTCCGGTCTCGGCATCACCCTGGGGAACCTGGCCACCGGCGCGATCTGGGACCACGCCCAACGCCACGACGTCACCTGGCTGCCCTGGCTGGTGCTGACCGCCACCGGTCTGGGCTGCGCGGCGGCCGTGCGCGCCCTGGCCCGCAATGGGCGCCTCACCACCGCACCCCGGGCCGCGCCCGCCTGACGGATGCGGAAGCGGAACCGCGGCATCGCACCCGCCACCAGGCGGCAGCCCAGGCGGGTAGCCGCAGGGCGGCAGGAGGGGCGGGGCCGCACCCAACACCCGGCCCCGGGTCGCACACCGGGTGCGGACCGTGGGCGCCTCCGGCGGACAGC
>NZ_JAHLEM010000160.1 GCF_018883605.1 Streptomyces niphimycinicus | reverse complement strand
CACCACCGCACCCCGGGCCGCGCCCGCCTGACGGATGCGGAAGCGGAACCGCGGCATCGCACCCGCCACCAGGCGGCAGCCCAGGCGGGTAGCCGCAGGGCGGCAGGAGGGGCGGGGCCGCACCCAACACCCGGCCCCGGGTCGCACACCGGGTGCGGACCGTGGGCGCCTCCGGCGGACAGCCCCCGGACCCCGCTCCTCAATCGCCGGAGGGGCTGAATTCACGGGCTGAACGCCAGACGGGCAGACGACCCGTGCCACCGGCGTACGGCCCCCGCCACCTGGCAGTCCGGAATCGGCCAGGGCTGGTGACCACAGGCAGGTGGCCGCGAGACGGCGGGAGGGGGCGGGGTCGCAGGGGTGGTGTCCTGGACGCTCTCGCATATTTGTGGCGCCAACCCCCGGCCCACCCAACGCCCCCGGGCACCGGCGCCGTAAATATGCGGTCCAGGGCGCCGCACCGGAGGTCCCGCCCCCGGCACCCACCACACAACCGACCGCGCACCCCAGCAACCACCACCCACCGCACCGCGCCCCCGCACCCGCACCCGCACCCGCACCCGCACCCGCACCCAGCGGAACCCCGCGCAACCCCACGCAACCCTCACCCCTCCGCGATCACCACCGCCGACGCGACCCCCGCGTCATGGCTCAGGGAGACATGCAGCCCCCGCACCCCCAGCCGCTCCGCGCACACCGCAACCGTGCCGCGAACCGAGAGACGGGGGCGGCCGCTCGGCTCGGTGAGGATCTCGGCGTCCGTCCAGCGCAGGCCGCCGGGGGCGCCCAGGGACTTGGCCAGGGCCTCCTTGGCCGCGAAGCGGGCGGCCAGGGAGGCCATGCCACGGCGTTCCCCGCTCGGCAGCCACAGTTCGCGCTCGACGAAGAGGCGGTCCGCCATCCCGGGCGTGCGCTCCAGCGCTTCCGCGAAACGGTCGATACCGGCCACGTCGATACCCACGCCGACGATCACGCCGTCATCCGTCGGGTCACTCCACGGTCACCGACTTGGCCAAGTTCCTGGGCTGGTCGACCTCGTTGCCGCGGGCCGTGGCCAGTTCGCAGGCGAAGACCTGGAGCGGGACGGTCGCGACCAGGGGCTGGAGCAGCGTAGGCGTGGCGGGGATCTCGATCAGGTGGTCGGCGTAGGGGGCCACCGTCTCGTCCCCGCGCTCGGCGATCACGATGGTGCGGGCGCCCCGGGCCCGGATCTCCTGGATATTGGAGACGATCTTGTCGTGGAGCACCGACCGCCCGCGCGGCGACGGCACGACCACCACGACCGGTACGTCCTGCTCGATCAGCGCGATCGGCCCGTGCTTCAGCTCGCCCGCCGCGAAGCCCTCCGCGTGCATATACGCGAGTTCCTTGAGCTTGAGCGCGCCCTCCAAGGCGACCGGGTAACCGACATGCCGCCCCAGGAACAGCACGGTGTTCTTGTCGGCCAGGGTGCGGGCCAGCTCCCGTACCGGCTCCATGGTCTCCAGGACCTCCTCCACCTGGGTCGCGATCTCCGACAGCTCGCGGATCACGGAGAGGATCTCGTCGCCCCATTTGGTGCCGCGCACCTGGCCCAGGTAGAGGGCCACCAGGTAGCAGGCCACGAGCTGGGTGAGGAACGCCTTGGTGGAGGCGACCGCCACCTCGGGCCCGGCGTGGGTGTAGAGCACGGCGTCCGACTCACGCGGAATCGTGGAGCCGTTCGTATTACAGATGGCCAGCACCTTCGCGCCCTGCTCCCGGGCGTGGCGCAGCGCCATCAGGGTGTCCATGGTCTCGCCGGACTGGGAGATGGCGATCACCAGCGTCCGCTGGTCCAGGATCGGATCGCGGTAGCGGAACTCGCTGGCCAGCTCCGTTTCGCAGGGGATCCGGGTCCAGTGCTCGATGGCGTATTTGGCGATCATGCCGGCGTGGTAGGCGGTGCCGCACGCCACGATCACGACCTTGCTGACCTCGCGCAGCACCGAGGCGGGGATGCGCACCTCGTCCAGGCAGAGGTTCCCGGCCAGGTCGATCCGGCCGAGCAGGGTGTCGGCGACGGCCTTCGGCTGCTCGGCGATCTCCTTGAGCATGAAGTAGTCGTAGCCGCCCTTCTCGGCGGCGGAGGCGTCCCAGTCCACGTGGTACGGGCGGACCTCGGCCGGCGCCCCCTCGAAGTCGGTGACGACCACACCCTCCCGGCGGGCCTCCACGACCTGGTCCTGGCCCAGCTCGATGGCCTCGCGGGTGTGGGCGATGAAGGCGGCCACATCGGAGGCGAGAAACGCCTCGTCCTCGCCGACGCCGACGACCAGCGGCGAATTGCGGCGCGCCCCGACCACCACATCGGGCGCGTCCGCGTGCACCGCGACCAGCGTGAAGGCGCCCTCCAGACGGCGGCAGACCTGGCGCATCGCCTCGGCGAGGTCGCCGCAGGACGAGAACGACTCGGCGAGCAGATGCGCCACGACCTCGGTGTCGGTCTCGGAGGCCAGATCGTGGCCGCGCTCGGCCAGCTCGGCGCGGAGCGCGGCGAAGTTCTCGATGATGCCGTTGTGGACGACCGAGACCCGGCCCGCGTTGTCCAGGTGCGGATGGGCGTTGGCGTCGGTGGGGCCGCCGTGGGTGGCCCACCGGGTGTGGCCGATGCCGGTACTGCCGGTGGGCAGCGGCCGGTCGGCAAGCTCCTTCTCCAGGTTGGCCAGCTTGCCCGCCTTCTTGGCGGCCGCCAGCCCGCCATCGGCCAGCACGGCGACACCCGCCGAGTCATAGCCGCGGTACTCCAGCCGCTTGAGCCCGGCGAGGACGACATCGAGGGCCGACTGCCCTCCCACATAACCAACGATTCCGCACATGGACGCAGCGTACGACCCCCGGCCCCGGGCCGGGGTGACCGACCCCACGCCCGGGCACCGCTCACTCGGCCGGTCCCTGCCATGACAATGAGGGGGTGATCACGTCAAGCGCGCGCGGCGCGCGCACCGTTCGCGGCCCGCAGCGGCGGAGCGGCGAGGCGACCCCGTATGTGGATCTGTCCCGCGCCGAGTGGAGCGCGCTGCGGGACAAGACCCCGCTGCCGCTGACCGCCGAGGAGGTGGAGAAGCTGCGGGGGCTGGGCGACGTCATCGACCTCGAAGAGGTGCGGGACGTCTATCTGCCGCTGTCCCGGCTGCTCAACCTCTATGTGGCCGCCACCGGCAATCTGCGCGGCGCGCTCAACACCTTCCTCGGCGACACCAAGCGGGGCAACGGCGCCCAGCCCGGTACGCCCTTCGTCATCGGCGTGGCGGGCAGTGTCGCGGTCGGCAAGTCGACCACCGCCCGGCTGCTCCAGGCGCTGCTGGCCCGCTGGCCCGAGCATCCGCGGGTGGAGCTGGTCACCACCGACGGCTTTCTGTATCCCAACGCCGAGCTGCGGCGCCGCGGGCTGATGTCCCGCAAAGGGTTCCCCGAGAGCTATGACCGCAGGGCGCTGACCCGCTTCGTCGCGGATGTGAAGGCGGGCCGGGCGGAGGTGTCCGCGCCGGTCTACTCGCACCTGATCTACGACATCGTGCCGGACGAGCGGCTGACCGTGCACCGCCCCGACATCCTGATCGTCGAGGGGCTCAATGTGCTCCAGCCCGCGCTGCCGGGGAACGACGGGCTGACCCGGGTGGGGCTCGCGGACTTCTTCGACTTCAGCGTGTACGTGGACGCCCGGACCGAGGACATCGAGCGCTGGTATCTGGGCCGCTTCCGGAAGCTGCGGGAGACGGCCTTCCAGGACCCCTCCTCGTACTTCCGCAAGTACACCCAGGTCTCCGAGGAGGAGGCGCTGGACTACGGCCGGATGATCTGGCGGACCATCAACAAGCCCAATCTGCAACAGAACGTCCAGCCCACGCGGGGCCGGGCGACGCTGGTGCTGCGCAAGGGGCCGGACCACAAGGTCCAGCGGCTGTCCCTGCGCAAGCTGTGAGGAGCGTACGTACGCCATGCTGCACTTGCGGTTGATCGTCCCCGCCGAGCGCACCGAGGCGGTGGTGCGCGCCGTCGAGCGGACGGTCGGCACCGCCCATCTGGTGGTGCTGCCGGGCGCCGCCCGCGACCCCGCGGGGGACGTCGTCATGTGCGACGTGGCGCGCGAGGCCGGGGACGGGCTGCTGGGCGAGCTGCGCGAGCTGGGTCTTGACGAGACCGGGTCGATCGCGGTGGAGAACATCGACCTGTCGCTGTCCAAGCGCGCCGACAAGGCGGAGGACGACGCGCCCGGCGAGGGGGCGGACGCGGTCCTGTGGGAGCACCTGGCGGACGCCACCCATGAGGAGTCCACGCTCTCGGTCACCTATCTCGCCTTCCTCGTCATCGCGACGATGATCGCGGCGTGCGGTGTGGTGCTGGACAACGCGATCCTGATCGTCGGCGCGATGGCGGTGGGGCCGGAGTTCGGGCCGCTGGCGGGGCTGTGCACCGCGCTGGTGCGGCGCGCGCCGCGGCTGGCCGCGCGATCGGCGATCGCGCTGCTGGTCGGGTTCGCCGCGGCGATGGCGCTGACCACCGGCTTCAGCATCGCGATGGACGCCGTGGGGCTCTTCGGCAGGGACATGCTGGAGCACGCCCGGCCGAACACGGACTTCATCTGGAAGCCGGACCTGTTCTCGTTCGTGGTCGCCGTGCTCGCGGGGATCGCGGGAACGCTTTCGCTGACGTCGGCGAAGTCCGGGGCGCTGGTGGGGGTGGCGATCTCGGTCACGACGGTGCCGGCGGCGGCCAATGCGGCGGTGGCGCTCGGCTACGGCGACATCGAGCAGATGTGGGGCTCTACGGAGCAGTTGCTGCTGAATCTGGTGGGGATCGTGGTGGCGGGGACGCTGACGTTGGGCGTGCAGAAGGCTTTGTGGGGGCGGCGGGGGTAGCCCCCACCCCGCCCCTTCCCGAAACCGGGGGCCGGCCCCCGGACCCCCACTGGGGCTCCGCCCCAGACCCCGGCCGGGGCTCCGCCCCAGACCCCGCTCCTCAAACTCCCCCAGCTACCGCTGGGAGGTGCCCCCTGGAGAGGCTGGATTTCCAGCCTCTCCGGCGTTTGAGGGTCCCAGCGGAGGGACCAGGACCGAGGCGCCCTCGGGCTCGGAGAGCAGCCCTAGCCCAGGGCCGACTTCACCGCGTCCGCCAGGCGCCCCGCGACCGAGCGGGCCTGTTCGATGTCGGCGGCCTCGACCATGACCCGCACCAGCGGCTCCGTGCCCGAGGGGCGGAGGAGGACGCGGCCGGTCTCGCCCAGCTCGCGCTCGGCCTCGGCGACGGCCGCGGCCAGGTCGGCGCTGGAGGCGACGCGGGACTTGTCCACGTCGGGGACGTTGACCAGCACCTGGGGCAGTCGCTCCATGACGGCGGCGAGATCGGCCAGGGTGCGGCCGGTCGCGGCGACGCGGGCCGCCAGCAGGAGTCCGGTGAGGGTGCCGTCACCGGTCGTGGCGTGGTCGAGGACGATCACATGGCCGGACTGCTCGCCGCCGAGCGCGTAGCCGCGGGTCTTCATCTCCTCCAGGACATAGCGGTCCCCGACCGCCGTCTGGACCAGCTCGACGCCCTCGCGCCGCATGGCGAGCTTGAAGCCGAGGTTGGACATCACGGTGCCGACCACCGCGTCCCCCCGCAGCTCGCCCGCCTCGCGCATGGCCAGGGCGAGGACGGCGAGGATCTGGTCGCCGTCGACCTCGCGGCCGCTCGCGTCCACCGCGAGGCAGCGGTCGGCGTCCCCGTCGTGGGCGATGCCGAGGTCGGCGCGGTGCTCCACGACGGCGGCCTGGAGCCGGGCGAGGTGGGTGGAGCCGTAGCCGTCGTTGATGTTGAGGCCGTCCGGGTCGGTGCCGATCGTCACGACCTCGGCCCCGGCGCGGGCGAACGCCTCCGGGGAGACCCGGGCGGCGGCGCCGTGCGCGCCGTCGATGACGACCTTGAGGCCGTCGAGCCGGTTGGGGAGGGCGCCCACCAGATGGGCCACGTAGGCGTCGAAGCCCTCCTCGTAGGGCCGGAGCCGGCCCACCCCGGCGCCCGTCGGCCGGTCCCACGGCTCACCGGAGGCGTGCGAGCGGTAGGTGGTCTCGATACGGTCTTCCAGCTCGTCGGCCAGCTTGTGGCCGCCGCGGGCGAAGAACTTGATCCCGTTGTCGGGCATCGGGTTGTGGCTCGCGGAGAGCATCACGCCGAGGTCCGCGTCCAGCGCCCCGGTCAGATGCGCGACGGCGGGCGTGGGCAGCACGCCGACCCGCAGGACGTCCACTCCGGCGCTGGCCAGCCCCGCCACCACGGCCGCCTCCAGGAACTCCCCGGACGCTCGCGGATCCCGCCCGACCACCGCCACCGGCCGATGGCCCTCGAAGGTGCCCGCCTCGGCGAGCACATGCGCCGCCGCTACCGACAGGCCGAGCGCCATCTCAGCCGTCAGATCGGCGTTCGCGACGCCGCGCACACCATCCGTACCGAAGAGTCGTCCCACTGGTGTCCTCCGAAGTTACGAGCTGGGGGGCAGAAGCTTGCTTGTAGGTATACGCCCCCCGGTGGCGATAGCCGAACGCCCCGGGGGCACTGGTGGTGCCGCCGGGGCGTTCGGGTGAAGCAGCGGTGCCGCGATGGGCGTCAGCGCTTGCTGTACTGAGGCGCCTTGCGGGCCTTCTTCAGACCGGCCTTCTTACGCTCGGTGGCGCGGTCGTCACGGGTCAGGAAGCCGGCCTTCTTGAGGGGGGCGCGGTTGTTGTCCACGTCCGCCTCGTTCAGCGCGCGGGCGATGCCCAGACGGAGCGCACCGGCCTGGCCGGACACGCCGCCGCCCGCGATGCGGGCGATCACGTCGTAGCGGTCGTCCAGCTCGAGCACCTTGAAGGGCTCGTTGACTTCCTGCTGGTGAACCTTGTTGGGGAAGTACTCCTCGAGAGTACGACCGTTGATCTTCCACTGCCCGCTGCCCGGCACGATGCGGACGCGCGCCACGGCGTTCTTGCGACGCCCGGTGCCGGCGGCCGGCTGCGGGTCACCGAAGCGGGAAGCGAGCGACTCGGAGGTGTACTCCGACTCGACCGTCTCAACGCTCTCGGTGGTGTACTCCTCGACATCGAGGGGGGTCTCGGCGGTGGTCTCGGCCACGATGCTCCTCAGATTCTCTTCGTCGTAAGGGGTGGCCGGGACTACTGCGCGACCTGGGTGATCTCGAACGGGACCGGCTGCTGAGCGGTGTGCGGGTGCTGGTCACCCGAGTACACCTTCAGCTTCGAGAGCATCTGACGGCCCAGGGTGTTCTTGGGGAGCATGCCCTTGATGGCCTTCTCGACGGCCTTCTCCGGGTTCTTCTCCAGCAGCTCGTCGTAGCGGACGGAGCGCAGACCACCCGGGTAGCCGGAGTGGCGGTACGCCATCTTCTGGGTCCGCTTGTTACCGGAGAGGTGCACCTTGTCGGCGTTGATGATGATGACGAAGTCACCAGTGTCGACATGCGGCGCGTACACCGGCTTGTGCTTGCCCCGCAAGAGGGTGGCGGCCTGAGTGGCCAGACGGCCGAGAACAACGTCGGTGGCGTCGATGACGTGCCACTGACGCTGGACGTCGCCGGGCTTGGGGCTGAACGTACGCACGGTCGTAGCCTTCGCTTCTTCAGTGAGTGGGGTCTCCCCGGATCCGCTAGGACCGAGGGGACGGGTCCGGACAAGGCCACCCGGACGATCACGACAGCCTTGGCCGCACATCGGTGACGCATCCGAGTGCCTGCCGCTGGTCATCGGCCCGGTGGACCGGCGTAACGGCCTCTCACGTGAGAACGAGCAAGCCAATACGCATAACGAACTGGCAGAATACCGGCCCGCCCCACCGCGGGTCAAAACGCCCCCACCCCACCGCGTACTCGCGCGCGGGTAGGGCCGGGCCGGACCACCGGCCGGACCCGCGCCCCGCCGACGGCTCCCCGGTGTCACCCGGCCGGTCTAAGATGCGCGCCATGAGCTTTGGGCAAGGGGGGCCTTACGGGCCCGGGGGATCTCAGCCGCCTCAGCCGTCGACACCCGACTGGTCGGCGCTCGCCGACCAGTCCGCCCGCGCGGGCCGGCGCCGCAAGCTGCTCTTCATCGGCGGCGGGGCGCTGGCCACCGCCGCCGTCGCCGCGATCGTGGCCACCGCCGTGGTCAGCAGCGGCCACAAGGACAAGGGCGGCGGCGACTCGGCCGGCGGGCTGCCCACCCCCCAGGACCTCCCCAGCGAGTCGGCGGCGCCCGAGCCCACCTTCTCCGACGTCGCCCCGCCCGCGCCGCCGAAGCCGCTGGACATCATCTCCAGCGCCCGGCGGGACAAGGCGCCGCTGTCCGTGGCCTCCCTCTTCCCGGAGAAGCGGGCCGCGAAGGACGACCGCTCGTACAGCAAGGCGGCGTCCGCCTCCACGACGAGCTGCGCCGCGGGCACCCAGGGGGCGCTCGGCTCGGTGCTGACGAACAACGGCTGCCGCAAGCTGCTGCGGGCCACCTTCTCCCGGGACGGTGTCGCGGTGACGGTCGGCGTCGCGGTCTTCGACGGCAAGGCGGCGGCCGAGAAGGCCAAGGACCAGTACAAGCCCAATATCGCCTCGCTGACGGGCGGGGGCGTGCCCGCCTTCTGCCGCCGTACCGCCTGCCAGAGCTCGGCGAACGCGATCGGGCGGTACGCCTACTTCACGATCTCCGGCTATACGTCGGGCAAGGCGGTCACGGCGTCGGACACCGCCGCCCTCCAGGCCGGGCGCGATGTGGCCGACTACACCTTCCGCCGCATCCTGGCCCGGGGCAGCGCCCAGGCGTCGGCGGAGGCGGCCGCCACCACCGCCAACTGAGCCGCCCCTGCCGAGCGAGCCGCCGGTCCCCCCGCCGGGGGTCCCGGGAATCCGCTACGACGCGGCGCCCCGCGTGGCCTTCTCCACCTTCGCCACCTGGGCGTCCACCAGCGCGGCCGGGATCTCGGACTTCGCGGGGTCCGCGATGTTGACCCCGAAGAACACCGTCACCTGCGGCCCCGTCCGCACGATCGTGAACTTGATGACGGCGTTCTTCTTGCCCGCGTCATGCATGCCGAAGGCCACCGCCTCATCCCCGCGCTTCGGCGCGTCGAGCGGTGTCACCTTCGTGACGTCCGCCTTCTCCCCGGAGCCGTCCTTCGCCGGGAAGCCGCGCCGGCAGGCGGTCACCGCCTCGCGCAGGTCCTTCACCGTCCGCTCGGCGTCGCCCGGCCCGTAGGAGGAGACCCGGATCAGTCCGGCACCGCCGATCTTCGCCTTGGTGAGGTCGGTGACGTAGCCGCGGTGGACGCTGGCCTTGGGCGCCGGGTCGTACTGGGACCCCATCAGCGCGGCCAGCGGCTGGCACTCGGCCTTCCCGGCCTTGGCCGACCCGCCCTCGCCGACCTCCTTGTCGGTCATCTTCTGGATTTCGAACCCCTTGAGCTCACCGCTCGCCAGGGTGGCCCGCTCCAGGGCGGACGCGGACAGCGGCTTCGCGGCCGAGGCGGCGCTCGCGGGCTTGTCGTCCTGCTTGGCGCCGTCGGACGTGCCGTCGCCGGAGTCACTGCCGCATCCGGTCATCAGCCCCAGCGCCGCCACCGCCGCGATGGCCGCACCCACGGTCCGCTTCGCACCGGACTCGCTCATCTCTCTGTCCACCCCTGGTCGATAACGGGCCCGTACGGCCACCGCACGGACACCCCGCAGACTCCCAGAACACCGGGAGGGTTGTACTCCCTTTCCCGAATGTGGCTGATCCCATATCACCACGCGCATATGCAACCTTCGGGACCCAGACCAGTCTTACGGACCGATCGGTCCTTACCGGCTTCATACCGGCATCACACCGGCCCCATATCGGCCCAATGCAGCCTGGTTCGGAGCCAAGAACGAAGCACGGCCTCGGAGAGGAGGACACGCCGCGGCGGATCGGCTGCGCCGGGCGTACATCACCGTGAAGATTTCTTTCCTGCTCCACAACGCCTATGGCATCGGTGGCACCATCCGGTCGACCTTCAATGTGGCCGGGGCGCTCGCCGCCCATCACACCGTGGAGATCGTCTCCCTGATCCGCACCATCGACGCCCCGAACCTCCCCCTCCACCCCGCCGTACGGCTCAGACCCCTGATCGACCTGCGCCCGCACGAGGACGGAGCCGGGGGCAACGATCTCGGCCATCCGCTGCTGTCGCGGCCCAGCGCCCATATCCCGGACGCCGAGGCCAAGGGCACCACCAACTTCAACGCCCTCACCGATGAACGCGTCGCCGGCCATCTCGACCGCACCGACGCCGATGTCGTCATCGCCACCCGCCCCGGCCTGGTCATCTACCTCGCCGCACTCGGCCGCACCGGCCGCTTTCTGCGGATCGGCCAGGAGCACCGCCTCTACGGCACCCACCGCGCCGAGATCCGCGCCGCCTGCGACGCCGCCATACCCCATCTCGACGCGTACACCTCCGTCTCGGAGGCCGACGCGGCCACCCACCGGGCCCAGCTCCCCGGTCTCACCACCCGGCTGACCGCCCTGCCCAACGGGGTGCCCGCCACCGGGATCGAGCCCTCCGACGGCCGCGCCAAACTGGTCGTGGCCGCGGGCCGGCTGATCCCGGTCAAGCGCTACGACCTGCTGGTGGCCGCCTGGGAGACGGTCGCCGCCAAACACCCCGACTGGCGGTTGCGGATCTACGGCCGCGGCCCCCAACTTCCCGCGCTGCGCCGCCAGATCGATGAGCTCGGGCTGGCCGGTCACATCACCCTGATGGGCGCCCACTCCCCCATCGAGACCGAATGGGCCAAGGGCGCGATCGCCGCCGTCACCTCCCGCGAGGAGTCCTTCGGCATGACGATCGTCGAGGCGATGCACTGCGGGGTGCCGGTGGTCGCCACCGACTGCCCGCACGGGCCGGGCGAGATCATCACCGACGGCCGGGACGGGCTGCTGGTGCCGCCCGGCGACGCCGACGGCATCGCCAAGGGGCTGCTGACCCTGATCGAGGACGGCGAACTGCGCCGCACGATGGGCGAGGCGGCCCGTATCTCGGCGCGGCGGTACGCCCCGGAGCGCGTGGCGGCCTCCTACGAGCGGCTCATCGAGGAACTCCACACCGCCCGCGGCGCCGAGGGCCCCGCCGGACGGCGCGGTACGCCCCTGCGCGGCCGGGCGGCCGGGACGCCGCTGGCCGCCACCCTCAAGGGCGCGGTCAAGCAGCTCGTCCGCAAGCCGCTGCGGCCCATCGCGTCCTGCCGGGTCACCGCCGAGGGCAATCTGTCGGTGCTGGTGGAGCCCGCCCAGGTGCATGGCGGCGAGCTCGAACTGACCGTCACCCGCCGGAAGAGCGACGAGCCTCCCCTGCGCGTTCCGCTTCTGCCCCCGGCGGGCATCGCGCCGGCCGCGCCCTGGACCGCCACGCTCGACCGCGCGACGCTCGATCTCGCCGAGGGCCGCTGGGATCTGCATGTGGTCCGCCGCTCCGACGGCGTCCGCCGCCGGGTCGGCTGCCGCTTCGCCGAGGGGCGCGGGCTGTTGGACCTGGAGCCGCTGCCCGGCTCACCCGTCGCCTGGTGGATCCCCTACGCCACCGTCGACGGCTATCTCGCGCTGCGCGCCTGGCGGCGGCCGGTCCATGCCGAGGCCCGGGTGATCCGCATGGACGCCGAGGGGCTCGCCGTCGAAGGCACCCTGTACGGGGCGCGCTTCGGCCCCGACGCCGCCCCGACCGCGGTGGCCACTCCGTCCCGCGGCCCGGCCCGCCCGTTCCTCACCGGCGCCACGGCGGTGGACGGCGGCCGGTTCCGCTTCACCGTCCCGTACGAGCGGATCCGGCGGGCCCGTACGGACGACGAGGGCGCCGCCACCTGGACCCTGACGCTCCATAAGTCCGCGGAATCCGAGACCCCGATCCCGATCGGCCGCATCGTGGGCGACATCGTGGACCGCGACAAAACGGACCTCTTCCCGGTCACCCACGGTGTCCGACCCCACCTCACCCGCACCGGCGACCTCACCATCATCTCCCCCATCACGGACAATTGAGGGAGGTGCGTCATAGGTGCGGTGTTTGCCGCGGAGATCACCGGTAACACTCGGTGATACCAGCCTCGAGCGAGGAACACTCTGCGGAAGGCATAGCGATGTCAACTGTCACGCTCATCATCCTGGTGGCGGCCCTGGCCGCCATGGCCGGCCTGGTGATCGCCCCCTCGGTCCGGCAGGGCCGCAAGGGCGAACTACCGGTCCGAAGCCTGCCCTCGGAAGCCAGGGAGCAGTACGCGGCGCGGTGGGCGGGAGTGCAGGAGCGATTCGTGGACTCTCCCGGGTGGGCGCTGCGCGAAGCCGACCGGCTGCTGGGCGCCTTGGCCGTCGACCGCGGCTATCCGGCCGAGTCCGACGACAAGCGGATGGACGCGCTGTCCATCCGTCACCCCGGGGAGATCGACGGCTACCGCCGGCTGCACGCCATGGCGGCACAGGTGCCCGATGGCGAGGCCGCCCAGACCGCCGAAGCCGCCACCGAGCGGATGCGGGAGGCACTGGTCGCGGCGCGGCCCCTGTTCGAGCAACTCGTGCGCGCACAGCCGCACGACGAGCGCCCGCTCCCGCCCCCGGTCCCCCGTCAGCGGGATCTTCAGCAGGGCCGCATCCCGCGGCAGCGCCTCGGCCCGGCCGCCGATCACTGACCGGTGAGCCGCACCGCCAGCGCGAGGGTGTCATCCGGATGCAGGATCACCGTGTGCATATCCTCCGCGATGGCGCCGGGGACCTCCTCGATCGGGCTCTGGAGATGCTTGTGCGCGGCCTCGATCAGACGGCTCTCGCCCTCGATCGGGTCCCGGCGGCTCTCGGTGAGCCCGTCGGTGTAGAGCAGGAGGAGGTCCCCGGGGGCCAGCCGCTCGGTCAACGGGGTCTCGCTCCCGGGCAGCGGAAAGCCGATCCCGCGCCCCCGGGCCTCCAGATAGCGGGCCGTTCCGTCGCGGCGCAGCAGCAGCGCGGGCGGATGGCTCCCGTTGGCCAGCCACAGCTCACCGGTGGCCGGATGGATCCGGGCGAGCAGCACGGTGGCCATCACGGCCCGGTCGAAGGGGTGCAGGATCTCGTTGGTGCGGGCCACGATCGACTGAAGGCGGTGGCCCTCCAGGGCCAGGGTGCGCACCGCGTGGGTGACGTTGAGCGCGCTGCGCGTACTGGTCACCCCATGGCCCAGGGCGTCCACGATGGTGATGTGGACGGTGCCGTCGGGCAGCACGAACCAGTCGTACAGATCCCCGCCGGTCGGCGCGTCGGTGCCGGCCGGCTCGTAGTGCACGGCGAGTTCGAGGCCGTCGGCCTCGATGAGCGGCGGGCGCAGCGCGTCCTCCAGCTCCCGCAGGGTCTGGCCGTGAGCGGTGCGCAACTGCTTGTCCCGCTCGTCGAGCTGGACGTAGAGCGCGAGCACCCCGCTGTTGGTCTCCTCGAGTTCGTCCTTGAGGCGGCGGTGCTCGGCGGTGAGCGCGTCGGCGGCGGCCACAACGGCGCGCAACTCCTCAGCGGCCAGGGCCTCCTCGCCGGGGGCGTCCGCGCCGGGGGCCTCCTCGGCGGCGTCCACCGGCGGGCCCGCCGGGAGGCGCCAGACCACCTCGTCCTCGGTCACCACCTCGGGGGCCATCGGCAGCTCCGCCACCGCCGGGCCCATATCGCCCGGCGTCCGCAGCACCACCGTGAGCAGCCCGTCGTCCGGGTCGTACGCCCACTCAAGGCCGGCTTCCCGCCCGGCGCGCAGCGCCGCCCCGGCGGCCTCGGCGGCGGACAGCACAAGGCGCCCCCGGACCTCCGGGTCCAGGGCGTGCTCCCGGGCCAGCGCCCGAACGGCCCGGCTGAGCCCGACCGTCGTGGCGCAGGTGAGGTTCCTCGTCGTCATGGAAGCCTTAAGGGTGACCTGGCCGCGAGGACCGTGGCGTCGTCGCGGACGCGGCGATGGCCATGGGCGAGTGCGGCGGACAGCAGGGACGGCGGAAGACGGAGCACGGACGGGGGCGGGTCCAGCGCCCAGCGGGCGTCTATACCGTCGCTGTGCAGCACCGCCGTGGCGCCCTGGGGCAGCGGGAAGCCGTGGACGCGCGGGGTGGGCATGCCCCAGCCGACGATCCCGGGCTGTCCGGTCAGCCGGTGCCGCACCCCGCCCGGGGTCAGGGCGAGGGCGCGGATATTGCCGATACCGCAGTAGTCGGCGCGATCGTGGTGCAGCCGCAGCAGCCCCGCGGCGGCCCCGCGGGTGTGCCGCAGGGACCGGTTCATCCGGGTGAGCACGTCCGGCAGCGGCCGGTCGGGGTCGGCGTGGAAGGTCCGCAGCGCCGTCTGGGCCGCCTCCTCGGCGGCCCGGCCGTGGCCGAGACCGTCCAGGACGACCACGGTGCGGGCGGCGTCCGTGTCGGCGATCCCGCGGGCGTCGCCGCAGCCCTCCTCCCCCTCGGCTGGCAGACAGATCGCGCCCACCCCCTGCCACTCCGGCCGATGCTCGCCCGGCGCGGTCAGCCGGGCGCAGGCCCAGGTGCCCGCATCGATGCCGTCGGCGCTGCGCATGGTGAAGTGGGTCGCCATCCTTTTGACGGCGCCGAGCCCGACCCCCAGCGTGCCGGAGGTGGTGTAGCCGTCGGCCAGACAGCGCTCGGGGTCGTGCATACCGGGGCCGCGGTCGGCGGCGAGGATCTCCACCCCGTGGCCCAGCGGCAGCGGCTGGACGTAGAGCGTGCCGTCGCTGGCGTGCTTGTCCAGGTTGGTCGCCAGCTCCGAGGCGATCACCGCCGCCTGATCGGGCAGCGCCCCCGGCAGCTCGCACTCCCGGGCCACCCCACGCGCCGTCTCGGCGGCCAGGTGCACGGCGCTGTGATGGTCGACGCGCACCTGGGCGGTGGGCACCGTGAACGCACGGCTCACCGGACCGCCCAGCGGGTGACGACCACGACGGTGCCCTCGCCCGGGCCGGTGCGCACGGTGAACTCGTCCATCAGCCGCCGGGCGCCGCCCAGCCCGTGGCCCAGGCCCGCGCCGGTGGTGAAGCCGTCGGTGAGCGCCGCCTCGAGGTCCGCGATGCCCGGCCCCTCGTCCGTCACGGTCAGCCGCAGCCCCCGCCGCCCGGAGGGCTCGCGCGGATAGTCGAGGGAGACGGTGCCGCCGCCCCCGTGCACATAGGCGTTACGGGCCAGCTCGCTGGCGGCCGTGACCACACGGGTCTGGTCCACCAGGCCGAAGCCCACCGCGACGGTGGCCGCGCGCACCGCATGGCGGACCGTCAGCAGGTCCTCCTCCGTGCGCACTGGATAGGCGGCCGGCGCGGGCGGGCGCCGGCCCTCCGCCCGTGCGGGCCGCTTGGGTCCGTGGGAGGCGAGGGTGGATTCACCGGGAAGTGCCACGTCGGGCCCCTTCCAGGGGCTGCGGGGCCTGCCGCCACCCCAGCGCGGCCAGCCCCTGCTCCGGATTGAGTGCGGTCTCCACACCGACCAGTTCGATCCCCAGCTCGACCAGGGTTATCGCCACCGGCGGTCGCATCCCGGCCACGATCACCCGGGCCCCCAGCAGCCGGGCCACCGTGGTCAGCTCCATCAGCGTCCGGGCCACGAAGGAGTCGATGATCTCCAGCCGGGAGATGTCGATGAGCACCCCGCGGGCGCCCTCGGCCGAGATCCGCTCGGTCAGCTCCTCGGTGAAGGCGATGGCGGCCCGGTCGTCGAGCTCATTGAGCAGCCCCGTGACCAGGACATCTCCCAGCCGCAGAATGGGAACGCCGGGTGAGCGGAGGCCGTTCACCGACCGTCTCCTTCGTCACCGTCGGGACCGGGCCCGTCCATCAGCTTGATCGCGGCGGCCAGCGCGTCGGCCAGCGTCGCCCGCGTGAGGATGGTGGACAGATCGATGCCGAGCTGGGCGATGGTCTGGGCGATCGAGGGGCGGACGCCGCTGATCACACAGTCCGCGCCCATGAGCCGCACCGCGTTCACCGTCTGCATCAGATGCTGGGCGACGGCGGTGTCCACCGTCGGCACACCCGTGATGTCGATGATCGCGACCAGCGCCTCATGGTCCTGGATGGCCTGGAGCAGATTCTCCATCACCACCTGGGTCCGGGCGGTGTCCAGCGTGCCGATCAGCGGCACCGCCAGCACCTGCCGCCACAGCCGCACCACCGGCGTCGACTGCTCCATCAACTGCTGGCTCTGCCGGCGGATGATCTCCTCCCGGCCCTCCACATACGTCTCGAAGGACAGCGCCCCGGCCACATCCAGCAGCCGGTTCATGAAGACGGCCGAGGCGAACAGTTCCTCGGCGTCCCGGGTGTCCCGTTGCACCGCCTTGAGCAGCGCCTCCTTGATCGCGAGCACCGCGAGCGAGGTCGCCGTCGGGGTGGCCCCCGCCCGCGCCCGGCGCATGGACAGCCCCACCACGGCCTCGTGCAGCCCCGGGGTGGAGGTCACCACCCGGTCCACCGGCACCCCGCTCTGGAGGCCGGGCACCAGCGCCTCGATCAAGGCGTCGGCCTCCTCGCGGAGTTCGGCCTCGCCGATATCGGTGTCAAGCAGGGCCTGCTCCATTTGCAGCTCGACCCAGCGATCGGCGATTTCCTCGTCGCGCTCCTGAAGAGCCCTGGTCAGGCGCTCTCGCACAGCGGCCTCGCTGGTACTCACGCGGATCCCTTCGCGGTCGGCGACCGTTGTCGGTTGGCAAATTTTATCGATCTTCCGGAGGCCCCGGAAGTCGCATCATGCCGATCGCCCCGCCGCCTTGACTCTCCCGACCAGTCCCGGCACACGAGGCGCGTGGCGAGTACCCCATGATCGGCCGCCCACACCCGCCGGTATCAGCAGCAGCCGGAACCGATCGCCGTAGCGCCCGGCAGGGAGCGCTTGTTGCGGGACTCCCGGTTACGGGCGGCGAGTTGGTCATCGGCCGGATAGCCGACCTCCTCCAGGGTCAGGCCATGGGGGCGGACGACATGGACGGCGGAGTCGCGCACCCCCGCGGACAGCACCTTGGCCGGCCAGTCCGGGGGGCGGTGGCCGTCGCCGACGAAGAGCAGGGCGCCCACCAGCGAGCGCACCATGTTGTGGCAGAAGGCGTCCGCCCGCACCGTCGCCGTGATGACCCCGTCCGCGCCGCGCACCCAGTCCAGCCGCTGGAGGGTGCGGATGGTGGTGGCGCCGTCGCGCTTCTTGCAGTACGCGGCGAAGTCGTGCTCGCCCAGGAGCCGTATCGAGGCCGCGTTCATGGCGGCCACGTCCAGTGGCCAGTCATGCCACAGCACATGGCCGCGCAGCAGCGGATCGACCCCGCCGGGGTGATCGGTGACCCGGTAGGCGTAGCGCCGCCAGATCGCCGAGAAGCGGGCGTTGAACCCGGGCGGGGCCTGCTCGGCCTTCCACACCCGTACGTCATGGGGCAGCCGGCCGGCGAGCCGCCGCAGCAGCCGCTCCCGGTGCTCGGCCCACAGCGCCTCGGGCAGATCCACATGCGCCACCTGGCCGCGGGCATGGACCCCGGCGTCCGTGCGGCCCGCGACGGTCAGCTCGAAGGTCTCCGAGGAGCGCGTCACCGTCCGCAGCGCGCTCTCCAGCTCGCCCTGCACGGTGCGCCGCTCGCGCTGCTTGGCCCAGCCCGAGAAGTCCTTGCCGTCGTAACTCAGATCCAGCCGGACCCGTACGAAACCGGGCGCCGCCTCGTCACTCACTGGGCCGTTCCTCTCCATGCGGAACGGGCCCGCTCCCAGGTTCTGGGGGCGGGCCCGTCCGTGACAACGAAAGCCGTAGCGACGCCTCAGGCGTCCTTCGCGGCCTCATCAGCCGCGTCCGCGGCGGGCTCAGCCGGAGCCTCGGTCGCCTCGGCCTCGGCGGCCGGGGCCTCGGTGGCCTCGTCCTTCTTGAGGTTCGCGGCGGCCGTGTCACCGGCAGCGTCCTTGGCGGTGCGCTTGGTGGCGGCCTCGGCCTCGCCGACCGCCTCCTGCTGCACGGTCAGCGCCTCGACCAGCTCGATGACCGCCATCGGGGCGTTGTCGCCACGACGGTTACCGATCTTGGTGATGCGGGTGTAGCCACCCGGCCGGTTCTCGTAGCGCGGGCCGATCTCGGTGAAGAGGGTGTGCACGACGCTCTTGTCGCGGATGGTCTGGAGCACCAGACGGCGGTTGTGAAGGTCGCCCTTCTTCGCCTTGGTGACCAGCTTCTCCGCGACCGGGCGCAGGCGGCGGGCCTTCGCCTCGGTGGTGGTGATCCGGCCGTGCTCGAACAGCGCGGTGGCGAGGTTCGCCAGCAGGAGCCGCTCGTGCGCAGCGCTGCCGCCCAGACGGGCGCCCTTGGTGGGCTTCGGCATTGGTGTATCTCCTAGGTGTCTGCACCGGCCGTATCAGGTACCAGTGTCAGTTACCGGCGAGCGGCCGCCCGCCGGAAATCTTCATCGCCCGCCGCACGGACTCGATCAAGCTCAGCAAAATCAAGCCCGTCCGGCGATTGAGGACAGCGCCTCAGCCCCAGCGGCGGGGCAGCGATCAGTACTGCTCGGTCTCGACGAAACCGGCGTCCGCGTCGTCATCGGCGCCGAAGGCGTCCGCCGCGGCGGTCGGGTCGAATCCGGGCGGGCTGTCCTTGAGCGCCAGGCCCATACCGGCCAGCTTCGCCTTGACCTCGTCGATCGACTTGGCGCCGAAGTTCCGGATGTCGAGCAGGTCCGCCTCGGACCGCGCCACGAGCTCACCCACGGAGTGGATGCCCTCGCGCTTGAGGCAGTTGTACGAGCGGACGGTGAGCTCGAGCTCCTCGATCGGCAGCGCCAGATCGGCGGCCAGGGCGGCGTCCGTCGGGGACGGGCCCATGTCGATGCCCTCGGCGTCCACGTTCAGCTCGCGGGCCAGGCCGAACAGCTCGACCAGGGTCTTACCGGCCGACGCCATGGCGTCCCGCGGCCGCATGGCCTGCTTGGTCTCGACGTCGACGATCAGCTTGTCGAAGTCGGTGCGCTGCTCGACTCGGGTCGCCTCGACCTTGTAGGTGACCTTGAGCACCGGCGAGTAGATGGAGTCGACCGGGATCCGGCCGATCTCCTGGCCGACCTGCTTGTTCTGCACGGCGGAGACATAGCCGCGACCGCGCTCGACGGTCAGCTCCATCTCCAGCTTGCCCTTGCCGTTCAGCGTGGCCAGGACCAGGTCGGGGTTGTGCACCTCGACACCGGCCGGCGGGGCGATGTCGGCGGCGGTGACCAGACCCGGGCCCTGCTTGCGCAGGTACATCACGACCGGCTCGTCGTGCTCCGAGGAGACGACGAGCTGCTTGATGTTGAGGATCAGGTCGGTGACGTCCTCCTTGACGCCCGGCACGGTGGTGAACTCGTGCAGGACCCCATCGATCCGGATGCTGGTGACGGCCGCACCGGGGATCGAGGAGAGGAGCGTACGACGCAGGGAGTTTCCGAGGGTGTAGCCGAAGCCCGGCTCCAGCGGCTCGATCACGAACCGGGAGCGGAACTCGTCGACGACCTCTTCGGTCAACGAGGGACGCTGAGCGATCAGCATGGGTTTGCCTCCAGTCTTCGGCGCCCGCTATTTGACGCCGAACCCTTCAATGGTACGGGCGGTACGGGCCAAACGGCGCCGTACCGCCCGTATCGTCCAGCGGTCTACTACTTGGAGTAGAGCTCGACGATGAGCTGCTCCTGCACCTGGGTGTCGATCACCTGGCGCTCGGGCATGGCGTGCACGAGGATCCGGAGCTGCGACGGAATGGCCTCCAGCCACGCCGGCACCGTGCGCTCGCCCGCCTCGGCCTGAGCCACCTGGAAGGGGGTCAGGGTCCGGGACTTCGTGCGGACCTCGATGATGTCGTTCACGGTGACGCGGGCCGACGGGATGTCGGTCTTGCGGCCGTTCACATTGATGTGCCCGTGGCGGACGAGCTGACGAGCGTGGTCGCGGGACTTGGCGAAGCCGGCCCGGTAGACCACGTTGTCGAGGCGGGTCTCGAGGATGCGAAGCAAGTTCTCACCGGTCTTGCCGGACTTCTTGTTCGCCTCCGCGTAGTAGCCACGGAACTGCTTCTCAAGGACGCCGTAGATGCGGGTCGCCTTCTGCTTCTCACGGAGCTGAAGCAGGTACTCGCTGTCCTTGGTGCGCCCGCGACCGTGCTCACCCGGGGGGTAAGGACGGATCTCGATCGGGCACTTCGCGCTCTCGCACTTGCTCCCCTTGAGGAAGAGCTTCTGCTTCTCCCGACGGCAACGCTTGCAGTCGGCCCCGGTGTAACGCGCCATGTTTCTGTTGTCTCCTACTTCAGCCGGTCAGACGCGCCGACGCTTGGGCGGGCGGCATCCATTGTGCGGAGTCGGAGTGACGTCCTGGATCGAACCCACCTCCAGGCCGGTGGCCTGGAGCGAGCGGATCGCGGTCTCACGGCCGGAGCCCGGACCCTTGACGAACACGTCGACCTTGCGCATGCCGTGCTCCTGCGCGCGGCGGGCGGCCGACTCGGCGGCCATCTGCGCGGCGAACGGAGTGGACTTGCGCGAGCCCTTGAAGCCGACGTGGCCGGCCGAGGCCCAAGAGATCACATTCCCGGTGGGGTCCGTGATCGAGACGATGGTGTTGTTGAACGTGCTTTTGATGTGAGCGTGCCCGTGGGCGACGTTCTTCTTCTCCTTGCGGCGCACCTTCTTGGCGCCGGCCGTCCTGCTCTTCGGAGGCATTCCTGAATTCTCCCGTGGAGGTGGTCGGTCCTACAGCTCGGACCGCTTGACAGCGTCCGGTGCGGACTACTTCTTGCCCGGCTTCTTCTTACCGGCGATCGCGCGACGCGGGCCCTTGCGGGTGCGGGCGTTGGTGCTGGTGCGCTGGCCGTGGACCGGAAGGCCGCGGCGGTGGCGCAGACCCTGGTAGCAGCCGATCTCGACCTTGCGGCGGATGTCGGCCTGGATCTCGCGACGGAGGTCACCCTCGGTCTTGATGTTGTTGTCCACGTACTCGCGGATCTTGACCAGGTCTTCTTCGCCCAGGTCACGAACGCGGGTGTCCGGGTTCACACCGGTGTTGGCGAGCGTCTGCTGGGCAAGGGTGCGACCGATGCCGAAGACGTAGGTGAGGGCGACCTCGACGCGCTTTTCGCGCGGGAGATCAACGCCTGCGAGGCGTGCCATGAATCTGGCTCCAGATGGTTGTCGGAGGTCTTCCGCAGCACCGCTCCCGGCCACCGTTGGCACGGCTGCCGGGTCCCCGGCCTCCGACCGGGGGTGTCGTCCCCGCGAGGCGGGAACGGGTGACTGCGTATGTACGCAAAGTTATGACGTCGCGCGAAGATGCTGCGAGTGATGCAGGATTCCGGCCGGTGTGCGTCAGCCCTGGCGCTGCTTGTGGCGCAGGTTGTCGCAAATGACCATGACCCGGCCGTGGCGGCGGATCACCTTGCACTTGTCGCAGATCTTCTTGACGCTCGGCTTGACCTTCATGGTGTGAGGTTCTCCGGGTCGTGAGATCTACTTGTAGCGGTAGACGATCCGTCCGCGCGTGAGGTCGTACGGAGACAGCTCCACCACGACCCGGTCATCGGGCAGGATGCGGATGTAGTGCATGCGCATCTTGCCGCTGATGTGCGCGAGGACCTTGTGACCGTTCTGGAGCTCCACCTTGAACATCGCGTTCGGCAGAGACTCGATCACGGTGCCCTCGATTTCGATGGCGCCTTGCTTCTTGGCCATGTCCTGCTTTCGGGATCGGCTACCTTGATCGGCCCGCCACATGCGGGAGGGCATGCGTGAGCCGACGTGTCAGTCTACGTCAGGGCATCCCGAAACACGAATCCGGGGCATGATGCCCCGGAATCGAGATCTTTATGCCCACGGAGATCGTCAGGCCAGGGGGTCGGGCGCGGTCTCCACGCCCAGCTCGGCCAGTTTCGCCTTGCCGCCGTCCACGGCGGTCAGCACCAGCGGGCCCTCCTCGGTCAGCGCGACCGAGTGCTCCCAGTGGCTGGACCAGGTGCCGTCGTCCGTCTTGACGGTCCAGTCGTCGGACAGCACATGCGTCTTCGCGGTGCCCAGGCTCACCATGGGCTCGATCGCGATGCAGAAGCCGGCGCCCAGCCGGGGGCCCTTGCCGCGCTTCCGGGAGACATAGTTCAGCAGATGCGGGTCCATATGCATCTGGGACCCGATGCCATGGCCGCCGTAGTCCTCGATGATCCCGTACTTGCCGGAGGCCGGGCGGGGCTGGCGGCGGATATAGCCCTCGATCGCCTTGGAGATGTCGATGAGCCGGTGGCCCTTGCGGACCGCGGCGATCCCGGCCCACATCGACTCCTCGGTCACCCGGCTCAGCTCGTACAGCTCCGGGGCGTGACCGGTGCCCACGAAGGCGGTGAAGGCGGCGTCGCCGTGCCAGCCGTCCACGATCGCGCCCGCGTCGATGGAGATGATGTCGCCGTCCTTGAGGACGGTCTCCTGGTCCGGGATGCCATGGACCACGATGTCGTTCACCGAGGTGCAGATCGTGGCGGGGAAGCCGCCGTAGCCCAGGAAGTTCGACTTGGCGCCGTGGTCGGCGATGACCTTACGGGCGACGTCGTCCAGATCCTTGGTGGTGGCGCCGGGGACGGCGGCCGCCCGCGTCGCCTCATGGATGGCGGCGACGACCAGTCCCGCCTCACGCATCTTCGCGATCTGCTCGGGAGTCTTGATCTCCACCATCACTCAGCCTTCCACGCGGTCCATCGATTCTGCTCAACAGTACGGCCGCGATACCCCCGGCGGGGCATCGCGGCCGACCAGCTCTGTATCTCTAGGCCGCCTTGGCGGCCAGGGCGTCCATCGCCCGCTGGGTGACCTCGGACACCTTGCCGAGCGCCGAGATCGTCACGACCAGGCCCTTGGCCTTGTAGTAGTCGATGATCGGCTCGGTCTCCCGGTGGTAGACCTCGAGTCGTTTGCGGACCGTCTCCTCGCTGTCGTCCTCGCGCTGGTACAGCTCGCCGCCGCAGACGTCGCAGACGCCCGGGACCTTCGACGGCTTGTACTCCACGTGGAACGTGTGCGAGCTGTCCTGACGGCAGGTGCGGCGGCCCGCGATGCGCTTGATCACCTCGGACTCGGGGACCTCCAGGTCCAGCACCGCGTCCAGCGAGACACCGCGCTCGCCCAGGTAGGTGTCCAGGGCCTCGGCCTGGATCTGGTTCCTCGGGAACCCGTCCAGCAGGAAGCCGGGCTGTGCGTCCGGCTGCTCCAGCCGGTCCTCGGCCATGCCGATGGTGACCTCGTCCGGTACCAGTTGCCCGGCCCGCATGTACTCCTGCGCCTGCTTGCCGAGGGGGGTGCCCTGGCTGATGTTCGCGCGGAACAGGTCGCCGGTGGAGATATGCGGGATCGACAGCTTCTCGGCAAGGTACGCGGCCTGCGTACCCTTGCCGGCTCCCGGAGGCCCGACGAGGACGATTCGCATCAGCGGAGGAACCCTTCGTAGTGTCGCTGCTGAAGCTGGCTCTCGATCTGCTTCACAGTCTCCAGGCCGACACCCACGATGATCAGGATGCTCGTGCCGCCGAACGGGAAGTTCTGATTGGCGTTGAGCGTCACCAGTGCCACCGTGGGCACCAGGGCAATCAAGCCCAGATAGAGCGCACCGGGCCACGTGATGCGGTTCAGCACGTAGCTCAGGTACTCCGCGGTGGGACGACCAGCCCGGATACCCGGGATGAACCCACCATACTTCTTCATGTTGTCGGCAACTTCTTCGGGGTTGAAGCTGATGGCGACATAGAAGAATGCGAAGAAGACGATCAGCAGGAAGTACGTGGCGATGTAGATCGGGTGGTCGCCCTTGACGAAGTTCTGCGAGATCCAGGTCGCCCAGCCGGCCTTCGAATTGGAGAACTGGACGATCAGCGCCGGAATGTACAGCAGCGATGAGGCGAAGATCACGGGGATCACACCCGCCTGGTTCACCTTCATCGGGATGTAGGTGGACGTACCGCCGTACGAGCGGCGGCCGATCATGCGCTTGGCGTATTGCACCGGGATCCGGCGCTGGGCCTGCTCGACGAAGACCACCAGGCCGACCATGGCCAGACCACAGAGGATCACCAGGCCGAACTCCAGCCAGCCCCCCATGATCTTGCCCTGCTGCTTGATGCTCCACATCGCGCTCGGGAACCCGGCGGCGATGGAGACGAACATCAGGATCGACATGCCGTTGCCGATGCCGCGGTCGGTGACCAGCTCACCGAGCCACATGATCAGCGCGGTGCCGGCGGTCATCGTGATGACCATCACGGCGGTGGTGAAGATCGAGTCGTCCCGGACGATCTGTCCGCCGACGGGGCAGCTCTGGAAGAGCGAGCCGCTGCGGGCGGTGGCCACCAGGCCGGTGCCCTGGAGGATCGCCAGCGCGATGGTCAGATAGCGGGTGTACTGCGTGATCTTCGACTGCCCGGCCTGGCCCTCCTTCTTGAGGGCTTCGAGACGCGGGATCACCACGGTCAGCAACTGGAGGATGATGCTCGCCGTGATGTACGGCATGATCCCGAGCGCGAAGATGGTGATCTGGAGCAGTGCGCCACCACTGAACATGTTGACCAGGCCGAACAGACCCTGCTGGCCCTTGGCGAGGTCCATGCACGTCTGGACATTCTTGTAGTCGATGCCCGGGATCGGGATATGTTGCCCGAGCCTGAAGAGCACGATGATGCCCAGCGTGAACAGCAGCTTCTTGCGCAGGTCGGGCGTCTTGAACGCCCGGGCGAACGCGGTGAGCACGGTGCCTCCTGCGCCCCCCGCGTCGCTTCGCGAGAGGTGACGGTCTTGAGGATCGACGAATACTTATCAGCCAGGACCCGCGCGGAGGCGTACCGCGCGGAAGGTAACAACGCCAGCCACCTTACCGGCGACCCGGCCCCGCTTGGAACGACCAACCGGGGATGCCCCGTATCTAGGGCATCCCCGGTTGGGTGTGCACCGTGCTCAGACGAGCTCGGTGACGGTGCCACCGGCGGCGGTGATCTTCTCCTTGGCGGAGCCGGAGACGGCGTCGACCGTCACCTGGAGCGCCACGGAGACCTCACCGGAGCCCAGCACCTTGACGAGCTGGTTCTTGCGCACCGCGCCCTTGGCGACCAGATCGGCCACCGTGACCTCGCCACCCTGCGGGTAGAGCGCGGCCAGCTTGTCCAGGTTCACGACCTGGTACTCGGTGCGGAAGGGGTTCTTGAAGCCCTTGAGCTTCGGGAGCCGCATGTGGAGGGGCATCTGCCCACCCTCGAAGCGCTCCGGAACCTGGTAGCGGGCCTTGGTGCCCTTGGTGCCACGACCAGCGGTCTTACCCTTGGACGCCTCACCACGACCGACACGGGTCTTGGCGGTCTTGGCGCCCGGGGCGGGCCGGAGGTTGTGGACCTTCAGCGGGTTGTTCTCCGCCATCTCAGTCGACCTCCTCGACCGTCACGAGGTGCCGCACGGTGGTCGCCATGCCGCGGAACTCGGGGCGGTCCTCCTTGACAACCACGTCGCCCAGCTTCTTCAGCCCGAGTGAACGTAGGGTGTCGCGGTGGTTCTGCTTGCTGCCGATGTAGGACTTCGTCTGCGTGATCTTCAGGCGGGCCATGCTCACACACCCACCCCGGCACGCGCCCGCAGCAGAGCGGCGGGAGCGACGTCCTCCAGCGGCAGACCACGGCGGGCGGCGATCTCCTCGGGGCGCTGAAGGCCCTGAAGAGCGGCCACCGTGGCGTGCACGATGTTGATCGGGTTCGACGAACCGAGCGACTTGCTGAGCACGTCGTGAATGCCCGCGCACTCCAGCACGGCGCGCACCGGGCCACCGGCGATCACACCGGTACCGGGGGACGCCGGCTTCAGCAGCACCACACCCGCGGCCTCCTCACCCTGGATCGGGTGCGGAATGGTGCCGGCGATCCGGGGGACCTTGAAGAAGTGCTTCTTGGCCTCCTCCACGCCCTTGGCGATCGCGGCCGGCACCTCCTTGGCCTTGCCGTAACCGACACCCACGGTGCCGTCACCGTCGCCCACCACGACCAGCGCGGTGAAGCTGAAGCGACGACCACCCTTCACAACCTTGGCGACGCGGTTGATCGCGACAACACGCTCGACGTAAGCGGTCTTCTCGGCGGCAGCGCCACCGTCCCGCCGGTCCTTCCGGTCCCGCCGCTCGCCGCCACCGGCGCCGCCACCGCGGCGCTGGGGTCCAGCCATTGGATTTACCTCTCTCGTTTCCGCTTTGCGTTGGAACCGGGGCTCAGAACTTCAGCCCGGCCTCGCGGGCGGCGTCCGCCAGAGCGGCAATCCGCCCGGCGTACTTGTTGCCACCACGGTCGAACACGACGGCCTCGATGCCCGCGGCCTTCGCCCGCTCGGCCACCAGCGCGCCGACCTGCTGCGCCTGGGCGCTCTTGTCGCCCTCGGCCGCCCGGATGGCGCTGTCCAGCGTCGACGCCGAGGCCAGCGTGTGGCCCGCGATGTCGTCGATGACCTGCGCCACCATGTGACGGTTGGACCGCGTCACCACGAGGCGAGGACGGACCGGCGTGCCGGAGACCCGCTTGCGGACGCGGATGTGACGCCGCTTGACGGCAGCCGCCTTACGGGCGTTGCCCTTGGCGATCTTCACACCGTATGCCATGGCTTACTTACCAGCCTTTCCGACCTTGCGGCGGATGACCTCGCCCGCGTACTTCACGCCCTTGGCCTTGTACGGGTCGGGCTTGCGCAGCTTGCGGATGTTCGCGGCGACCTCGCCGACCTTCTGCTTGTCGATGCCCTCGACGCTCAGCTTGGTCGGGGACTCCACCTTGAAGGTGATGCCCTCGGGGGCCTCGATCAGGATCGGGTGGCTGTAGCCCAGGGCGAACTCCAGGTTGGAGCCCTTGGCCTGGACGCGGTAACCCACACCGCTGATCTCGAGCGCCTTGCTGTAGCCCTGGGTCACGCCGGTGATCATGTTCGCCACCAGCGTGCGGGACAGGCCGTGCAGGGCCTTGTTCTGACGCTCGTCGTTGGGGCGGGTGACAACGAGAGTGTTGTCCTCACCCTTGGCGACATCGATCGGCGCGGCGACGGTGTGCGAGAGAGAACCCTTGGGGCCCTTCACGGCGACCGTGCGGCCATCGATGGTGACGTCCACACCAGCGGGAACCTGGATGGGCAGCTTGCCAATGCGCGACATGTGCTTCCTCCGTTCCCTGGTTACCAGACGTAGGCGAGGACTTCCCCACCCACGCCCTTCTTGCCGGCCTGCTTGTCGGTGAGGAGCCCGTGCGACGTGGAGATGATCGCCACGCCCAGGCCGCCGAGCACCTTCGGCAGGTTGGTGGACTTTGCGTAGACCCGCAGGCCCGGCTTCGAAATCCGCTTGATGCCGGCGATCGAGCGCTCGCGGTTCGGGCCGAACTTCAGCTCGAGGGTGAGGTTCTTGCCGACCTCGGCGTCCTCGACCTTCCAGCCGGTGATGTAGCCCTCCTGCTGGAGGATCTCCGCGATATGCGACTTGATCTTGCTGTGGGGCATCACGACGGAGTCGTGGTACGCCGAGTTCGCGTTTCGCAGACGCGTCAGCATGTCTGCGATCGGATCGGTCATGGTCATGATGGCCTTCGGCCTCTCTCGCCGGGGTTTCCTGTATGCGCCATCCCTCTCACCCACTCAACGGCGGGCACGGGTGCGGCGCGGGGACCTACGGCGTAGTAAGGATTCTGGGCGGCGAGCGCCCAACCGTTCCACTCTACGGGAGTGGACGGGCGGGGCTCGCCATCCATTTGCTTACCGAGAGTCCGGTATCAACCCGTAAGGGTCGATTACCAGGAACTCTTGGTCACGCCCGGCAGCTCGCCACGGTGAGCCATCTCACGAAGGCACACGCGGCACAGGCCGAACTTGCGGTAGACGGAGTGCGGACGTCCGCAACGCTGGCAGCGCGTGTAACCACGCACGCCGAACTTGGGCTTGCGGGCGGCCTTGGCAATGAGAGCCTTCTTCGCCACGGCTCACGCCTCCTTGAACGGGAAGCCGAGGTGACGCAGCAGGGCGCGGCCCTCGTCGTCGTTGGTCGCCGTGGTCACCACGGTGATGTCCATACCCCGGACGCGGTCGATCTTGTCCTGGTCGATCTCGTGGAACATGACCTGCTCCGTGAGACCGAAGGTGTAGTTGCCCCGGCCGTCGAACTGCTTCGGCGACAGACCGCGGAAGTCGCGGATGCGCGGCAGCGCGAGCGACACCAGACGGTCCAGGAACTCCCACATGCGGTCACCGCGGAGGGTGACGTGGGCGCCGATCGGCTGGCCCTCACGCAGCTTGAACTGCGCGATGGACTTACGGGCCTTGGTGACGGCGGGCTTCTGACCGGTGATCGTGGAGAGGTCGCGGATGGCGCCCTCGATCAGCTTGGAGTCGCGGGCGGCGTCGCCCACACCCATGTTGACCACGACCTTGGTCAGACCGGGGATCTGCATGACGTTCTCGTAGGAGAACTGCTCCTGCAGCTTGCCCTGGATCTCTTCGCGGTAGCGCGCCTTGAGGCGCGGTGCAGTGGTGGTGGCAGTCATCAGATGTCCTCACCGGTCCGCTTGGCAACGCGGATCTTGTTGCCCTCGTCGTCGAAGCGGTATCCGACGCGGGTGACGACCTTGTTGCCGTCCTTCTCCACCACGAGCTGAACGTTGCTCACGTGGATCGGGGCTTCGGTCGTCACGATGCCGCCGGTCTTCGAACCACGAGCGGTCTGTCCGGCCTTGGTGTGCTTCTTGACCCGGTTGACACCCTCGACCAGGACCCGGTCCTCGCGCGGGAAGGCCGCGATGACCTTGCCCTGCTTGCCCTTGTCCTTACCGGTGATGACCTGGACCAGGTCGCCCTTCTTGATCTTCATCGGTTACAGCACCTCCGGCGCGAGCGAGATGATCTTCATGAACTTCTTCTCGCGCAGCTCACGGCCCACCGGGCCGAAGATACGGGTGCCGCGGGGGTCGCCATCGTTCTTGAGGATGACGGCCGCGTTCTCGTCGAAGCGGATGTACGAACCGTCCGGGCGGCGGCGCTCCTTGACGGTGCGCACGATGACCGCCTTGACGACGTCACCCTTCTTCACGTTGCCACCGGGGATCGCGTCCTTGACGGTGGCGACGATGACGTCACCGATGCCCGCGTAGCGGCGACCGGAGCCACCGAGAACACGGATGCAAAGGATTTCCTTCGCGCCCGTGTTGTCGGCGACGCGCAGTCGCGACTCCTGCTGGATCACGTCTATCTCCTGATCGTCTGCCGGTTCCCGGCAGGGGCTGGATATCTCCAGCCCCTGCCGAGCCTGGCGGAACTGTCCTGCGGACTATTGCCCGCAGGAATTACTTGGCCTTCTCGAGGATCTCGACGACGCGCCAGCGCTTGGTCGCGGACAGCGGCCGGGTCTCCATCAGGAGGACACGGTCGCCGACACCCGCGGCGTTCTGCTCGTCGTGCGCCTTGAGCTTGTTCGTACGGCGGATGACCTTGCCGTACAGCGCGTGCTTGACGCGGTCCTCGACGGCGACGACGACGGTCTTGTCCATCTTGTCGCTGACGACCAGACCCTCACGGGTCTTGCGGAAGCCGCGGCTCTGCGTTGCGTTCTCAGTCACATTCGTCTCGCTCATCAGGCGCTCTCCACCGTCTCGATGCCGAGCTCGCGCTCCCGCATCAGGGTGTAGATCCGGGCGATGTCCTTGCGGACGGCCTTCAGCCGGCCGTGGTTCTCAAGCTGTCCGGTCGCCGCCTGGAAGCGGAGGTTGAACAGCTCTTCCTTGGCCTCACGGAGCTTGCCAACGAGGTCCTCGTTGTTCAGCTCACGCAGCTCGGACGCCTTGGTACCGGCCGCCATCACGACTCACCTGCCTCGCGCCGCACGATCCGGCACTTCATCGGGAGCTTGTGAGCAGCGCGGGTGAGCGCCTCACGCGCAGTCTTCTCGTTCGGGAAGGACAGCTCGAACATCACCCGGCCGGGCTTGACGTTCGCGACCCACCACTCCGGCGAACCCTTACCGGAACCCATGCGGGTCTCGGCAGGCTTCTTCGTCAGCGGACGGTCCGGGTAGATGTTGATCCAGACCTTGCCGCCACGCTTGATGTGGCGGGTCATCGCGATACGAGCGGCCTCGATCTGCCGGTTGGTGACGTACGCCGGGGTGACGGCCTGGATGCCGTACTCGCCGAACGCCAGCTCCGTGCCGCCCTTGGCCATGCCGGACCGCTTGGGGTGGTGCTGCTTGCGGTGCTTGACCCTGCGAGGGATCAGCATGTCGGTCAGGCCTCCGTTCCGGTGCTCTCAGCAGCCGGAGCGGCGGTGGCCTCGGCCTTGGGGGCCTCGGCGGGGGCGCTCTGCTGCTGCTGCGGCTTACGGCCACGGCCACCGCGCTCGCCACCACGGCGCTGCGGGCGGTCGCTGCCACCGCGCGACGGGCGGTTGCCGGCGCGGGCGGCGGCGTTCTCGGCGCGGACCTCGGCGATGTTCTTCACGTCGCCCTTGTAGATCCACACCTTGACGCCGATGCGGCCGAAGGTGGTCTTGGCCTCGAAGAAGCCGTAGTCGACGTTGGCCCGGAGGGTGTGCAGGGGCACACGGCCCTCGCGGTAGAACTCCGAGCGCGACATCTCGGCGCCGCCGAGACGGCCACCACACTGGATCTTGATGCCCTTGGCACCGGCCTTCATCGAGCTCTGCATCGACTTGCGCATCGCACGACGGAAGGAGACGCGGGAGGAGAGCTGCTCGGCCACGGCCTGGGCCACGAGCTGAGCGTCGACCTCGGGGTTCTTCACCTCGAGGATGTTGAGCTGCACCTGCTTGCCGGTCAGCTTCTCCAGCTCGCCGCGGATACGGTCGGCCTCCGCGCCGCGGCGGCCGATGACGATGCCCGGCCGGGCGGTGTGGATGTCGACGCGGACGCGGTCACGGGTGCGCTCGATCTCCACCTTGGAGATGCCCGCGCGCTCCATGCCCTTCGTCATCATCCGGCGGATGGCGACGTCTTCCTTGACGTAGTCCTTGTACAGCTTGTCGGCGTACCAGCGCGACTTGAAGTCGGTGGTGATGCCGAGCCGGAACCCGTGCGGGTTAACCTTCTGGCCCATTACCGGGTTCCTTCCTTGCTGCTGACGACCACGGTGATGTGGCTGGTCCGCTTGCGGATCCGGTAGGCGCGGCCCTGGGCACGCGGACGGAACCGCTTCAGGGTCGGGCCCTCGTCGACATATGCCTCGGAGATGAAGAGGCTGTCGGCGTCGGTGTGGTCGTAGTTGTGCGCGGCGTTGGCGATGGCGCTGTCCAGCACCTTGCCGACCGGCACGCTCGCGGCCTGCGGGGCGAAACGCAGGACCGCCTGAGCCTCCGTGGCACTCATGCCACGGATGAGGTCCACCACGCGGCGGGCCTTCATGGGCGTGACGCGGATGTACCGCGCCTGGGCCCTGGCTTCCATGGTTGTCCCTTCGGTGTCTGTCATGAGTCTCTTCCGCCGATCAGCGACGACGCGACTTACGGTCGTCCTTCTCGTGGCCGCGGAAGGTGCGGGTCGGCGCGAACTCGCCGAGCTTGTGGCCGACCATCGACTCGGTGACGAACACCGGGACGTGCTTGCGGCCGTCGTGCACCGCGATCGTGTGGCCGAGCATGGCCGGGACGATCATCGAGCGGCGGGACCAGGTCTTGATGACGTTCTTGGTGCCGGCTTCGTTCTGGACATCCACCTTCTTGATCAGGTGGTCGTCGACGAAGGGCCCCTTCTTGAGACTGCGCGGCATCTAAACCCGCTCCTAGCGCTTCTTGTTCGTCTTGCGGCGGCGGACGATGTACTTGTTGCTGGCCTTCTTCGGCGAGCGCGTACGGCCCTCCTTCTGACCCCACGGCGAGACCGGGTGGCGACCACCGGAGGTCTTGCCCTCACCACCACCGTGCGGGTGGTCGACGGGGTTCATGACCACACCACGAACGGTCGGGCGGACGCCCTTCCAGCGCATGCGGCCGGCCTTGCCCCAGTTGATGTTCGACTGCTCGGCGTTGCCGACCTCGCCAACGGTGGCGCGGCAGCGGACGTCGACCAGGCGGATCTCACCGGACGGCATGCGGAGGTGGGCCATGGAGCCCTCCTTCGCCAGCAACTGCACGGAGGCACCCGCGGAGCGGGCGAACTTCGCGCCGCCGCCGGGCCGCAGCTCGATGGCGTGGAGCGTGGTACCAACCGGGATGTTGCGCAGCGAGAGGTTGTTACCGGGCTTGATGTCTGCGCCGGGGCCGTTCTCGATCCGGTCGCCCTGCGTCAGGCCGCGCGGCGCGAGGATGTAGCGCTTCTCGCCGTCGGCGTAGTGCAGCAGCGCGATGCGCGCGGTGCGGTTGGGGTCGTATTCGATGTGTGCGACCTTCGCCGGGACGCCGTCCTTGTCGTGACGGCGGAAGTCGATCACGCGGTACGCACGCTTGTGACCGCCACCCTGGTGGCGGACCGTGATGCGGCCGGCGTTGTTACGACCACCCTTGCTGTGCAGCGGGCGGACCAGCGACTTCTCCGGCGTGGACCGCGTGATCTCGACGAAGTCGGCGACGCTGGAGCCACGACGGCCCGGGGTCGTCGGCTTGTACTTGCGGATACCCATTTCTCAGTCCTCGGAAGATTCCGGACTTCTGGACGTTCCGATCTCCGTTAGGAGACCGGGCCGCCGAAGATGTCGATACGGTCGCCCTCGGCGAGGGTCACGATGGCGCGCTTGGTGTCCTTGCGCTTGCCGTAGCCGGTGCGGGTGCGCTTGCGCTTGCCCTGCCGGTTGATCGTGTTGACCCCGGTGACCTTGACCGAGAAGACCGCCTCGACGGCCTGCTTGATCTGGGTCTTGTTCGCGCGCGGGTCGACGAGGAACGTGTACTTGTTCTCGTCCAGCAGCGCGTAGCTCTTCTCCGAGACCACCGGCTTGACGAGAATGTCGCGGGGGTCGGTGAAGGTCTTGCTGGTGACAGCGGTCGCCTCACTCATCAGGCGGCGCTCCCTTCGGTCTTCTCAGCGGCCTTGGGACCAGCCACGAAGGACTCGAAGGCGGCCTTGGTGAAGACCACGTCGTCGGAGACGAGCACGTCGTACGTGTTGAGCTGGCCCGGCTCCAGGATGTGCACCTGGGGCAGGTTGCGGGCGGACAGCCACGCGGCCTCGTCGCTCCGCTCGGCGATCAGGAGCAGGTTCTTGCGCTCGCTGATCTTGCCCAGCAGGGTCTTCGCGGCCTTGGTGGAGATGTCGCCGTCGACCACACCGGTCACGACGTGGATCCGCTCGTGGCGCGCCCGGTCGGAGAGGGCACCGCGCAGCGCGGCGGCCTTCATCTTCTTCGGGGTGCGCTGGCTGTAGTCGCGCGGCACGGGACCGTGCACGACGCCACCGCCGGCGAACTGCGGCGCGCGGGTCGAGCCCTGGCGCGCGCGGCCGGTGCCCTTCTGGCGGTAGGGCTTCTTGCCACCGCCCCGGACCTCGCCGCGGGTCTTGGTCTTGTGCGTGCCCTGACGGGCAGCGGCCAACTGGGCGACGACGACCTGGTGGATCAGCGGAACGCTGACCTGCGCGTCGAAGATCTCCGCGGGGAGCTCGACGGTCCCGGCCTTGTCGCCTGCCGGCGAAAGGATGTCAATGGTGCTCATCGGTTACCTCAGGCCCCCTTGGCCGCGGTACGGACCAGGACGAGGCCGCCGTTCGGACCAGGAACCGCTCCCTTGATCAGGAGCAGGCCCTTCTCCGCGTCAACGGCGTGGACGGTCAGGTTCTGGGTGGTGACCCGCTCATTGCCCATGCGGCCGGCCATGCGCAGGCCCTTGAACACGCGGCCCGGGGTGGCGCAGCCACCGATGGAGCCCGGCGAGCGGTGCTTGCGCTGGGTGCCGTGGCCGGCGCCGAGGCCGCCGAAGCCGTGGCGCTTCATGACACCGGCGGTGCCCTTGCCCTTGCTGGTGCCGGTCACGTCGACCTTGACACCGGACTCGAACACCTCGGCCGTGACTTCCTGACCGAGCGTGTACTCACCGGCGTCGGTGGTACGCAGCTCCACCAGGTGGCGGCGCGGGGTCACATCGGCCTTGGCGAAGTGGCCCTTGAGGGGCTTGTTCACCTTGCGCGGGTCGATCTCGCCGAAGGCGATCTGGACGGCGCTGTAGCCGTCCGCGTCATCGGTACGGACCTGGGTCACGACACACGGACCGGCCTTGACGACGGTGACCGGGACGACACGGTTGTTCTCGTCCCACACCTGCGTCATGCCGAGCTTCTCGCCCAGGACGCCCTTGATCTGCTTAGCCATCTCGCGCGTCACCTCAGAGCTTGATCTCGATGTCGACGCCCGCCGGCAGGTCGAGACGCATCAGCGAGTCGACGGTCTTCGGCGTGGGGTCGAGGATGTCGATGAGGCGCTTGTGCGTACGCATCTCGAAGTGCTCGCGCGAGTCCTTGTACTTGTGCGGCGACTTGATGACGCAGTACACGTTCTTCTCTGTGGGCAGCGGCACCGGGCCCGCGACCGACGCACCAGTGCGGGTCACCGTCTCGACGATCTTCTTCGCCGAGGAGTCGATGACCTCGTGGTCGTAGGCCTTGAGCCGGATGCGGATCTTCTGTCCCGCCATGGCTACTTCGTAGTCCTGTCTCTCGTAACGCTCTGGGACCCGGTGGCGTGCGCGTCCCTCTCCACCCCACTTCCGACCCACGCGGTCGGGCGTGTCGCAGTCCTTCTCATAAATCTCCATACGGAGATCCCTGGTGAAGGGGGTTGCTGGGGGAGAAAGTCACCCACCGGGCGCCTGGCTGGGGCCCCGCTGACGCTTCCCGGAAGATTCCCGTACTTCCGCCCCTGATCAGGGGCGACGAGTACCGTGGGACTCGCTTCCAGTCCTCCCGGCGAGAGGCGCGCAGCATCGGCACTCAACCGAGCAACCTGGCTAGTGTGCCATATCGGCTGCTTCGGACGCCAATCAAGAGGCCCGGAAGCGTACCCGTCGCGGGGCCCGCTTCAAACTCGGCGAGCATCGGAGGCCGGTGCACAGTGTCACGTGCGAGTGTGAGATTCGGGATGCCACCCAATGTGACCCCGCGCACAGCGATGTGACCCCGCGCACAACAGGGCACAGGCCCCAACCGGTCGCCCTCCCCACACGTCTCCCTCCGGGGGAACACACGGCACACTCGCACGCCGGGGCACCGACATGCTCACGCGGCATGCACACGCGGCCGATTCACCCGCCCCGCTGCCCCCTTGGAAGCGCCCCCGATGACCTCCACCGCGCAGGCCCCCGGCCCATCCACCTCACCGCCAAGACGACGGAGACGCACCACCCGGAGCGCCCGCCCCCGGAACGTGGCGGTGGCACTGGCCGCCGGTGTGGCGCTGATCGCCGGGGTCGTGTTCGCGTTACGCGACGACGGCGATGGTGGCGGTGGCGGCAAGGACGCGGCCCGCGCCACGGCCCCGGCAGCCCTGCCGCCCGACGCCATCTCGGCCACCTCCAGACCCCCTCGCCCAGGCTCCCCCGCCACCGCGACCGGCGAGTTCATCACCGCGAAGTCCTCCGGCGCGGTGATCGGCAGGGGAAGCGACCCGCGGCGGTTCAAGGTCATGGTGGAGGAAGGCACCGGCGTCGACGCGAAGCGGGCCGCGGCCGAAATCTCGGCGATCCTCGCCGACAAGCGCGGCTGGACCAGCGACGGCAAGCATTCCTTCCAACTGGTCGCCGACGGCCCCTCCGACTTCGAGGTGAAGATCGCCACCCCGGACACGGTCGACGAGATCTGCGGCGCCGTGGGCCTGGACACCCATGGTGAGGTCAACTGCGACGCCGGCACCCAGATCATGGTCAACCTCAAGCGCTGGAACACCGGCTCACCGGAGTTCTCCGGCCCCATCAGCGGCTACCGGGCGCTGATCGTCAACCACGAGGTCGGCCACCGCATCGGCCACGGCCACGAGACCTGCCCCGGGAAGGGCAAACGGGCGCCGGTGATGATGCAGCAGATATACGGGCTCAAGGGCTGTGCCGCGAACGAGTGGCCCTACAGCGCGAATGGCAGGTACATCGAGGGCCCGGCGGTCCCGTGACGACTACATGTGATCGATCTGGGTCAGGTCGATGTCGATCGTGAAGGGGACGGTCAGCTTCAGCCGCTCGTGATAGATGCCGGTGTTCGTGTAGGACTTGGTGACGAGGTCCAGCTCGTAGGTGTGCACGGCCGGACGATCCTTCTCCCCCGCCATCTCGACCAGCCAGAAGTGGGGAATGCCCGCGGCGGCGTACTTGAGGGGCTTGGTCTCGCGGTCCCGCTCCTCGGAATCCGGCGAGACGACTTCCACAGCGAGCACCATGTCGGCCGCTTCGTACCGGGTCTGCCGCCGACTCTGCTCCGCCTCCGCGCGCACCACCAGAAGATCGGGCTCCGGGGCGTTGCGGGGTCCCAGCACGACGGTCATCTCCCGGCGCACCCGGAACTCGTCCGGCACCGTCCGGCGCAGTCCGGCCTCCAGCAGATACATCACCAGCATATGAAAGACCCGCTGCGGGCTCACGAAGACCAGGCTCCCGTCGATCAACTCGGTGTGCGGCGGGAGGTCGGGCAGATTGTAGAGATCGTCCACGGTGTAGCCGTCCGGCGGCGGCACGGGCCAGGTGGTGCGCTGCGGTTCGGCGGTCATGATTCCTCCCATGGACGAGATCTTCGACCCTGTCACCACGGTAGCGTCCCTATGTGCGACAAAGCCCCACATAGGGAGGAACCGAACGGCGCGAGGTTGACACGGTGGTGCGGTCCACCGTGCCCACGGTGGTTTCGGCGCGCCGAGAAGAGGATCGCGCGCCTCGCCGAGTCACGGAGCCTGAACGGGCCGGACGGCGCCCAGGGCTCGGTGGGGTCAACGATCCGCCCAACGACGCGTCCGCGCGCTTCCACCACAAGTTCGGCTTCCAGGAGCTGACCCGGCTGACCCCGCCGGACGGGCTGCCCCGGGTGGTGTGGGTGTGGCGGCACGCGGGGTGCCGATCTCCGACTGAGCGACCCGGGTTCATCGGCGTGGGCGCCCGCGCGCTCCCGCGCCTCCGCGCCCCCGTGGCGAAGGACGATGTATCCGGACTGTGACCGATACCTCCGGGCCACCGGACAACCTGTCAAGATCATTGCCCGTCCTTTCACTCGGAGCAGCCGGAGACTACGCGCTGCCGAAGTGACAGGGTCACCAAATTGAACAGTCGATGGACAGTGCGGGGAACGGGCACCACTCGCAGGCAGACGCTGGCCGCGCTGGCGGCACTCACCGCGGCCGGGGCGGCCGGGGTCGCCGGTTGCGGTGGTGGTGGAGGCTCGCGGGGTACGGCATCCGAGCCCGCGCGGGGCAGTGCGCCCGGGGCGGCGGAGCCCTTCACCTCGACGGTGGGCGACAAGCAGGCGCTGCTGCTTCAGGTCATGGCGCATCCCGACGACGATCTGTACTTCATGAATCCGGACGCCGAGCAGGTGCTGCGCTCCGGTGTCCCGGTGGTGTCCGTGTACGTCACGGCCGGTGAGGCGCGGGGGATCAACCACCAGGCGGGGACGCCGATCCCGCCCGTCGACAAGGCCGCCTACTCCGCCTCCCGCCATCAGGGGCTGCGGCAGGCGTACGCGCGGATGGCCGGGCTGAACCAGTTCGCGCCCTGGCAGCGGTCGGTGCTGCGGCTGCCCGGCGGGGTCACCGCGGAGACCAACACCCTCGCGGGCGGCGCCCGCAGGGTCCGGCTGATCTTCCTCAATATCGCGATGCTGTCGGAGGGCGGCGTACGGATCCCCGCGCTCTGGAACACCCCGGGCGCCGTGATGAGCACCCTCCTGGCCACCGGCTCCCCCGTGCCGCACCGGAGTTCGTACGGCCATCAGACGCTGGTCGACGTGCTCGCCGAGATCATGGACCGCTATCGGCCGACGCTGATCCACACGCTGGACCCGGACCCCGACTTCCAGGTGCACGACGCGCTGCACCCCAAGGACAACGATCAGCCGGGGTGCTCGGACCACCGCGACCACACCCCGGTCGCGCTGTTCACCTGGAAGGCGATCGCCCAGTGGGTGGCCGCGTCCGCCCAGCGGGACAAGCACGCCCCGCGCTTCACCACCACCGCGTTCCGCGGCTACTACAACCAGCGTTGGCCGCACAATCTGCCGCCCGCGGTGCTCGCCCGGAAGGCGCGGGTGATCAAGTCCTACGGCGGCGCCCCGGACTGGGACTGCGGCAACGCGGCCGGCTGCGGCGACTACAGCCAGGGCGGTGTGCGCCCGCTGCTGAACCGCAAGGGCTGGATCCGCTCCACCCACTACCGCTACCCCACCGCCCTGCCCGCCCCCACCACCGACGACCAGGGCCGGCTCGTGGCGTACGGCGTGCTCGGCACCCAGGCCGTGCGGTGGCGGGAGACTGCGCCCGGCAGCGGGCGGTTCGGGGTGCCGCTGGGGCTCGGTGGCGGACCGCTCGCCCCGGCGCTCGCCGCGGTGCGGGACAGCGAGGGGCGGCAGGTGCTGTTCGCCCTGCGGTTCGCGGCGCTGGGCGGCCAGGGCGCGGCCGACCTGCGCGAGATCGTGGTGCTGGAACAGCGCCGCCCGGACGGCCCGTTCCGCGCCTGGACCGGACTCGGCACCCCCGAGACCAGCAGCGAACACGGCCGCCGGGTCGGCTGCCCGGCGGCGGTCGCCACCCCCGACGGCCGGGTCCATCTCTTCGTACGGACCGCGGACAAGGGCCTGGCCACCCGCGTACGGGACGCGAGCGGCCACTGGAGTCCCTGGCAGCGGCTCGGCGGCGACGAGGTCCAGGACGGGCTGACCGCGCTGCTGGACGCGGAGGGGCGGGTCCATGTCCTCGCCTGTGGCCGCGACACCGTCCACCACTGGGCCCAGGAGTGGGCCGGTGGCCCGGTCGCGCTGCGCCCGCCGACCGGTCTGCCGCGCCCCGGCGGGGATCCGCCGGCCGCCGCGGTGGCCCCCGACGGCTCGCTCGCGCTGGTCTACCGCACCCCCGCGGCCACCGTGCCCGCCGTCCACGGCGCCACCTCCCTCACCGTGCGGCACTTCGAGGGCTACGGGGCGATCGCCGCGCACACCGTGGCCGAACCCTCCGGCCGCCGCGGCGCCAAGACGCTGCTGCTGGTCGGCCGCGACCTGGGCGGGGAGGTCCAGGTCCAGTACGGCACCGGCCCGGACGCCAGGCCCCTGCGCTCCCCCGGCCACCTGATCCCGGTCGGCGCCCCGGCACTGCTGGCGGACGACGGCCGCCAGGGCGCCTGCGTGGTGGGCATGGCCCCGGACGCCACCCCGTGGATCTGGCGCCCACACTCCACGAAACGGGCCTGACGGCCCGGCTCACCACCGGGAGCGGCGAGGCCGGGGACACCGTCCCCGGCCCACGCCCGACCCACGCCCCCGTGGCGCCCTCATGGTGGCGCGCCCGGTGCGGCGCCTTCGGGCGGCCTGCCTGGTGCCGCGCCTCCGGGCGGCGCGCCTGGTGCCACGCGCTCCTGGCCATCTCCCCGTACGGCACCTCCCAGGCCGCCCGCCTGGCATCGCACACCCATGGCCATCCCCTGCCGCGGCGCTCCCCTGGGCGGCATCCCCGATCCGTGTCCGGCCCGTGCCCCACACGCGGCGTCTGCGCGGCGTCCGGGCGGCGCCGGATCGGC
>NZ_JAHLEM010000016.1 GCF_018883605.1 Streptomyces niphimycinicus | reverse complement strand
CATTTCGCTGCCCTGGTCCCAGGTCAGGGACCGCTTCAGGTGGGCCGGCAGCGTCTGGACTGTCTCGACCAGGGTGTCGCGGACCAGCTCGGTGCCCCGGCCGTTCGGCAGGTGCAGCAGCAGGACGTAGCGGGTGGAGCGTTCGACGAGGGTGCCGATGGCGGAGGCGCCGTCCTTGCCAATGATCAGGTCGCCCTCCCAGTGGCCGGGCACTGCCCGGTCCTCGGCCTCTGCGGGCCGTTCGCTGATCATCACCATGGGGTCGCGGTAGCGGGGCTGGCGTTGCTGAGCCTGCCGCCGGGGCTTGCGCCGGGCCCGTCCGGTCCGCAGTGCCTTGGCGAGTTCGCGGCGTAGTTCGCCCCGGCCCTGGACGTAGAGGGCCTGGTAGACGGTCTCGTGGACCACGTGCATCTCCGG
>NZ_JAHLEM010000159.1 GCF_018883605.1 Streptomyces niphimycinicus | reverse complement strand
GGGGAAGCGGTCGTAGAGTTCGGCGCCCATGCCGGGGCGCTGGCTGCCCTGCCCGCTGAACAGGAACACGGTCTGCCCGACGGCCTCGGCGGCCCGTCCGGGGTGCACAAGACTCGGATGTGGTTCCCCGGCGGCCAGTGACTCCAGTCCCGCCACCAGCTCCGCACGGTCCTGGCCGATCACCACGGCCCGGTGGTCGAAGAGTGTCCTGGTCCGCAGCAGGGACCAGCCCACCTCCGCAGCGTTCACCCCCGGGTCGGCGTTCACCCGTGTGGCCAACGCCCGCGCCTGGCCCCGTAGCGCCTCCGCCCCGCGCGCCGACACCACCCACGGCACCGGCCCGCCCACCGGCTCCAACGGGACCGCAACGGGCTCCACCGCAACGGGCTCCACCTCGGCGGCCACCAGCTCACCCGCAACCGGCTCCGCCCCGAGCTCCCCGAGCGCCGTCGCGGCCTCCTCAGGGGCCTGCTCCAGGATCAGATGGGCGTTCGTCCCGCTGATGCCGAACGAGGAGACTCCCGCCCGGCGCGGATGCTCGCCC
>NZ_JAHLEM010000158.1 GCF_018883605.1 Streptomyces niphimycinicus | reverse complement strand
ACCAGCTCACCCGCAACCGGCTCCGCCCCGAGCTCCCCGAGCGCCGTCGCGGCCTCCTCAGGGGCCTGCTCCAGGATCAGATGGGCGTTCGTCCCGCTGATGCCGAACGAGGAGACTCCCGCCCGGCGCGGATGCTCGCCCCGCGGCCACTCCCGCGCCTCGGTCAGCAGATGGACATCGCCCGCGCTCCAGTCCACATGGGGTGTCGGTTCGTCGATGTGCAGCGAGGCCGGCAGCACCTCACGCCGCATCGCCATCACCATCTTGATGACACCGGCCGCACCCGCCGCCATCTGGGCATGCCCGATGTTGGACTTGATGGACCCCAGCCACAGCGGACGTCCCTCGTCCCGCTCCTGCCCGTACGTGGCCAGCAGCGCCTGGGCCTCGATCGGGTCACCCAGCGTCGTGCCCGTGCCATGCGCCTCGACCGCGTCCACCTCGGACGGTGACAGCCGGGCGTTGGCGAGCGCCTGCCGGATCACGCGCTGCTGCGAGGGCCCGTTCGGTGCGGTGAGGCCGTTGCTGGCGCCGTCCTGGTTGACCGCCGTGCCCCGGATCACGGCCAGCACCTGGTGGCCGTTGCGGCGCGCGTCCGACAGCCGCTCCAGCAGCAGGACGCCCACGCCCTCGGCCAGGGTCATGCCGTCGCTGTTCGCCGAGAACGCCTTGGACCTGCCGTCCGGGGCGAGCCCTCGCAGCTCGCTGAAGCCGATGAACGGCGCCGTCGAGGACATTACGGCCACGCCGCCGGCCAGCGCCATATCGCATTCGCCCTGCCGGATCGCCTGGCACGCCAGATGCATGGCGACAAGGGACGAGGAGCACGCGGTGTCCACCGTCACCGCGGCGCCCTCCAGGCCGAGGGTGTACGCCACCCGGCCGGACACCACACTCGCGGAGTTGCCGATGGTGAAGTAGCCGGCCGAGCCCTCGGGCACCTGGGAGGCGTCGGAGCAGTAGTCGAGGTGGTCGCAGCCGATGAAGGTGCCGGTCCGGCTGCCCCGCAGCGACTCCGGGTCGACCCCGGCGTGCTCGATGGCCTCCCAGGACGCCTCCAGGGCCAGCCGCTGCTGCGGGGCCATCCCGAGTGCCTCACGGGGGCTGATGCCGAAGAACGTGGCGTCGAACCCCGCGGGGTCGTCGATGAAGCCGCCCTCGCGCGTATAACTCGTCCCCGGATGGTCCGGATCGGGATGGAAGAGATTCTCCAGATCCCAATTGCGGTCGGTGGGGAGTTCCGAGATGGCGTCCCGCTCGGTGGCGACCAGTTCCCACAGTTCTTCGGGGGACCTTACGCCTCCGGGAAAGCGGCAGGACATTCCCACGATCGCGACCGGCTCATGCCCCGCGGACTCGACATCCTTGAGACGGCGCTGGGTCTGACGGAGATCCGCCGTCACCCGCTTCAGATAGTCGAGCAGCTTCTCTTCATCGCTCGCCATGGTCGGCCACCCCCACTTCCCTCGGTCCGGAACGCTGAACACTATTGGCGGCGGCAGTCGTAACTGCCGTGCAAAATACTTCCGTCGGGGAAGGTGAAATTCGTGGAGTTCTTGAAATGCCCTCGGCCGAGCACCTGGTAGTCATCCATGAGGTCCAGCTTCACGCCCGATGTCTGTCCCGTGGCATTCGGTGTGATCACTTGGGTGAGGGGACCCTTGAATATCAGGTGGCCGTCCTTCCAGCCGGACGAGGCGTAGTTTCCGGAGGAACCCCAGTTGTCGTGGTACTGGTTGATGAATTTCCCGTCGACGGGATTCCAGCCGAAGGTCGAACGGCCGACCACGTTTCCGGGTTCGAGGGTGGCGTCCGTGTAGAGGTAATGCCCCCCCATCGCCCGCTTGGTGGTGAGCTTCAGCACCGCCGCCGTGCCACCCGGCGGAGGGGTGTAGTCGCAGGTGTAGGAGCCGAGCAGAAAGTCGAGATCGCGGATCTGCGGGGGAGCGGGCAGTGGATTCCTGTCGCGCGGCGGTTTGGCTCTGGTATCGGGCTCGGCGTTCACCGGGGAGACCGTGAGCGCGATCAGGCTCACGGCGGCCACACCCACGACACCGGCCGGGACGCGCCGGATCCACTTCCTCCGCCGGGCCGTGCCATCCGGTTCCCGTTCCTCTGACTTCTCGGTGCGCACACTCGACTCCCAACCGTCAATCGGGCGCTGACCTGCGGCTCAGCCACCTGCCAGGCGGCCAGTCCGGATACGGCGACCATCATTTGCGCCGCCACCAAAGTGGGTCTAACGCCCGGCTTGGCCTCCTCCCTGATACGAACCGATTGCTACGAACCGATACGGAAAGGGAGGGACCCGCGAAAAGGGGCGCACTGGGATCGCGTTAGCCCAGCTTTAGCCCGCCCGTCGAGCATGAATCCGGACCGTGGCGATGAGGAGGATGACGATGAGCGGCTGGCCGGCGCTGGAGAAGTACCTCGATCGGGCACCCACGTCGAAGGAGATGATGGCCTGGATCGAACTGATCGTCGGCCAGGGCATTCGCCGGGCGGGCTATCCGGCCGACGGCTGGACCGAGGAGTGGGCCGCGGAGCAGTTCCGGGAGACCGGGCTGGCGGATGTGCGACTGGAGCCGCTGGACACGCCCATCTGGCGGCCGCGGTCCGCCGCCTTCGAGATCTGGCCCACCGGCCGCCCCGACGAGGTCATCCGCTTCGAGGGACTCGCCCTGCCGTACACCGCCCCGACCGAGGGCACCGAGGGCCGGCTGGTGCGGATGGAGGACGGGGAGGTGCGGGGCTCCATCGCGGTCCAGGAGATCGGCTTCACGCGGCTGCCGCAGACCGAGGTGCAGGCCCGGGCCACCGCTTCCTACGACCCCGAGGGCGTGTTCCCCGACCTCGTCCAGACCGTGCCGTTCGACCTTCCCCATGTGCTGGACTTCGACATCGCCGCCAAGGACGGTGCCACGGCCTATGTCGGCCTGCTCACCGGACTGCCCTGGGAGACCAGCGACTTCTACTGGCCCTATGACGCCGAACGGCGCCCCATCCCCGGTATCTGGCTGAGCGGCCAGGACGGGCAGCGGGTCCGCGAGCTGATGGCGTCGGGGGAGTGCGAGGGCCGGATCGTCTCCGACGCCACCATCACCGAGGAGACCACCCACAATGTGGTGGGCACGCTGCCCGGCGCCTCCGACCACTGGGTGATCATCGGCTCACACCACGACGGCCCCTGGGCGTCCGCCGTGGAGGACGCTTCCGGGGTCGCGCTCGTCCTGGCACAGGCCAAGTTCTGGGCGTCGGTGCCCCAGGAGCTGCGACCGCACAACATGCTGTTCGTGCTGACGTCCGGCCATATGGCGGGCGCCGCGGGCACACAGGCATTCATCGCGGCGCATCCCGAGTTGTTTCCCCAGGTCGTCCTCGAAATGCATCTGGAACACGCGGCACGCCAGGCGGTGGTGGTCGACGGGGAGGTGGTGCCCACCGACGACCCCGAGGTGCGCTGGTGGTTCACCACCCAGGCGCCGGAGCTGGAGCAACTGGTGGCCGAGTCCCTCGCGGCGGAGGACCTGCGCCGCTCATGGATCCTGTCGCCGACCGCCTTCGCGCCGAACCCGGCCACCGACGGCGCCTACTTCTACTACACGGGTGTGCCGCTGGTGCAACTGATCACCACGCCCATGTACATCTTCGATCCGAGGGACACCCCGGACAAGGTGGACGAGCAGAGCCTGGTGCCCCTCACCAAGGGCGCGGCGCGGATCATCGCCGGTACGGCCGGCTGTGGGCCCGACACTCTCCGGGTGCCGATCCAGACCGCGGCCGAGAAGACGGAGTAGGGCCACCGAGCACCGACGAGTCGCAGAGCAGGGACGGCCCGCCGCATGTCGGCGGGCCGTCACCCATCTCCTTACCGTTAGCGGTGGCTCGACAGTCGGCACAGCGCCTTGGCGGTGCGGTGCGGATCGCTTTCGGAGCGGGCGGTGAGCACGACCGCCCCCTGCCGCGTGGCGTCCTTCTTCGCGGCCACGGCCACCTCGACATCCACCGATCCACCGGCCCTGGCGGTGGCGAGACGGTTGGGCAGCCACGCGGACCAGCCCCGGCCCACGGCCTTCGCCGACAGCCGGTAGACATCCGAGTCCACCGAAGTGGCCGCCGCTTCGCGCCGGTTGCCCGTAGCGCCTCCGGTGTTGTCGAGGCGATAGGTGCACACGGCCCGGGAGCGGGCGGCGTCCCCCTTGGCCCCGCCGCGGTGGAGGGCCACTCCGCGGCGCTGCGGTCCCGCGCCGTCGAGGGACTTCACGGCGATGGTGTACGAGAGCACTCCGGACCGGTCGCGCTCGAGGCCGAGCACATAGAAGTGCAGCCGATTGGCCCGGTCGACGTACTCGTACTGGCTGCCGGAGTCGGCTCCGGCGTGGAAGAGCGCATCGCTGAGCTGCCGGTAGTCGCCCATGGTGATCTTCTGGGCGGTGCCGTCGGGGCGCCGGAAGTCCACCAGGTCGATGTCCTCGGGGTGCGCGTCGACCACCCAGGCGAACGGGGCCCGGTCCTTGTTCTTCGTCTTGGTGAGCAGCACCCCGTGATCCGGGGTGAACGAGTCCATGCCCATGCGGTCGACGATCTCGACGGTGTAGTTGTCGTAGCCGCCGCCGTCGCACAGCGGGTCGGTGGCGTTGTCGCAGGACGGCGAGAGATCGCGGCCCAGGGCGATATTGACCCCGGAGAGCCCCTTCTCACCCGGTGGCGCCGAGCGTGCGGTGACCCGGGCGACGACGAGGCCGGAGCTCTTCAGCGCGTCGCGGTCCAGCCGCAGGACGTTCTTCTCGTCGACGATGCCGAGCTTCAGCTTGTCGCGCAGCACATGCTGGGAGCCCATCGAGCCACCGGCGGTGGCGGGTATCTGCCAGCGGGTGTGCGGCCCGCCGGGGCCGTTGAACGAACCACGGGAGAGCATGCCCCAGATACCGGTGTACGAACGGCTGAGGGGGGTGCCGTAGGGGTTGTTGTAGTTGTCCCCGATGCCCAGGATATGGCTGAACTCATGGGCGTACACGGCCATCCCGGAGCTCTCGGCCTGCACCGACGACCCGTCGGCGGCGTTGGGCCAGATACGGGCGGCTGACTGCCAGGACGTCCACGGTACGTAGCGGGTCCGGGCGGAGTTGTCGCCCGCGGTGGCCGGCGGCCCCCAGGCGGCCGGTATGCCCGCCGCGCTCGGGAACTTCATCTGGCCGAACTCCTGCCAGGTGGAGGACTCGTCCTGCCCGGCCGTGAGATAGAAGACGAAGTCGAACGAGTTCGCCTTGCCGGCGCCGACATCGGCCACCCAGGCGGCCTTGCCGTCGGCCCGGATGTCCTTGTCGCAGGTGTCCCCGGCCGGGCAGGCGCCCGGGTTCATCGAGTCCTCGACGCCGTACTGATAGGACTTGCCCGGCATGCGGTACACACCGAAGGCGGTCAGATCGACACCGATGCGGCCGCCGGAGTCCTCCATCCAGTACTCGTTGATGGTGTGACCGTTGTTCAGCGGCCCCGGTGTGTTGAGGAAGTCCTGGTAGAAGCGCGGGAGGCGGTCGCGGGGGATATCGGAGGCACTGGCCTGCGGATTGCCGAAAAGAGTGGATCCGGCGGGGCGGCTGACCGTGAACTCCTCGTCCGGATAGTCCAGGAGCACCAGCGCGCCCTTGAAGGTGCGCTGTGTGGGCTCGACGTCGGGGTCCGCCCAGCGCGTTCCGGGGACCGCACGGTAGTCGGCCCAGGTCATGTCGTCGGGGTTGCGCCACTGCTGCGGGTCGATCGGCTGCACCAGCGACGGCCGGGCGGGACCGGCCGACGGTAACTCATCGGGGGTGGCCCGCGCGGGTCCGGCGGCGATGGCCGCCGCGGTGGCGAGGACCGTGGCGACGACGGTCAACCGGCCGACGGGTCTTCGGGGGAGTAACAAGGTCACCTCGTGTCGGGCAGCTCGGAATTCAGACATGACAAGCCGTACGAGCGGTATGCCTACCGCTGCCCCAAGGTAAGGCGAGGGGAAGAGGGGGCGCCAGAGTGCGTCGGTGACGGCCGGGACCGTCGCCCGCCGCTTCCGCTCCGGGCCCCGCATCGGCTCCGCTCCGAGTCCCGTATCGGCTCCGCTCCGGCCTTCGGAAGTCGTCCCGATTCCGGTACCTGAGGACCGCTGCCGGACCGGTGGGAAAGCGCGATAGCGTGTACAGGCCAACGGGAGCTGCCGCCTGGGACTTCGGCTCAGCGCAACCCGGGAACAGCCCACCCCGGAAGGCGAGATGCGCCCGCGCCCCCGAGGTGCGTCCGCGCTCGCCCCAAGCCGGGCACCGGCCCTGGCTCCCGTCCGGCGCGATTCGTGGATACCAGCACTAGGAGCCCTCTTGACCAGCCCGGAACAGCGCATGGCTGACCTGCTCAAGACCTTCGGTGAACCTGCGGCGAACACCGCGTACCTGCTCTGCGACAGGCACCCGGACGACGCCGTCGCGTTCACGGTGGTGGGCAAGGATCTGACCGGCCGCGACATGACGTACGGGGAGCTGCGGGACCGTTCGTCGCGGATGGCCGGTGCCCTGGCCGCCCTGGGGGTCGGAGTGGGCGACCGCGTCGCCACCTTGATGGGCAAATCCGCCGACCTGCTGGTCGCGAGCCTTGCGATCTGGCGGCTCGGGGCCGTCCAGGTGCCGCTGTTCACCGCGTTCGCCCCGCCGGCCATCGCGCTGCGGATCGCGGGCAACGACACCAAGGTCGTGATCAGTGACGCGGACCAACGCCCCAAGCTGGACCCGGAGTCGGGCTTCCCCGGCGAGCGCCCCTGGCGGATCGTCACCACAGGGCCCGTCACCGGGTCGGACCTGTCCTTCGCGGAACTGGCCGAGGGAGAGGCCACGCTGCCCGAGCCGGTGGCCGTGGGCGGCGACGGGCTCATCGTGGAACTGTTCACCTCGGGTACCGCGGGCACCCCCAAGGCGGTCCCGATCCCGCTGCGGGCCGTCGCGGGCTTCGCGATGTACCAGCAGTTCGGCCTGGACCACCGGCCCACCGACGTCTTCTGGAACGCCGCCGACCCGGGCTGGGCGTACGGCCTGTACTACGCGCTCATCGGGCCGCTCGCCCTCGGGCAGCGCGCACTGCTGCTGAACGGCCTGTTCTCCGCGGAGTCCACCTGGGAGGTGCTCTCCCGCTTCGGGGTCACCAACTTCGCCGCCGGGCCCACCGTCTACCGCAAGCTGCGCGCCTCCGGCATCCCCGCCCCCGGCGATCTGCGGCTGCGCTGCTGCTCGGCGGCGGGCGAACCGCTGCCCCCGGACGTCGTCGACTGGGCGCTCGAGACGCTCGGTGTCCCCGTGCGCGACCACTACGGCTCGACCGAGCTGGGCATGGTCGTCGCCCACGCCTGGCACCCGGCCCTGCGCGACGACATCAAGCCCGGCTCCATGGGCCGTCCGCTGCCCGGCTGGGGGGTGAGGGTGCTGCGCGAGGACACCAACTCCGCCCCGGCCCGGGTGGACATTCCCGGCCGGGTCGTGGTGGACATCCAGAACAGCCCGCTGATGTGGTTCAAGGGTTACCGTGACGCCCCCGAGCAGACCGCCGAGAAGTTCAGCCCCGATGGGCACTGGTTCTACACCGGTGACACCGCCTCCCGCGACGAGGAGGGCGATCTGTTCTTCTCCGGGCGCGGCGACGACATCATCCTGATGGCGGGCTATCGCATCGGCCCCTTCGAGGTGGAGACCGTGCTGCTGGAGCACGCCGCGGTGGCGGAGGCCGCCGTGGTCGGCGTACCGGACGAGGAGTACGGCGAGGTCGTGGAGGCGTTCGTCGTGCCGCGGCCCGGGACGGAGGCGGGCGACGCCCTCGCGGCCGAGCTCCAGCAGCTCGTCAGGGAGCGGTACGCCAAGCACGCCTATCCGCGGAACGTCCACTTCGTGACCGAGCTGCCGAAGACCTCCAGCGGTAAGACGCAGCGGTTCCTGCTGCGTCCGCGGCAGCCCTCGCCCCGGCGCCGCTGAGCGGCTCCCACGCCCGGCGTCCCGTGTGGTGACCCGGGGCGCCCGGGGCGTGGTGCCCACGGCCTCGAGGTCACTCGCGGGACCGGGACAGCGCCTCCCGTACCGCCTCCTCCGTGCGCCCCACCACCGCCGTACCGTCGTCCGCCGTGATGATGGGCCGCTGGATGAGCTTGGGGTGCTCGGCGAGCGCCGCGATCCAGCGGTCCCGAGCACTCTCCTCACGCGGCCAGTCCTTCAGCCCCAGCTCCTTCGCGGCCGCCTCCTGGGTCCGGGTGATGTCCCACGGCTCCAGCCCGAGCCGGCCGAGCACCTCGCGGATCTCGTCCTGGCTCGGCACGTCCTCGAGATAGCGGCGGACGGTGTATCCGGCCCCCTCCGCATCGAGCAGGGTGAGCGCGCCACGGCACTTCGAGCATGCCGGATTGATCCAGATCTCCATGGCGTACACAGTATCGCGAGACCACCTCGTAAATGGCGCCTGACCAGGGGCCTTTGTCAGTGCCCGGCCGTAGAATAGAGGCAGTTGAAGGGAAGGTTTCCCGACCATCTCAGGAGGCTGCCGATGGCCGTTGCCGCACCCCCTCTCCAGGAGCTGCCGAGCTTCCCGACCCTGCCGAAGAAGCGGATGCCCGCCGGGCGCCCGCGTGAGTGGTACGAGTCCCACAACCGCCGTCTGAAGGCCATGCGCCTGGCCATCGCGCTGCTCAACTCCGGTGTCTACCGCCCCGAGCAGGCGCCCAACCGCAAGATACGCTCCACGGCCGCCCGGATCGGGGTGCATCCGCCCTCCGACACCACCTGCCGGATGGTGCGCTCCCTCATCCGCACCGATCACACCGACCGCCCCGCCCGCCGCTGAAACCCCGGCCCGCCGCGCCTCCTCGGAGCGCGGCGGGCCCGTCCGGGTGGCGTGCGGTCACCGCGTCAGCGGCAGCCGTACCTACGGCTACCACTGTCAACGGTTGACCGTAAACAGATAGCGCTCTCCTGGCACTCCTGGGACTCCTGGGCGAGAGGGCGGGTCCCATGCGCCGACAGCGCGAAAGGAAGCGACCCCTTCCGGGAATGGCGCGGTCTCGTCCCCGGGTGGGAAATGGAGGGCGGCAGCGAGGAGTGGCGGGGAGAAGGGTGAAGAGGGCCGGGGAAATGTTCCGCGGATAGCCGCGTCGGCGTTCCGGATATCCGGCCGCGCGGACCATCCTCGGAGGTTCCGCCGCTTTCCCCTCGCTGCTCCCCGCCGCCTCTCCCGTTGCGAGGGGACAGACGCGGGCGCACGCTCTCTTTGACGGAGGGAGACGGCGATGACCCAGCAACCGCCGTCGGAGGTGGTCGACCGCCCGGTCGTCGGCTCGTTTCCGACCTACGCCGGCGCCCAGCGCGCGGTCGACTTCCTGTCCGACAACAGGTTCCCGGTGGAACACATGGCGATCATCGGCTCGGACCTCCGCATGGTCGAGACGGTGCTGGGGCGGCTGACCAGGGGCCGTGCGGCGCTGGCGGGGGCCGGTACGGGGGCCTGGTTCGGACTGCTGGTCGGGCTGCTGCTGACCGTGTTCGCCGCCGGGGCCAACAACGTGATCGTGCTGCTGGTGAGCGGTCTCGTCTATGGCGCGGTGTTCGGCGCGATCTTCGGTTTCGTCGGGCATGCCATGACCCGGGGGGAGCGCGATTTCTCGTCCCGCAGCCAGATCGTGGCCGCGCGCTATGACGTGGTCGCGGATGCCCAGGTCGCCGACGAGGCGAAGAACATGCTGGCCAGGCTCGCGATGCGGGAGAGCTGAGCGGCTTCCGAGGGGTCTTCCGGGGGTCTTCCGGGGGTCCGTGCACGTACTAACGGCATTAGGAGTAGGGTGTGGCTCCGAGAGATCACACCGACCCCCGAGGAGCGATGGTGAGCACCGGCAGGAGTGCGCGCGCGGACGGAGTCCTTCCACGGCTCCTGCTCGTCGTCGTGCTCGCGCTCGGTGTCTTCGTCATGCACACCCTGGGTCATCCCGACGGCGGATCCGGTGCGGGCGGGAGCCATGGGAGCCACTCGGCGCACCATGCCTCCGGTGAGCTGCGCCCCGCCCCGTCCGCCGCGCCCGCCGAGGCCGGGCATGCGCCGGCCGCGCCCGAGGCGAAGCCGACCCCACCCATGACCGGTATGGACATGGCCTCGCTATGTGTCGCGGTGCTCGGCGTCTGGGTGCTCGGGGCGCTCCTGCGTGCGGCCCTCGCCCGCCGGAGCGGTCCCCCGCCGAGGCTTCCCATGGCGTCGGCCGTCGTCGCCCGGCCCGACCCGCCATCGCGCGGACCCGACCTCACTGCCCTGTCTGTTCTGCGGATCTAGGCCGAACCGCGCGTAAAGCGCCGATACGCCCCATGGAACAGTCAATACTTGGCAAAAAGAGGTACGTCGACATGACCGCATTCACGCATGTCCCGCGTCGGCCGCTCCATCGCCGTCTCGCACTCGTGAGCGCCGTCGCCGCCGGAGGGCTGCTGCTCGCGGGCTGTGGCGGGAACGACGACACGAAGGGCGTGGATCACGCGAGCGCGAAGGAGTCCACCGCCTCCGAGTCGACCGCGGGCTCCGCCGCGGGCACGTTCAATGACGCGGACGTCAGCTTCGCGCAGATGATGATCCCGCATCATGAGCAGGCCCTGACGATGGCCGCACTGGCCGATGACCGGGCCTCGGACGCGCGGATCGCCAGCCTGGCGGGGCAGATCGAGAAGGCGCAGGACCCGGAGATCGCCACCCTGAAGTCCTGGCTCAAGGACTGGGGCAAGCCGGAGAAGGCGTCATCGGGCGGTATGGACGGCATGGATGGCATGAACCACGGTTCGAGTGGTTCAAGTGGTAAGGGCGATATGGGCGGAATGATGTCCAAGGAGGACATGCGGAAGCTCGAGGCCGCCAAGGGGCCGGCCTTCGACCGCGCCTTTGCTCGCATGATGATCGACCATCACCAGGGCGCGATCGCCATGGCGAAGGACGAGAAGAAGAACGGCCGTAACGTCAAGGCCAAGAAGCTCGCCGATGACGTCGTCAAGAACCAGTCCACCGAGGTCGCCACCCTGCGAACCCTCCTCGACCGGCTCTGATCCGCCTCCCGCCCCGCCGTCCCGGGTCCCGCGGCCCCTCCGCGTGGCCCCGGGGCGGCCCCCGAGGCGCCGGGGCCGCTACCCCATCCCGGGAGCGCAGCCGAGCAGAGGGGGCAGCAGCGGTGCGGCCACCGCGGCCGCCACCACCACGCCGCACAGTGCCGGATGCGGACGCCGCCGGGCCTCCAGCATCCGCCGCAGCCGGACCACGGCGTCCGGTCCGCCGACGCTGAAGGCCCCGCCGGGAGCATGGCCCGCGTGGCCCGCCGCCATCGCGTACAGGGCGGAGACGAGCGCTTCGCGCGGATGGCGGCGCAGGGCCCGGTCGTCCGCGGCCATCTCCAGCAGAAGTGCCGTCTGCGCCCTGGCCTCGCGCGCCAGTGGCAGCCACCGGAACACCCGGGCGAACGCCACGGTGGCCGCCAGCGCCAGATGGTGGCGGCCCGCGACATGCGCGCGCTCATGCTCCAGTACGGACTCCAGTTGCGCCGGGGAGAGCAGCCTCAACGCGCCCGCGCTCACGACGATCCGCGGCCTGCGGCCGGGCAGGCAGTACGCCGCGGGCGTGTCATGGTCCAGCACGGTGGCGCGCCAGCGCGCCGAACGCCGACCGACCATGTCCAGCACGCCCCGGTGGCGGGCGCGAACGCGCCGGGCCCGCAGCAGCTCATGGCCGAAGCAGACGAGCGGAAGCAGCGCCACCAAGGCCGGTACGGCGATGGCCGGAACGCCGACCGGGCCCGTGCCCGGGATACGGGCGTCGAACGTCAACCCGCAGAACCGGAGCAAGCCGGACATTCCATTATGAAGATGCCAAGTTGGGGTGACGAGGTGATAAGTGGTCAGAGCCAGTGCGATGGTGAATGAAAGGACCAATCCATGCCAAACGGCAACCGCCAGACCGGGTGCGCGATGCGGCCAGGCGCTGCGCGCCAGCGCCTTCGGGGCCACCGAGCCGACCACCGCGGCATAGCAGCCCAGAGTGAGGGCGGCCGTCACGCCTGAGTCCGCCGCCCCGCGGCCCGCAGGGCCTTGCGCAGCGCGCTGACCTCCTCCGGGCCCATCTGCTCGACGAAGTGGGCGAGGGCGGCGGAGCGGTCCTCACTGGTGCCGAGCGCGTCCTCCATCAGGGCCGCGGTGTACTCCTCGCGGCTGCGGACCGGCGAGTACACCCACGCCCGGCCCTCCTTGGCGCGCAGCAGCCAGCCCTTGTTGTAGAGGATGGAGGCGACGGTCATCACCGTGGTATAGGCGACCGGGCGGTGCTCATTGATGTCGTCCACGATCTCCCGCACTGTGGTGGGACGCTGCCAAGCCCAGAGGCGGTCCATGATCTCCGCCTCGAGCTCCCCCAACCGTCGCATGGACGCTTCCTTCCGCCGTTAGTACGGAGGCCCATAGTAGAGACCCCTCGGGGAGGCCCCGCACGCGGCCGTCGGAAAATCCTCAACTCGCCCTGCCCGCGATACGCTTGACACCACGCGCATTCAACATCCGCACGGTTCGAGGGAAGGGAAGTCCGGGTGACTGGTCTCAACAAGGGGCTTCGGAAAATCGAGGTGGCGCTCAAGTGGGATCCGAGTCCCACCGGTGAGCCGCCCCATGATCTCGACATCGTGGCGGGGACGTACCGCGCCGCCGATCCGTACGGTGAGCCCGCGTATCTCGTCCACTTCGACAGCCGCTCACCGGACGGCACCATCAACCTCAACAGGGACAGCCGCACTGGCCAGGGCCTTGGCGTCGACGAGTCCATGACCCTCGAGCTCGAACGGCTGTCGTCCGAATACTCACGGGTGGTCGTCGGGGTGGTCATCCAGCGGAGTTCGGGACGGAAGGCGTTCGGGGATGTCCCGAACACCAGCGTCCGGATTCTCAACGGATACACCGAGCTGATTAAGAGCGACTTCTCCGGTGTCTCAGAAGCCACTGCCGCCACGGTGGCGGTATTCACCCGGGACGACTCGGGGGAATGGGGAATGCAGAGCGCAATTCGTGGATTCGACACGGATCCCGAAGACTTTGGGCGGCTCATGGGCCAGGACTATTCCTGAGGGCCCGGGCGACCGGGGTCCGGGGAGGCGCGCCGCCCGCACGGTGAAGGTGCGGGCCGCGCGCCGATTCCGGACATCGGGTCAGATATCGGGTCAGGCGTCGCCCGGCCGACGACCGGGGAAGCGTGGCCCCCGGGTGAGGGTGTAGCCGCCCACCCCGGCGAGCGCCGCCAGCGCCGCGCCGATCACGGTCCACACCCACCGGTCCGACCACCAGCCGGAGCCCCAGCCGTCCTCCGGCTCGGCGACCGCGTGCGGGATGTCCCCGCCCTTGTCGTCCGCGGAGTCCGAGGACGTGTCGCCCGGCGCCTCGGAGTCCGCGCCGGAGCCGGTGCCGGGGGCCGTTCCGGACCGCAGCACCGGATTAAGCGGGGACACGTCCCCGCCGTCGGCGTGTGCCCCGCCCGCGTCCGGTACGGACGCCTCCACCGCGGCGTCGATCGGCAGCCCGAGGTCCTCGGCCGGCAGATCGACGACGGTGAGCCGCACGTAATAGGCGCCCTGGAGAGGGTCGTTGGCCCAGCGCTCGGACCAGGACCGCACCTGGCGCAGGGTGCAGCTCACGGTGACCGACCGGTCCTGCTGGGCCGCCCGGCGCGCCGGGGTGCCCGAGGCGCACGCCTGGTGGCGGCGCAGACCGTCGTAGACATCGAGCTGCCAGGTGGCGCTGCCGTGCCGGCTCGAACCGTCGGGCAGCTTCAGCTCCGCCTCGACCTTGGGAGTCTGCCCGGCGGCGGCCGGGAACACCCAGTACAGATAGTCGCCGGTGGAGGCCGCGGCGGTGGCCTTCTCACCGGGCTTGATCTCGGTGGCGGTACGGAAGTTCGTGCCCGCCTCGGTGGGGGCGCCGTCCTTCTTGCCGTCCGCGCCGTCCGCGCCGTCGGCGGCGGCCGGAGCGGCGGCGGTCAGCCAGGCGGCGGCACACAGGGTGAGCGCGGCGCCCACGGTACGCAGGGCTCGCATCAGTTGGACCTCCAGACGGTGACACGCCAGCGGGCCAGCCAGCCCCACAGCAACCCCGCGAGCAGCCCGCCCACGGTGAGCACGCCCAGCAGCATCCAGCCGCGGCCCAGGCCGAAGGCGGCCACATCGGCGGGCGGGTCGTCGTTGCCGACCACATCGACGGCGAGCTCCACCGGAAGGCCCGGAGCGCGCTTGACGGAAGCGGGCGCGGAGAAGGACTGGCTCAGCTCCAGGCACACCGTCCGCGCGGTCTTGTCCTCGTCGTCGTCCACATCGGCGACCGGATAGCGCAGCCCGCTGGAGATGACGTCCGTACGGCCGCTGCCCGCCTCGCTGCCGCGCACCAGCTCCCGGCCGCCGGGGGTCATCGCGCGCAGCAGAATGCCGTAGTCCGGGTCGACGGCGCGGTCCACGGCCACGCTCGTCGCGGCCCGCAGCTCCTGACCTGGCGCCACGCGCATCCGGTACCAGCGGTGTTCGCCGAAGCTCTCCCGGTCGCTGTAGAGGCCGGAGCCCAGGTACGGGGCCTTCGCGCACTCCGCGGCGCCTTGCACCGGAGTGGGCGTCTGCACGGGGGTGTCGGCGGAGCGCCGGACAAGCTGCTTGATACGGCTGGAGAGCTGGTCCCGGTGCTGGATCGCCGTATAGGTGCCACCGGTGGCCTCGGCGATGCAACTGAGCTGTTCACGGACCTTGCGGTCCAGCGTCAGCCCGAGCGTGTCGACGACCAGATGGGTTCCCTGGGCGGCCAGTTCACGGGCCACATCACACGGGTCGGGCTGACCGCAGGAGTCCTCGCCGTCCGTGATCAGCACGATCCGGCGGGTCCCGTCGCCGCTGGAGAGGTCCTTGGACGCGCCGCGCAGCGCGAGCCCGATGGGCGTCCAGCCGGTGGGGCGCAGTGTGGCGACGGCCGCCTTGGCCTCGGTGCGGTCGACCTGGCCCACCGGGTAGAGCTGTTCGCTGTCCCGGCAGCCGGCCACGCGGTCCTTGCCCGGGTAGTTGGCGCCGAGGGTGCGGATGCCGAGCCGCACCTCTTCGGGAGTGGCGTCCAGCACCTCGTTGAACGCCTGTTTCGCTGCCGCCATCCGGGAGTCGCCGTCGACGTCGCGGGCCCGCATGGAGCCGCTGACGTCGAGCACCAGCTCGACCTTCGGGGAATCGGGAGCCGGTTCGCCGGCCATCGCGGCGGGAGGGGATATCAGGCCGCAGGCGAGGACCGCGAGCAGCCCCAACGCGCCTGTCGCCAGACGTTTCTTTATGATCACCGGCGCATCTTATGGACCTTCATCTGACGGATCCAAAAGCCCGGCCGCCGCGGCCGGGGGGAATACCGCACCGGGTGTACGGCGGGTGTCCGGATACTCCCCCGGGAGGGGACGAGAATCCGTCTGGTGTCAGCTCCGGCGTTCGCATCCTCCTCTTAGGGTTGCGGTATGGATCTCCGAAAGACCCGGCTGCGAGGCCGGCGCCTGGCCGCCGCCGTGGCCGCCGCGGCCGTCCTCGCGGGCGCGGGTACCTGGGTGGCCGCCGCCTCCGACGACCGGCCGGCCGTACACCGCCAGGACCGCGTGCTGGACATGCCGGGCGCGCGCATCGACACCTCGTACTTCACCGCGGGCAGCGGCCGCAGGCCCGCGGTCCTGCTCGCCCACGGCTTCGGCGGCAGCAAGGACGACGTACGCGAGCGGGCCGAGGAACTGGCCCGCGACGGATACGCCGTGCTCACCTGGTCGGCGCGTGGATTCGGCAGATCCACGGGGAAGATCGGGCTGAACGACCCGGACCATGAGGTGGCCGATGCCCGGCGGCTGATCGACTGGCTGGCGAAACGCCCCGAGGTGCGGCTCGACGGCCAGGGCGACCCCCGGGTGGGCGTCGCCGGCGCCTCCTACGGCGGGGCGATCTCCCTGCTCGCCGCCGGATACGACCGCCGGGTGGACGCCATCGCGCCCGAGATCACCTACTGGAACCTCGCCGACGCGCTCTTCCCGAACGGTGTCTACAAGAAGCTCTGGACCGGGCTGTTCTTCACCACCGGCTCGGCCGACCTCACCCAGGCCCAGGGCGGCCAGGAGGATGCGAACGGCGGGGGAGGAGCGGGCGGTGGAACGGGCCAGTCGGGCGCGGGAGGCGCGAACGGCGGGGCGGGCCAGGGAGTCCGGGCGGACCCGGGAGACGCGAACGGCGAAGGGGGCGAGAGCGGCGGGAAGACCCTGGGAGGCCAGGGCTGCGGCCGCTTCGAGAAGCGGCTGTGCGAGATGTACGAGCGGGTCGCGGTCGCCGGAAAGCCCGACGCCGCCGCCCGCCGGATGCTCGAGGCCCGCAGCCCGTCCGCCGTGGCCGGCCGGATCAAGGTCCCCACGCTGATCCTCCAGGGGCAGGCCGACTCCCTCTTCCCGCTCGGCCAGGCCGACGAGATGGCGAAGGCGATCCGGGCCACCGGGGCGCCGGTCGCCGTCGACTGGACGGCCGGCGGACATGACGGCGGCGACCGCGAGACCTCGCGGGTGGCGGACCGCACCCGCGCCTGGTTCGACCGCTATCTCAAGGGCGACAAGGGCACCGACACCGGGCCCGCCTTCCGGATCAGCCGCACCGGCGGCATCGACACCACCAACGGCGCGCTCCAACTGCGCGGCGCCACCGGCGACCGCTACCCGGGCCTGGCCGACGGCACCCGGAAGGTGGCACTGCCCGGACGCGAGCAGTCGTTCGCCAACCCGCCCGGGGCGGGGCCGCCCTCCATCTCCACGGTGCCGGGCGTGGCCGGGCTGTCCCAGGCGTCCTCGCTCGGCGTCGGCCTCTCCCTCGACATCCCCGGCCAGTTCGCGCGGTTCGATTCGGCGCGGCTCGACCGGCCCCTGCGCATCACCGGATCGCCCGAGGTGAAGGTGCGGGTCAAGGCCGACACGGACGACGCCGTCCTGTTCGCCAAGGTCTACGACGTGGGGCCGGACGGACAGCAGGTGCTGCCCGAGCAACTGGTCACGCCGCTGCGCGTCACGGGCGCGAAGCAGGGCCGTACCGTCACCGTGCGGCTGCCCGCCGTCGACCACGAACTCATCGCGGGCCATCGGCTGCGGCTGGTCCTGGCCTCCACCGACCTCGGCTACGCCTCGCCGACCGAGCCCGCCACCTACACGGTCGGGCTCGTGGACGGCGGCCTGACGGTCCCCACCGCTCCCGTGGTGCACACCCAGCCCGCCCCGCTGCCCGCCTGGGTGTGGGGGCTGCCGCTGGCCGCGGCCGTGGTGGCGCTCGTGCTGGTGCTGACCGGCAAGCGGCGTACGGCCACTCCCGCCCCCGACCCCGAACTGACCGAGGTGCCCCTGGAGATCACCGGTCTCAGCAAGCGCTACGCCAAGTCCGCCGACCGCTACGCGGTACGCGACCTGTCCTTCCGCGTCGAGAAGGGGCAGGTGCTCGGACTCCTCGGGCCCAACGGCGCGGGCAAGACCACCACCTTGCGCATGCTGATGGGGCTCATCGCCCCCGACGAGGGCGAGATCCGGGTCTTCGGCCAGGCCATCAGGCCCGGTGCGCCCGTGCTCTCCCGCGTCGGCGCCTTCGTCGAGGGGGCGGGCTTCCTGCCGCATCTGACCGGCAGCGCCAACCTGGAGCTGTACTGGCGGGCCACCGGCCGCCCCGCCGCCGACGCCCATATCGAGGAGGCGCTCAAGATCGCGGGCCTGGGCAGCGCGCTGGAGCGTGCGGTACGCACCTACTCCCAGGGCATGCGGCAGCGGCTCGCCATCGCCCAGGCCATGCTGGGCCTGCCCGATCTGCTGATCCTCGACGAACCGACCAACGGCCTCGACCCGCCGCAGATCCGCGAGATGCGCGAGGTGATGATCCGGTACGCCGCCGAGGGGCGCACGGTGATCGTTTCCAGCCATCTCCTGGCGGAGGTCGAGCAGTCCTGCACCCATCTGGTCGTCATGGACCGGGGCCGGCTCATCCAGGCGGGCCCGGTCGGCGAGATCACCGGCAACGGCGGCAGTGTGCTGGTGGGCCACGACGGCGAGCTGAGCGAGGTCCACATCGACAAGGTGAACGCGCTGCCCGGCATCGTCTCCGCCGCCCGCACCGCCGACGGACTGCTCGTCCAGCTCGACGGGACCACCCCGGCGCGGCTGCTCGCCGAACTGGTGCGGCTGGAGATCCCGGTGACCAGCTTCGGGCCCAACCGGCGCCTGGAAGACGCCTTCTTGACGCTGATTGCAGGAGGATCCGCGTGAGCTCCCTGTCCCAGGTCGCGCCCGGCTACCGGGCCCATCACACCCTGCCGCTGCGGGTCGAGGCCGTACGCCAACTGCGCCGCCGCCGGACCCTGGTCATGGCGCTGGTGCTGGCGCTGCTGCCGTTCGTCCTCGTCGTCGCGTTCGCCATCGGCGGCGCCCCCGAGGGGCAGGAGGACCGGGTCACCCTGATGGCCACGGCCACCGCCTCCGGCGCCAACCTCGCCGCCACCGCGCTGTTCGTCTCGGCCGCCTTTCTGCTGGTGGTGCCGGTGGCGCTGTTCTGCGGCGACACCGTGGCCTCCGAGGCGAGCTGGTCCTCGCTGCGCTATCTGCTGGCCGCGCCCGTGCCCCGGGCCCGGCTGCTGGGGAGCAAGCTGGCGGTGGCCCTCGCGTTCAGCGCGGCCGCCATGGTGCTGCTGCCGCTGGTCGCGCTCGCGGTGGGCACCGTCGCATACGGCTGGGGGCCGCTGGAGCTGCCCACGGGCGGTGAACTGCCGGTCGGGGACGCCCTCGTCCGGCTCGCCCTCGTGGTGCTGTACATCTTCCTGTCCCAGTTGGTCACGGCCGCCCTCGCGTTCTGGCTCTCGACCGTCACCGACGCGCCGCTGGGCGCGGTGGGCGGTGCGGTGGGGCTCACCATCGTGGGCAATGTGCTGGACGCGGTCACGGCGCTCGGCTCCTGGCGCGACTTCCTGCCCGCGCACTGGCAGTTCGCATGGGCGGACGCACTCCAGCCCCATATGGAGTGGGGCGGAATGGTGAAGGGCGTCTCGGTGTCGGTCGCCTACGCGCTGGTGTTCCTCGCCTTCGCCTTCCGTGGCTTCGGCCGCAAGGACGTGGTGTCCTAGCCGGTCACGGGCCCACGGCCAGGTCCAGGGCCACGCGGCCAGGGCCACCGCCGTCGGGCGGCCCGGTCAGTGGTCCCCCGGTCAGTAGTCCTTGAGGGTGTAGGAGTTGACCACCTCGTAGAAGCCGTCACCGATATTGGTCGGGTTGGTGTCGGGCTCCTGCCCGTGCGATGCGGTCTCCGCGTCCTTCTTCCGTGCCTTGTGGTCCAGCGCGAGCTGCTGGTTGGCCGCCGCATAGCCCCGCAGCTCGCGCTCATAGGCGGCGAAGGCCGTGGTGTGGTCGCCGCCGGCGGCCTTGAGCTCGCCCGCCAGGACATAGGCGCCGACCATGGCCACGCTGGTGCTCTGCCCGGACATCGGCGAGCCGCAGTAACCGGCGTCGCCGACCAGGGTCACCCGGCCACGGGACCAGGAGTCCATATGGATCTGGGCCGCCACGTCGAGGTGGAAGTCGGGCGCCCCCCACATGTACTCCAGCAGCCGTGGCATCTCCCAGCGCGCGTCCCGGTACCGCTCGGCCACCAGCCGCTTCTGATCCGAGACGGTCCGGGAGCCGAGGAACTCGGCGGGCGGTTCGTCCGAGTCGATGCCGATGTAGACCCGGGCCTCGGTGTTCTCGCGGACACTCATCAGCATGCCGCCCCAGACGTCGCCGGGCATCTGGTAGATGACCTCCCAGCGGTCCAGGCCCAGATAGTTCGGCACCGTCCACACGCCCAGATAGCCCCCCATATGGTGAAGGAATTTCTCCTCCGGGCCGAAGACCAGCGCCCGGGTGGAGGAGTGCACCCCGTCGGCCGCCACCACGATGTCGAAGGCGCGCGAACCGCCCCGGTGGAAGGTGACCGCCACCTCATCGGGGCCCTGGGCGAGCGAGGCGATGGAATCGTTGAAGAGGTACTCGATCCCGTCGCCGCCCGCGGCCAGCAGAACCGAGGACAGATCGTCCCGGAGAATCTCCACGTCGGGGCTGTCCAGAAATCCGCCACTCGCGGTGCGCTCGGTGGTGCGGAACAGCTCTTTTCCGTCGCCGTCGACCATCGACATACCGCGCAGCCCGGTGCGGAGCGCCCGGACCTCCGCCAGCACACCCATACGCTCGCACACCTCCAGCGCCGGGCCTCGTACGTCGATCGCCTGTCCGCCCGGGCGCGGGCCCGCGGCGCGCTCCACCACGGTGACCTGGAAGCCATGGCGGTCCAGCCAGTAGGCGAGGGCGGGCCCGGCGATACTGGCGCCGGAAATCAGGACCCGGGTATTGCGCATGGGCGTTGTCCCTTCCGAATTCAACCACCGAATGTGGTGCCTGGAAAAAGACTGGCCGCAGCCACCGACACCGCACCGACGTGGCGCCGACGCCGGGTCGATGCCCGCCGACGCCCCGCCGACGCCGTACCGACATGGGCTCCGACACCCCCGCGCCGTAGGCAAGTTGGGGGCCAGTGGCGATCGACCCGTGGGAACGCGCAACTCTCTCATCGGTTAATGAGAGTGTTACTTCGATGTGTTGTGTGGTTCCGTAGTGATCGATGAGACTAAGGATTCCGACCGGTCAGCCCAAAAGATCGGTCGACCCGCACTGGTGACGTTCGGTCCGCCCCCCACGATCCGAACAGGATGGGACCTTATGCGCAATTCGCTGGAGCACGTTCGCGTGTCCACCGCCGCCGTCACGTCCGTCTGCCCGAGACCCCGCCGGAGACCTCACCTCTCCCCGCGCGGATCGGCCACGGTAGCGGCGTAGCCGCCTCTCACCACTCACCGAACGGCGGATCGCCCCGGCCTTCCCGGCGACGCCGTCCTCCGGCCTGCCCGTAGCCGCATGCCCATGCGCGCATGCCCACGGGCCACGTGGTCTGCCCTGACCCCGGCCGGAACGTCCGTGCGCCCACGGCCCGTTCGGTGACGCATGTCTTTCAGAAAGGAACCTCAGGTGCTTACTTCGCACCACCCACGATCACGCGAATACCAGCAACCCGTGCCCGCCGCTCGCGGCGACGTGGCGGGACCGAGCGGGCATGTGCTGGCGGTCGGCACACCGGGCCCCAGACTCGACAAGCTGACCCGGACACTCGTCTCGACCGGGCATGAGGTGAGCCATGCGGAGCCCGGCGACGTCAGCCGTCAGATGCGGCAATCCCCACCGGACGCGATCGTCGCCCTGAACGGCGCCGACGACGGGCTGGAGCTGATACGCGAGGTCCGCGCCGTGCCCGCCGGACGGGCGCTTCCCCTGCTCATGGTCACCTCCGACCCCGGCCCCGTCGGCGTCGCCGACATGCTGCGCGGCGGCGCCGACGACTGCCTGCCGGACAGCTCCGACCCCGTCGAGCTGTCCGCGCGGATCGAGGCCAAGCTGCGCCGGGTCCCGGTCCCCGTCGAGAATCTGCTGCTCGACCCGCGCACCGGCCTGTACTCCCAGCCCCACTTCCTGGGCGAACTCGACCGCGAACTCAAGCGGGTCGACGACAGCCGTGTCGGTGGTGTCGTCGCCATGGTCGGCGTCGCCGAGATAGCCGCCCTCGAAGCCCGGCTCGGCCCGCGGGTGCGCCGTGAGGTGGCCGAACGCCTCGCCGGAGTGGCGGAGAAGCTGGGCGGCGTCTGCGACCGGCTCGGCTGGGACGACGAGGGCCATCTGCTGATGCTGATGCCCGGTGTGGACGAGGACACCGCGCGCGGCGAACTCCAGAAGTTCGCCAACGCGGTGGCCGGGACCCGCTTCGTGGTCGCCGATGAGAACGTACGGCTGACCCCGGCGATCGGCTGGACCCCGCTGGCCGACTGCCCGGACCGCGCCCAGGCCGTCGCCAACTCCCGCAACGCGGTGGACGAATCGATCCGCCACCGGGATCTGCGGCCGGTCAAGTACGCGGCGTGGATGCGCGGCAGCCACCGCCGCCGCCGCCGTCCGCTGGCCACCGCGCTGCGCGCCCTGCTGTCGGCGCTCTCGCCCATCCTGGTGCTGCTCTTCGGCGTGGGCATCCCCTTCGTCTTCTACCAGCAGATGTACGAACTGGGCTGGGACGTCGGCTCGGCCGCCTACTGGGTCGTGGTGTCCGGGCTGGTGCTCTCCGCCGCGATGATCGTGCTGGAGTGCCTCTTCTCGCTCGACGCCAAACCCCGGCCCGAACAGCCCGCTCAGCCGTATCCGCCGGCCAGCGCCGTCATCGCCGCGTATCTGCCCAATGAGGCGGCGACCATCGTCGACACCATCGAATCCTTTCTGCGCCTGGACTACCCGGGCGAGCTGGAGATCGTGCTCGCGTACAACACGCCGCACCCCATGCCCGTCGAGGAGACCCTGCGGGAGATGGCCCGCCGCGACCCGCGGCTGGTGCTGATGCCGGTGGCGGGCAGCACCTCCAAGGCGCAGAACGTCAACGCCGCGGTCACCCGGGTGCGCGGTGAGTTCGTCGGCATCTTCGACGCCGACCACCACCCGGTGCCCGATGCCTTCCAGCACGCCTGGCACTGGCTCTCGAATGGCTACGACGTGGTCCAGGGCCACTGTGTGATCCGCAACGGCGAGAGCTCCTGGGTCGCCAAGCTGGTGGGCGTGGAGTTCGAGGCCATCTACGCCGTCAGCCACCCCGGCCGGACCCGGCTCTACACCTTCGGTGTCTTCGGCGGCTCCAACGGCTTCTGGCGCACCGATCTGCTCGCCAGGACCCGGATGCACGGCACGATGCTCACCGAGGACATCGACTCCTCGATGCGCGCCCTGCACGAGGGGGCCAGGATCGCCACCGACCGCACGCTCATCTCCCGCGAACTGGCGCCCACCACCCTCAAGGCGCTGTGGAACCAGCGGTCGCGCTGGGCCCAGGGCTGGCTCCAGGTGTCGCTGAAGTATCTGTGGCGCGGGCTGCGCTCGCCGGCCTTCACCGCCCGCCAGAAGGCGGGGCTGCTGGTGCTGCTGGGCTGGCGTGAGATCCAGCCGTGGCTGACCCTCCAGATCCTGCCCGTGCTGCTGTACTCGGCGTGGCGGGCGGGCGGCGTGGACCAGCTCGACTGGGCGGTGCCGGTCTGCCTGCTGGCCACCCTGTTCACCCTCTCCGCCGGACTGGTCCAGGCGCTGTTCGCATGGCGGCTCGCGGTGCCCGAACTGCGCCGCCGCAGGGCGTGGTTCTGGCGGTATCTGCTGGTGTCCACCTTCTTCTACAGCCACTTCAAGAACATCGTGGCCCGTCAGTCGCTGCTCAAGGAGGTGCTGCGGGACCGCCAGTGGCGGGTCACCCCGCGGCCCGGCGAGAAGGCGGTGAAGCGGACATGAGCACGGCGTCCACCACCCTCACCACCGCACCCGCCACCGTCCGCCGGCCGGTCAACGGCACACCCGCCAAGGGCGCGCCCTCCCGGAACCGGAGGAACGCGGAGATCCAGGGCTTCCGGGGCATGGCGGCGCTGCTCACGGTCGTCTTCCACGTCTGGCAGCAGTACTTCACCTACGACCGGGACGGCGCCCACTCACCGGTGCCCAACCGGTACGCGAACGCGCTGGTGTCGCTGGAGGTCATCGACTTCTTCTTCGTCCTGTCCGCGTATCTGCTCACGCTGTCCTACGCACGGGCGGCGATCGAGGGGGGCTCGACCCGCCCCGGCCGGGTGTTCCTCTTTCGGCGCGCCATCCGGATCATCCCGCTGTACTTCCTGGCGGTCCTGTGCGTCTGGGCCACCCGCAACCCCACACTGCCCGGCGAGTGGTCCGATCTGGTGCACCATCTCACCTTCACCCAGGTCTTCGACCAGGAGCAGATCTTCTACACCATCGGCCCCACCTGGTCGTTGTCGCTGGAAATCATGTTCTATCTGGCGCTGGTGGGACTCGGCCCGCTGGCCGCCCGCATCTGCCGTCCGCTGCGCCAGCGGGCCTCCCGGGTGGCGGTGTGCGCCGCCGGATGTGCCCTGCTGTACATCGGGCCGTTCATCTGGATCGCGGTCGCCCGCTATGTGCTGGAGATCCCGCACACCGAATGGCCGGTGTACTTCGGACCGCAGGCCCGCTTCGGAGGGTTCGCGGCGGGCATGGGCCTGGCCGTGGTGATGGTCGCCCTCGGCGACCGGGGCCGGCTCCACGCGAAGGTGGCCATCCCGCTGCGGGTGGCCGCCCTCCTGGGGCTGTATCTGCTGTCCTGGTCCGGTACGGAGGCGGAGGACTTCCCGACCACCTTCTACCATCCGCTGTCCGCCCTGCTGTGGATGGTGTTGCTGTACAGCACCATCCATGTGCGGCGGCAGGGGCGGTGGCACAGGTGGCTCACGGCCCGCTGGCTCACCGGCGCCGGGCTGGCCAGTTACAGCCTCTTCGTCTGGCATGAGCCGATCATGCTGGGCCTGTACAACGCCGGGCTGCTGCCCCCCGACGGCCAGGCGGGCTTCCCGCCGGCCGTGGTCATCGTGCTGGTGGTGGCCGTGGCCGCCGCCGCGGTGAGCTACTGGCTCATCGAGTACCCGGCGAGCCTGCTCGGAAAGCTCAAGGACGGCCAGGGCCGTTCACGCGACTTCTATCCGGAGGCCGCGCGCTAGCCATGGACAAACGTTCCCCGGTGTACGGGTGGCCGTACACCGGGGGGCCATGGTTATCATCTGGCTCGTTCTTTACTCTGTAACACGTGTGCGTCGGACATCAGTTCCGCTCGGAACCTGGCCTTCCGGTGCACTGCACCCAACCCATTCCATAACGGGGAGACCAGCGAAATGGGTCGACACAGCCGACCGACCGCCGCCCAGCAGGCGCGTACCACGACGCTCAAGGCGGCCACCGCTCTCGGAGTGGCCGGAACCATAGCCTTCGGCCTCCACTCGACGACCGGCGGTGACAAGTCCGTGCAGGCCCGCTCCGATGTGAACACACAGCAGGAGCAGGCGCCGCACATCGACCCCACCGTCGACCACTCGCCCTCGCAGAGCCATGTCTCGCCCAGCGAGTCCACGAAGCCGAAGCTGATCTCCGACGACACGGACGCCGCCACTCCCGGTGGCGGGGCGACGGACCGGAGCGCCGGCGCGCAGCGGCCCACCACCCCGGCCACCCCCGACGCGGCCCCCTCGAAGGCCGCGACCACCCACGCGGCCCCCACCCCGGCGCAGCGGGACGACCAGGTTCCCTCGGAGCACTCCTCGCCGAGCGAGACGACCCCGAGCGCCGATCCGGCCACCCCCTCGCAGCAGCCCAGCCAGCCGCCGCGGTCCACCCCCGGCGAGGGCGGTCACCACGGCAAGGGCCTGGTGGGCGGTCTGGTGGACGGTGTCGGGGACACGCTCGACGGTGTGCTCGGCGGGGTCGGCGGTGTGCTCGGCGGCTGAGTGCCGCCGCCTCACCCCGTGGCCAGCGCCTTGAGGCCCGTCAGGCTTCCGTTGAACCTGTTGTGGTCGCCCACCAGCGGCCCGGTGGAGGTGTACTGCCACAGGGTGTGGGTCGCCCAGCCGGCCGGCAGGTCCCCGGGGGTGGCGGCGTACCGCGCCAGCCACAGGGGATTCCGCTCGGCGAAGGCGGCGCTGTTGCCCGTGCAAGTCTTCCACCAGCCGGTGGCGGTGTAGATCACCGGCTGCCGTCCGGTGCGCTCCTTGACCCGCGCCGTGAAGTCGCCGATCCAGTCCACGATCTGGGACGCGGTCAGTCCGAAGCAGATTGCTCCGTACGGGTTGTACTCGAGGTCCAGGACGGGCGGCAGTGTCTTGCCGTCGTTGGACCAGTCGCCTCCGTTGCTCACGAAGAAGTCGGCCTGACGGGTGCCGCTGGAACGATCCGGCAGGGCGAAGTGGTAGGCGCCGCGGATCATGCCCTGCTGGAAGGAGCCGTTGTACTGCCCGGCGAACGAGGGGTTCTTGTAGGTCGTGCTCTCGGTGGCCTTCACATAGGCGAATCGGACGTTGTCGTCCCACAGGGCCGCCCAGTCGACCGAACCCTGATGGTCGCTGACATCCACACCCTCCACCGAGGCCGCTCTGGTGGCCCTGGGCGAGACGCCGGGGTCGGCCTTCTCGTAGCGGGCGATCGTCGAGCCCATCCAGTCCCGCTCGGGGTGCGGGACGGACGATGCGGGGGCCGGGTCGGTACCGGCGTCGTGGTCGGGGTCGGTCGTCCCGGCGGTGGCCGGGACGAGGGTGGCGAGGACGGCGGCGGTGACCGCCACCCCCAGTGCGCCGACGGCGTACGGCGAGCACAGCCGCGAAGGCGCCCGGTGGGCGCCCTTAGAGCCTGTGTCATGTCCCCGGCCGGGCGTGCGGCGGGGAACATGACACAGGCTCTTACCGGATTTCAGGGACATCTGTTCCTCCGATCCGTTCCGCATCGACGGTATGCGCGCCGAACGAAGATCGTGAAGCGGAACGGGAAATTCTGTCCCTCCGTCAGCGGTCCCGTGCCACCTCGCCGACATGCCCCGATGGCACGCCGTAGCCCGCTACCAGCGCCCGCGCGGCCTGGGTCGCACGGATGGCGACCTCCTCGGCCACGTCATCCGGATCGCCGAACTTCCCTTCCAGCAATTGGGCGACATACCCCCGGGCGAGTGCATGCAGCGCGTCGAGCAGCGCCACGGCCGTCGCCGGGCCCTCGCCCGGAGCGATCACCTCGAAGGCGCTCGGCAACAGCAGATCGACGAACTCCCGGGTGCTGTCCCGTAGCTCCGGATGGGTGGCCCGCAGCCCCGGGGCGAACAGGATGTCCAGCCCGCCGCGGTAGCGGGCCGCCGCGCGCACGAAGCTGCCCGCCACCGTCGCCAGCCGCTCCTGAGCGGAGCCGCTCTCGGCCGCGGTCTCCAGGTAGATGGCCCGCAGCCGCCGCGAGACCTCCAGCGCGGCGGCGGCGACCAGCGCGTCACGGTCGGCGAAGTGGCGGTACGGGGCACCGGGGCTGACACAGGTGCGGCGCGCGGCCTCCGCGACGGAGAAACCTCGCACCCCGACCTCATCGATGATCTCCAGGGTCGCCGCCACCAGCGCCGCGGCCAAGTCGCCGTGGTGGTAGGTGGCGCGTCCCTTCGGGGTGGGTGCCATTCGGGTGACCCTATCCGACCCGAGGCTCCGGCTCGCCCGCCCCTGGCCTGCGCTTTTCGGCGGACCTGGCCGCCCGGAGCGCCTCCCGCGAGCGCTCGATACGGATCGGCAGCTCCCGCACCCGCTCTCCGGTCGCATGGTGGAAGGCGTTGCCGATGGCCGCCGCCGCGCCCACGATGCCCAGTTCGCCGATGCCCTTGGCACCCACCGGGTTGGAGGTGTTGTCGGTCTCCTCCAGGCACACCACGTCCAGCCGCGGGACATCGGCGTGGGCGGCGATGTGATAGCCCGCGAAGTCATGGTTGGCGAAGTCGCCGAAGACCGGATCGACCTCGCCGATCTCCAGCAGCGCCATCGACAGACCCATCGTCATGGCTCCCAGGAACTGCGAGCGCGCGGTGTGCGGATTGACGATCCGCCCGGCCGCGAACACGCCCAGCATCCGGTCCACCCGGATCTCACCGGTGTCGGCGTCCACCCGCACCTGGGCGAACTGCGCCCCGAAGGTGTGCCGTGACAGATCCGCCCGCTGCCCCAGGTCCTCGGTGGTGTCGGCCACCACCTCAAGACCGCCGTCCGGGACCACACCTCCGTAGACGTCCAGCTCCTTCAGCAGCGCACGGCACGCCTTGTCCACCGCCCAGCCCCAGGACGCGGTGCCGAGCGAACCGCCCGCGAACGGCGCCATGCCCAGCGACGCGCGGCCGATCTCCAGCCGCAGCCGCGACACCGGAATGCCCAGCGCGTCCGCCGCCACCTGGGTGAGGGCGGTGCGGGCACCCGTGCCGAGGTCGGCCGCGCCGATGCGCACCCGGTACGTCCCGTCCTCCTCGGCGCGCGCCACCGCGGAGGAGGGGAAGGTGTAGTCCGGGTGGTGCGAGGCGGCCACACCGGTGCCGACCAGCCAGCGCCCCTCGCGCCGGATCCCCGGCGCCGGATCGCGGCGCTCCCAGCCGAAGCGCGCCGCGCCCTCGCGCAGGCAGGCCACCAGATTGCGGCTGCTGAACGGTTTTCCGCTCTCCGGGTCGTTCTCCGGCTCGTTGCGGATCCGCAGCTCGATCGGGTCCATGCCCAGCGCCTCGGCCAGTTCGTCGATCGCCGACTCCAGTGCGAACATCCCCGGTGTGTGGCCGGGCGCGCGGAACCAGGCGGGCGTCATCACATCCAGCGGCGCCACCTTCACGGTCGTACGGGCGTTGGGTGCCGCGTACATCATCCGCGTCGAGGACACCGTCTGGTCGGCGAACGGCACCAGGGTCGAGCGCTGCTGCACCGAGTCGTGCTGGATCACCGTCAGCCGGCCGTCGCGCCCGGCGCCCAGCCGCACCCGCTGGATGGTGGGGGAGCGGTAGGGGATCAACTGGAACATCTGCTGCCGGGTCAGGGCGATCTTCACCGGCCGTCCGACGGCCCGTGCGGCCAGCGCCGCCAGCACCGTCGGCGAGCGCGGAATGCCCTTGGCCCCGAAGCCACCGCCGATGTACTCCGCGACGACCTCCACCGCACTCAGCTCGATCCCGAACAGCGCGGACAGCAGTTGCGCGCTCATGTACGGGCCCTGGTCGGAGTTGAACAGCGTCAGCCGGTCCTCGTCCCACACCGCGATGGTGGCATGCGGCTCCATCGGGCTCACATGCTCGACCGGGGTGGTGTACGTGTGGTCCACCCGCACCGGAGCGGCGGCCCACGCCGCGTCGGCGTCACCGCGCTCGACCAGGCCAGGGCTGCCGTCGGTCACCCTCTCGGGGATCTCCAGCCGCTCGTCGTCGGCGCGCAGCACCACATCGTGCGGCTCCCGCTCATAGCTCACCCGGACCGCGGCCGCACCCTCGCGCGCCGCCTCCAGCGAGGTGGCCACCACGGCGGCCACCATCTGGCCGTGGTAGGCCACCTGAGGGGACTGGAGCACGAAGAGGTCCGCGCTCGCCTGTGCCTCGGTGTTCAGCCGCGGGGCGTTGGTGTGGTCGAGCACCGTCAGCACACCGGGCAGGGCCAGCGCCGGGGCGGGATCCACCGCCGTCACCCGGCCGCGGGCGACGGTCGCCTGCACCGGCCACACATAGCTGACGCCCTGAGTGGGGAACTCATAGGCGTAGCGCGCCGCGCCGGTCACCTTGTCCAGGCCGTCGACCCGGGTCATCGGGGCGCCGATGCATCGCGAGACGGTGGTCATGCGCGGTCCTTCCTCGCGGCGAGGTCGCGGACGCCCGCGACGATCAGATCAATGGCCAGGTCGACCTTGAAGGCGTTGTCCGGCAGCGGCCGCGCCTCGGCCAGCTCGGCCCGGGCCGCCTCCCGCAGCGTCTCCTCGTCCGGCCGGGCGCCGCGCAGCCGCTCCTCGGCGATCCGGGCCCGCCACGGCCGGGGCGCCACCCCGCCGAGCGCGATCCGCACGTCCTGGAGCGAGCCGTCCTCGGCCACGGACACCGCGGTGGCGGCGCTCACCAGCGCGAAGGCGTACGACCAGCGGTCCCGCACCTTGCGATAGCGCATCCGGGCACCCGGCGGCGGCGGGGGCAGCTCCACGGCGGTGATGAGGTCACCGTGGTCCAGGACGGTCTCCCGGTGCGGTGTCCGGCCGGGCAGCAGATACAGCTCCGCCACCGGAACGGTGCGCGAGCCGCCGTCCACGGACCGCAGATGCGCCACCGCGTCGAGTGCCACCAGCGCCACCGCCATGTCGGAGGGGTGGGAGGCCACGCACTGGTCGGAGGTGCCCAGCACGGCCAGATCGCGGTGCGCGCCCTGGATCGCCGGACACCCGGTGCCCGGTTCGCGCTTGTTGCACGGCTTGCTCACATCCTGGAAGTACCCGCAGCGGGTGCGTTGCAGCAGATTGCCGCCCACCGTGGCCACCGTGCGCAGTTGCCCCGACGCCCCGGCCAGCAGCGCCTGGGACAGCAGCGGGAAGCGCTCGCGGATGCCCGGATCGCCCGCCAGAGCGCCGTTGCGCACGGTCGCGCCGATGAGTACGGAGCCGTCGTCGCGGTGCTCGATCCGGTCGTACGGCAGCCGGGAGACGTCGATGAGCAGCCCGGGGCCGGTGACGCCGAGCTTCATCAGATCCACCAGATTGGTGCCCCCGCCGAGGTAGGTGGCATCCGGGCGCTCGGCGATCAGCGCGGCCGCCTCGTCGGCGTCGCCCGCGCGGGCGTAGGCGAACTCCTTCATCGGGCGCCCCCGACCGTGGCGGTGTCCTGGGCAGCCTCGGTGCCCGCGGCCTCCAGCACGGCCTCCACGATGCCGTTGTACGCACCGCAGCGGCACAGATTGCCGCTCATGCGCTCGCGCACCTCCCGCGCCTCCAGCTCCGAGACATCGGCCACCCCGGCGGCGGTGTCCTCGGTGACATGGCTGGGCCAGCCGCGCCCGGCCTCGCCCAGCGCCCCGATGGCGGAACAGATCTGGCCCGGGGTGCAGTAGCCGCACTGGAGCCCGTCGTGGTCGAGGAAGGCGCGCTGCACCGGGTGCAGTTCCCCGCCGTCCGACAGCGCCGCCACGCCCTCGATGGAGACGATCTCGCGCTCCTCGGCGGTCACCGCGAACACCAGGCAACTGTTCACCCGCTCACCGTCGACCAGCACCGTGCAGGCCCCGCACTGACCGTGGTCACAGCCCTTCTTGGTGCCCGTGAGCCCCAGCCGCTCGCGCAGCACATCGAGCAGGGTCGTCCGGTTGTCGATGGTCATGGGGTGGGACGTGCCGTTGATCCGCAAGATGATGTCGCTACTCGGTGAGTGATGTGAGAGGCTCATACATTGAATGTATCAACCTCTTACATGGGTCGGCGAGGAGATTTGGATTCCATGCGAGACGTCGTAGCGCAGATGCACCGATGGTGGGGCCAGGGCGAGCCGTTCGCCCGTGCCACGGTGGTGGCGACCTGGCACTCCTCCCCGCTGCCGCCCGGGACGAGCATGCTGGTCGGGCCCGATGGCGCCGCGATCGGCAGCGTCTCCGGCGGCTGTGTCGAGGGCGCCGTCTACGAACTGGCCCAGGAGGTGACCGACAGCGGAACGCCCGTGCTGGAGCGCTACGGCGTCAGCGACGACGACGCCTTCGCGGTCGGGCTGACCTGCGGCGGAATCATCGATGTGTATGTGGAGCGGGTCGACCCCGAAGGCTTCCCCGAACTGGGCGAGGTGGCCACCGCGGTAGCCGCCGGGGAGCCGGTGGCCGAGGTGATCTGCGTGGCCGTCGACGGGCCCGACCCTAAGGGGCGGCTGGGCCGCCGGCTGGTGGTACGGCCCGAGGGCACCTCGGGCACCCTCGGCTCCGGGCGGCTGGACGCGGCCATCGCCGAGGACGCGCGCGGACTGCTGGCCGGCGGGCGCACCGAGACGCTGCGCTACGGATACGACGGCACGCGCATGGACGAGGAGCTCACCCTGTTCGTCTCCGTCCACGCCACCCCGCCGAGGATGCTGGTCTTCGGCGCCGTCGACTTCGCGGCGGCCATGGCCCGGATCGGCGCGTACCTCGGCTACCACGTCACCGTGTGCGACGCCCGGCCGGTCTTCGCCACCGCGCGCCGCTTCCCCGACGCGCACGAGGTGGTGACCGACTGGCCGCACCGCTATCTGCGCACCGAGGCGGAAGCGGGCCGGATCGACGAACGCACGGTGGTCTGTGTGCTCACCCACGACCCGAAGTTCGATGTGCCGCTGCTGGACGTCGCCCTGCGCCTGCCGCTGGCCTACGTCGGCGCCATGGGCTCCCGCCGCACCCACGACGACCGGCTCCGCCGGCTGCGCACCACCGGTCTCGGCGAGGAGGCGCTGGCCCGGCTCGCCTCGCCGATCGGCCTGGACCTCGGCGCCCGTACCCCGGAGGAGACCGCCGTCAGCATCGCGGCCGAGATCATCGCCGACCGCGGCGGCGGCAGCGGCGCCCGGCTGACCTCCCTGAGCGGCAGCATCCACGGCCGGCGGCGGATGCGTCCCGCGGCCGGGGACTGAGGAGCCGGGGCCACGGCCCGGGCCGTGGATCGTCACAATGGTTCCCGGCCCGAATGGATGTAGGAGGAATCGAACCAGCCGTGGAGATCGCCAGAAGCAGCGACGACGAGATAGAACCCACCGCCCGGGACGACGACAAGCCCCCCGGAGCCGAGGACGGCGCCCCCGCCCCGCCGCCGAAGCCCGGCTGGCGCCGCTGGGTGATGGACACCCGGCCGCTGCGCCACCGCCCCTTCCGGCGGCTGTGGACCTCCACCACCGTGACGGCCATCGGCAGCCAGCTCACCGCCGTGGCCGTCCCCAAGCAGATCTACGACATCACCGGCTCATCGGCGTGGGTCGGCTACGCCAGCTTCGCGGGGCTCCTCCCGCTGGTGGTCTTCGCACTGTGGGGCGGGGTGGTCGCCGACCGGATGGACCGGCGCACCCTGATGCTTGTCACCAACGTGGGCATCGCCGTCACCTCGCTGCTGTTCTGGGCGCAGTCCTTCGCCGGTCTGGACTCGGTGGCGGTGCTCATGGTGCTGCTCGCCGCCCAGCAGGGCTTCTTCGGCATGAACTCCCCGGCCCGCAGCGCCTCCGTAGCCCGCCTCGTGCCCGCCGACGAACTGCCCGCCGCGGGCGCCCTCCAGTCCACCGTCGCCCAGACGGGCATGATCATCGGCCCGCTGCTCGCGGGCGCCCTGATCCCCGTCCTCGGCCTGCCCACGCTCTATCTCATCGACGCCGTGGCGCTGTGCATCACCCTGTGGGCCGTCTGGCGGCTGCCGTCCCTCCCGCCGCTCACCGAGGGCGCCGCGGGCGGCGGCCGACGGGCCGGATGGCGCGATGTGGTCGACGGCTTCCGGTACATCGCCGCCCACCGCATCCTGCTGATGTCCTTCCTCGCGGACATCATCGCCATGGTCTTCGGCATGCCCCGCGCGCTCTTCCCCCAGCTCGCCTCGCACACCTACGCGCCCTGGGGCGAGGGGTTCGCGCTCGGCCTGCTCTTCGCGGCGATCCCGATCGGCGCGGTGGCCGGCGGTCTGCTGTCCGGCACTTTCTCCCGCGCCCGCCGCCACGGCCTGATGGTCATCGCCGCCGTGGTGGCCTGGGGCGTGGCCATCGCCGGATTCGGGCTCAGCCCGAACCTGTGGTGGGCGGTGGCCTTCCTCGCCCTCGCGGGCGTCGCCGACATGGTCTCGATGGTCTTCCGCGGGGCGATTCTCCAGTCGGCCGCAACCGACGACATGCGCGGCCGGATGCAGGGCGTGTTCACCGTGGTGGTGGCGGGCGGCCCGCGCGTCGCCGACCTGCTGCACGGCACCGCGGGCTCCCTCCTCGGGGCCCGCGCGGCGGTCGCCGCGGGCGGGCTGCTGGTGGCCGTCAGCACACTCGGGCTGGCCGCCGCGGTGCCCGCCTTCCGCCGCTACACACCCTGACCTGCGCGGCGGCGGCGCGAGGGCCGTGGCACACCACGGCACCAGGGCCGTGTCCCCACCGGAATCCGGGGCGGGGACACGGCCCTCGCGCCGTTACGACGTCATGACGTCAGGCCGTACGCTCGTCGCGGTCGGCGCCCCACATCGTGTGGAACGAACCCTCGCGGTCCACCCGCCGGTAGGTGTGCGCGCCGAAGAAGTCCCGCTGCCCCTGGACCAGCGCGGCGGGCAGCCGCTCCGAGCGCAGCGCGTCGTAGTACGCCAGCGCCGCCGAGAAGCCCGGTGCGGGCACGCCCAGCTCGACCGAGGTGGCCACCACTCGCCGCCAGGCATCCTGCGCCGCGCCCAGCGCCTGCGCGAAGTGGTCGTCGGTCAGCAGCGTGACGGGCTTGCGGTCCTTGGCATACGCCTCGGTGATCCGGTTCAGGAACCGCGCCCGGATGATGCAGCCGCCACGCCAGATCTTCGCGACCGCCCCCGGATCGATGTCCCAGCCGTACTCCTGGCTGCCCGCCTCGATCTGGTGGATGCCCTGCGCGTACGCCACGATCTTCGAGGCGTACAGCGCCTGCTCGACATCGTCGGCGAACCGCTCCGCCGCCGCGCCCGTGAGCTTCTCGCCGGACGGCCCCGGCAGCCCCTGCGAGGCGTCCCGCAGATCCGCGTGGCCGGACAGCGAGCGGGCGAACACCGCCTCGGCGATCCCGCTCACCGGCACGCCCAGGTCCAGCGCGGTCTGGACGGTCCAGCGGCCGGTGCCCTTCTGCTCGGCCTGGTCCTGCACCACGTCCACGAACGGCTTGCCGGTGACGGCGTCGGTGTGCCCGAGCACCTCGGCGGTGATCTCGATCAGATACGACTCGAGCCGGCCGCCGTTCCAGGTGCGGAAGACCTCCGCGATCTCACCCGGCGTCATGCCCAGCGCCCGCCGCAGCAGGTCGTACGACTCCGCGATGAGCTGCATGTCGGCGTACTCGATGCCGTTGTGCACCATCTTCACGAAGTGGCCGGCCCCGTCCGGGCCGATATGGGTGCAGCAGGGGACGCCGTCCACCTTGGCGGAGATGTCCTCCAGCAGCGGGCCGAGGGACTTGTAGGATTCCGCCGATCCGCCGGGCATGATGCTGGGCCCGTTGAGCGCGCCCTCCTCGCCACCGGAGATGCCGGTGCCCACGAAGTGCAGCCCGCGCTCGCGCAGGGACTTCTCCCGGCGCCTGGTGTCATCGAAGTGGGCGTTGCCCCCGTCGATGATCACGTCGCCCTCTTCGAGGAGGGGTGCGAACTCCTCGATGACGGCGTCGGTGGGCGCACCCGCCTTGACCATGATGACAAGCCGCCGGGGCCGCTGGAGGGCTGCGACGAACTCCGCGGCGCTCTCGGCCGGCACGAAGTTCCCCTCGTGGCCGTGCTCCTCCATCAGCGCCTTGGTCTTGGCGAACGTGCGGTTGTGGAGAGCGACGGTGTGCCCGTGCCGGGCGAAGTTGCGGGCGAGGTTGCTGCCCATGACGGCGAGCCCGGTGACGCCGATCTGGGCGGTGGGCTGGGTGGCGGAAGGGCTGGGCATACGGTGTTCCACTCCTGTCACGCGCATTGAATGCTTATGCGAGGTGGCAACGACGAGGGGAGCGGGGATCTTCCCTCTCGGTCAGCCGGGCATCGCCCGGCCATAGTTGCACGATGTTCCCGACGGCGGACGCGTGTCCGAAAAAAGCGGCCGAGGTGTGTCATTTTTCTCCCACCCGGCCGGTGTGCCGGATTGTGGGGTACCCACAAGGCGGCGTGGGTACGGATTCGGCGGTCCCGGCGGGGAAGTCGGCGCGGAGGAGCTGACCTTCGAGTGGGCGCTGCCGGGCCATGGCAGCTTCCGACATCTGCCCGCCGACGAGACGCGGGAGACAAGCGGACCGACCGGACCGCACATCCTCAGGTGACCGACTGGCAGCCGCCCGGCCGGTTGCGGCGGCCTCCGCGGGATCGCCTCGTCGCGCGTTCACCGCGCGGTGGCGCCCCTGGCGGCGGCGTCCGGTCTGTGCCGCCTGGTCACGGCCAGGAGCTCGGCGGCCGGGCCGGCCAGGGGGCGTTCCGACGCCCATACGGCGCGCAGGGCACGGTGCAGTTCGATGCCCTCGACCTCGACCGCCACCAGGCGGCGGTCGGCGAGGTCCGTTCGTACGGCGAGTTCGCTGATCACTGCCGGGCCGGTCCCGGCCATCACGGCGTTGCGCACGGCCGTCGCCGACCCCAGCTCCAGCAGGGGCCGGGGCTCGGCCATCCCCGCCCGGCGCAGCGCCTGGTCCAGAGTTTCGCGGGTGCCCGAACCACGTTCACGGAGCACCAGCGGCGCGGCGGCAAGCTCGGCGACGCCCAGCGGGCGACGGCGGCGCGCCCAAGGGTGTCCCGGCGCGACGACCACGAGCAGACGGTCACGGGCGACCCGCCGCGCGGGCAATCCGGCCGGGGCCTGCGGCGACTCGATGAATCCGAGATCCACCGCGCCACTGCGCAGCAGCTCCGGGACGTGCTCGCTGTTGGTCACCTGGAGGCCCACGTACAGCTCCGGCCGCATCCGACGCAGTTCGCCGAGCCAACCCGGTACCAAGTACTCGGCCACCGTCATGCTCGCCGCGACTCTCAGCTCGGCGTCGCGCTTGGTGCGCAATGCCTCCGCGCCGGTGAGCAGACCGTCCAAGTCCTGGAGAACCTGCTGGGCCCAGACCGCCACGGCCCGGCCCGCGTCGGTGAGCTGTGATCCGCGCCGGGTCCGCTCCACCAGCACGAGGCCGAGCCTGCGCTCCAGTGTGGACAGCCGCTTGCTGGCCGACGGCTGCGCGAGACCGAGCTGCGCCGCCGCCCTGCTCAGACTCCCTACGTCTCCGACAAGGACGAGCAGACGCAGCGATTCCGGATCCGGCAACTGGCTCATAGCTCCAGCGTATGGCTCCGGGCCTGTCATGCCCTCGGGGTATGACGTCCTCACTCATTGACCGGTACCGCGCTCGGCGCGGCACGATGATGATCGGGGCATGGCCAACCCAGGACACGTTGTCGAGCGTGCCGCAGACGCCGCCGGACCAGTTCGTTCACTGGCCCCGGGGCTGTTCGTGGTGGCTGTCGGCACGGCTGCCGCGTTCTCTCTCAACAAGCTGGTGCCTGCCGTGAGCGCGCTCACCGTCGCGGTGGTCCTCGGAATCGCCGTGGGAGGTCGCCTTCCGGCGAAGACCCGGGAAGGTCTGGGCTGGGCGACGAAAAAGTTTCTGCGCCTCGGCGTCGTTCTGCTCGGGCTTCAGCTCGGGCTCGGCGAGGTCTTCGGGCTCGGTGTGGGCAAGGTGCTGGCGGTCGTGGTCACCGTGCTCGTGACCTTCTTCGGAACCCTCCTGCTCGGCCGGCTGATCCGAGTGTCGCGGGGACTCGCGCTGATGGTGGCGACCGGATTCTCCATCTGCGGGGCGTCGGCGATCGCGGCAATGGACAGTGTCACCGAAAGCGATAAAGAGGACGTGGCGACTGCTGTCACTCTCGTGACCCTTTACGGAAGCGCCGCGATCGCGCTCGTACCGTTCGTCGGTGAGGCACTGGGAATGAGCCCCGAGGGCCTCGGGTCCTGGGCGGGACTCTCCGTTCACGAAGTCGCTCAGGTCGTCGCGGCCGCGTCACCCGCGGGCGCCGGGGCGGTTGCCATCGCTGTCGTCACCAAGCTGACCAGGGTCGTCCTGCTCGCCCCGATGGTCGCCGGCGTCAGCATCGTTCAGCGCCGACAGGGCGGGGCCGCTCCGGGGAAACGTCCGCCGATCGTTCCGCTGTTCGTCCTCGGATTCCTGGTGATGATGCTGGTTCGCAGCAGCGGTGTCGTGCCGTCGGCCGCGCTGTCCGTGGTCAACGTCGTCACCACGCTGCTCTTCGCCGCCGCACTGTTCGGGCTGGGCAGCGGCGTCAAAATCGGTGCGCTGCTCCGGGCCGGAAAGCGAGGTCTTGCCCTGGGGGCTCTGTCCACGCTTCTCGTCGCGGTTGTCGGCTATGGCGCGCTGGCCGTCGTCGGTGTGTGATCGCGACTGATCGAAGAGCCAGTCGATGGCGACGTCGTTCTCATAGGTCTGTGCCCACGCGAAGTGTGCGCTCACCGGCGTCGTTCCGGGTGGGTAGCTCGTGAACAGCACCTGGCCGCCGCCGCTCGGCGGCCGCGGTCGGCGTCACCGAGGCGGTCAACAGCGCGGAGACGAGGGTGGTCGCCAGCACGATCAGCACGGCCACGTCGCGGGACCGAGACCGGGGCCGGGACCGTAACGGCGAAGTCCTTCTGGACGAACGACGAGTTGGACGCATCAAGAGACCTCCAGGACGCTGCGCGGGTGCGCGCTGCCGGAAGCGCAGCGCGTCCGCGACGTCAATTCCGCCGGAGACACCCGGAAGCCGGGTTTCTGCCCAGCGGAAGGGAAGGCCCGTCGTGTCCCCCGACAGCCTGCTATCCGCCCGCCGCGGCACGGCGCAGCAGTGGGGTGAGGCGGTGCGGCACCAGTTCGCGCATGGCCAGGGCCGTCGTGGTGCGCTCGATGCCGGGGATGGCGAGGATCTGTCCCGCGATCCCGTACAGGGCCTCCACATCCGTGGCGACCACCCGTATGAGCAGATCCGTCTCGCCGCTGAGGCCGAAGACCTCCACCACCTCCTCGATGCCCGCCAGCGCCTCGGACACCTCGGCCAAGCGGTGCTGATGGACCCGCGCGGTGACGAACGCGGTGAGGGGATGGCCCAGCGCCTTCGGGGTGATCCGGCGTTCGAAGGAGTCCAGCGCGCCGCCCTGTTCCAATCTGGCCACCCGGGCCTGGACGGTGTTGCGGGACAATCCGAGCTGCTCGGCCAGGGCGACGATGGTGGCTCGTGGATCGGCGGCAAGGGCGAGCAGGATCCGCGCGTCGGTGGCGTCCAGCCCTCGCTCATCGCTCATGGTGCCCAATCGATGTCCCTCATCCGCCTCGGAGTCTGAGCAGAATGCATAGTTCTGCGGGAACATGTTGTGCATCCAAAGGATTATCTGTCTACTGGCGGAGCACAACGTCAATTTCTGCGGAAGCAAGGTGCGGACAGTGGGGTGCGCTCTGTGACGGTCGTGAACTCGGAGCTGAGGTCAGTCGGCGGCAAGGGCCCGGGCGTTGCCGGAAAGGCGCAGCTCGCCGCGCTCGAGGCGGTCGAACGGCGGGTGCTGTGGCTGTCCACGGCGATCATCGATCATGCCAACCGGGTGCGGCCGAACCCCTCAGGGCTCAAGGTCGGCGGTCACCAGGCGTCCAGCGCCTCGATGACCTCGATCATGACGGCGCTGTGGTTCCACGCGCTGACCTCCGAGGACCGGGTGTCGGTCAAGCCCCACGCCTCGCCCGTACTGCATGCGATCAATTATCTGCTGGGTGAGCTGGACGAGTCCTATCTGACCACCCTGCGCGCCTTCGGGGGTCTCCAGAGCTACCCCAGCCGGTCCAAGGACCCCGACCCGGTCGACTACTCCACCGGCTCGGTCGGCATCGGCGCCACCGCACCGTTGTGGGGCGCCATCGCGCGGCGCTACGCGGAGGGGCATTTCGGCGGGGCCGGTACGGGACGGCAGTACTCCCTGCTGGGCGACGCGGAACTGGACGAGGGCGCGATCTGGGAAGCGATCCAGGACCCGATGGTGCCGGGCCTGGGCGAAGTGGTGTGGGTCGTCGACCTGAACCGGCAGTCCCTGGACCGCGTGGTGCCCGGTATCGCCGCGGAGCGGCTGCGGGGCATGTTCACCGCGGCCGGCTGGCAGGTGATGAACCTCAAGTACGGGCAGTTGCTCCAGGAGTTGTTCGCGCGGCCGGGCGGCGAGGCGCTGCGCGCCCGTATCGACGCCATGGGCAATCCCGAATACCAGCGCCTGCTGCGCTGCTCCGCCGAGGAATTGCGTGAGCGGCTGCCCGGCACCGGCTCCACGGCCGGGCCGATCGCCGACCTCATCGCGCCACTGGACGACGCCTCGCTGCTGGCGGCGGTGCGCAACCTGGGCGGCCATGACATCCGCGCCCTCATGGACGCCTACGACGCCGTCGACGACACCCGCCCGACCGTGATCTTCGCGTATACGGTCAAGGGCTGCGGGCTGCCCACCGAGGGCCATCCGCAGAACCACTCCTCCCTGCTGACCGGCGACCAGATGAAGGCACTGGCCGACCGGCTGGGGACCGATCTCGACCGCCCCTGGGCGGCGTTCGGCGACGGCTCGCCGGAAGCGGCCCTGTGCGCGGCGGCCGCCGATCGGCTGCGCCGCCCAGGACACACGTCGCGGCGGCCCCCCGAGGTGCCCGCCGACCTGGCCCGCCCGGCACCGACCGGTACCGGCAACACCCAGCAGGCGCTCGGGCGCGTCCTGCTGGACCTCACCCGGCGGGCGCCGGAGGCGGCGGAACGGATCGTCACCGTCAGCCCCGACGTCAGTTCCAGCACCAATCTCGGTGGCTGGCTCAACAAGGTCGGGGTGTGGTCGCCGACCGAGCGCCCCAACTGGTTCGCCGACGACGCCGAGACGATCCTGCACTGGCGGGAGCGGCCCACGGGCCAGCATGTGGAGCTGGGCATAGCGGAGACCAACCTGGTCGGCCTGCTCGGCGAGCTGGGCACCACCTGGAGCCGCTGGGGCCAGCCGCTGCTGCCGATCGGTGTGGTCTACGACCCCTTCGTCAACCGGGCCCTGGAGCCGTGGTCCTTCGGCATCTACGCCGGTGGCCAGTCGATCCTGGTCGGCACGCCGTCCGGCGTCACGCTCGCCCCCGAGGGCGGTGCCCACCAGTCGATCACCACTCCGTCACTCGGTATCGAGCAGCCCGGCTGTGTCACCTACGAACCCGCGTTCGCGATCGACACCGAATGGTGTCTGCTGGCCGCGCTCGGCAACCTCGGTCGGCCGGACGGGAGTTCGGCCTATCTGCGGCTGTCCACCCGGCCCGTCGACCAGTCCGCGGCCGCGGTGCCGACCGACCCGGCCGCGCGTGAGCGCCGCCGCCGGCACGCGGTCGCCGGGGCCTACCGGCTGAGGCAGCACCACAACCCGGTGGTGACCCTCGCCGCGATGGGCGCGCTGGTCCCCGAGGCCCTGGCCGCCGCCGACCGGCTCGCGGCCCTCGGCCACGGCGCCGATGTCGTCTGCGTGACCAGCCCGGACCTGCTCTTCCGCGCGCTTCAGGCCCGCCGCGGCCTGTCGGAGGACCCGACCTGGATCCTCGACCAGATCTTCCCCGCCGAGCGGGCCACGCCGCTCGTCACCGTGCTGGACGGCCACCCGCACACCCTGTCCTTCCTGGGCACGATCCAGAACACGCCCGTCACCACCCTCGGCGTGACCCGGTTCGGCCAGTCCGGTGCCATCGAGGACGTCTACCGCCACCACGGCATCGACAGCGACGGCATCGTCGCCGCGGCGCTGGACCTCGTCGAGTAGGGCGAGGCGGCCGGAGGCACACGGGCCTCGCGCCTTCGAGGTGCCGCACATACGAGGGTGCCGTCCGGTGCGGGACGGCACTCTCGTATCCGCGGCCCTTACGCGGCCCTTCCAGCCGTCTTCCCGCGCCTGCGCCTGGTGTTATCTCGGCATCTCCGTCGATGTGCCGTTCACCGTTCCGGTGGCCCTCGTGGGGCGCTCCAGGATGCCCCGGGCGTCGGGCGGGGCCGGTTCCGGGGCGCCGGTGGTGTGCTGCGGACCGGTGGAGTCGGTGGTGCCAGCGCTGCCGTTCGCGGTGCCGTTGAGCGGCTGCGCCGACCCGTTGATCTTCTCGATCGCCTGCCGGGCCTGCTCACCGGGGGAGCGGGCCGCCAGCGGGGGTGAGGTGTGGGGCGCGGTGGGCGCGGGCTGGTTCCGCTCCCGCTCCGGTTTGGCGTGGACGCCGATGGTCTGGGCCGTCCCGTGGCGCAGCCGGTGGCTGACCGCCTCGTCGAGGCTCACCGGCCGCTGCGACTGGGCCGCCAGCCGGCCGGCCTCCTGACCCAGCGCGGCGACCACGTCCCAGGGCAGATGGAGCACCAGGCGGACTTCGGCGTCGCCATCCGGCAGCGCCTGGATGGGAGGGATGAACCGGTCATTCATGGAACGGGGCCTCCGGTCTCGGTTTCGGCCTGTGCGGACGGCGCGCGTCCCCATGGGCAGGACGCACACAGAGCCATACGGAGAACCGGCCCCGCGCGTTCACCTGACCTACGGAGGGCTTGTCAGGTCTCGCCGAGCACGATCGTCACTCACGGGGGCATCACGTACGCCGTGGCCGTGCGACAGGTGCGACGGTAAGGGCGTCGTCTCGTATTTCCGTGGCTGCCCGCGTCCCCGGATGACATGGCGAAGTCGCGGAGGCGGCCCGCGGGGTGCACAGTCGGTTGCGGTGGCTCACCAGCCGGATTTGAAAGGAGCCCGGCGATGACCGTCCGGCGCGTCCCGCCCAACATTTTCAGCATGGCCTTCGGCCTGGCTGGTCTCGGCGGTACCTGGGTGGCCGCTGGTCAGGCGGGGCATGTGCCGGTGATCGTCGGAAGAGCCCTGATCGGACTGGCCACTGTCGTATGGCTGGTATCGGTGGGATGGTATCTGCGCTACGTGTGCGGCGGCAGGGGGAGGCTCCGCGCCGATCTGGAAGACCCCGTGGCGAGTCCGTTCACCTCCCTGGCGCTGATCACCCCGATGCTGTTGGCGGCCCAGGGACTGGCGCCGTACAGCCCGATGGCGGGAAAGGTTCTGGTGGACGTCTTTCTCGTGCTGACCGTGTTGTTCGGCGGATGGCTCACCGGACAGTGGGTCTGTAGGGACATGGAACTGGACCGGATGCACCCCGGCTACTTCCTGCCCACTGTGGCCGGCGGCCTCGTTTCCTGCGCCGGCGCCGCGAGGGTGGGACAGACCCGGCTGGCCGAGGTCATGTTCGGCTTAGGCGTGATCTGCTGGTTCATCCTCGGTTCGATGATCACGGGAAGGCTGTTCCACCGCCCTCGACTGCCCGCGCCGCTCCTGCCGACGATGACGATCGAGGTGGCCCCCGCCGCCATCGCCAGCGTCGCCTACTTCGCACTCGACAAGGGCCGGGTGGACTTCATCGCGGCCGCGCTGGCCGGATACCTCTTGCTGATGGTCATCGTCCAGCTCCGGCTGGTCCCCCTCTACGCGCGCCTGCGGTTCACGGTCGCCACGTGGGCCTTCACCTTCTCCTGGGCCGTGGTCGCCACCACCACGCTGCACTGGATCGATGACGGCAAACCGGCGGGCCACCTCGTCTACACCTACCTCGTCCTCGCGGCCGTCACCATCCTCATCGGCGGCATCGCGGCCCGGACCGTCCTGGCCCTGGCCCGTGGCGAACTGTTTCCGCCCTCGTCGCCCACCTCCGGCGCCCACAGCCCGTAGACAAGCAGGGTTGAGTCAGTCATTTCTGTAGAAAAGCATGTCGACGCCGGGCTCGTGGGCCACAGCCGGGCCGTATCCGCGTCAGCAGCGTGATGACCAGGAGCGCGGCCCCGGCCAGACAGCAGCCCCCGGCCGCCACCAGGGCCGCGTCGACGGCCGTGGCCGTGGCGGCGCCGTGCGCGTCGGCGGCGGGCCCGGACAGGGCCACCCCCAGCCCCGCAGCCGTGGTGATGACCGTCTTGGTCACCCCCGACGCCTCCCCGGCACGCTCGGGCCGCACCACCGCCTGGGTGGCGATGAGCGTCAGGGCGCCCGCGACCCCGAGTGCGGCCCCGCACCCCGTGACCGCGACGAGGAAGACCGGCAGGGTCGGCGCCGTGGCGGCGCCGACCAGCGCCACCGCCCCCAGCAC